>CAZTFR010000028.1:3424-25401 GCA_964612945.1 uncultured Thermoplasmatales archaeon
CTATTTTGTCGCCGAAGAGTTCGATTCGGATGATGTGTGGGTAGTAGCTGGGTATGAGATCGATGGTGTCACCTCGGACGCGGAAGCATCCGGGCTGCAGGTCGAAGTCGTTTCGTTCGTATTGTGCTTCGATGAGTTGTTGGAGAAGTGCGGTGCGGGTGATGGTTTGTTGTGTTTTGAGTTCGAATCCTATTTTTTGAAAATCGGTGGGGTCGCCGACGCTGTAGATGCAGGAGACCGAGGCGACGACGATAACATCTTTTCGTGAGAGTAGTGATGCGGTTGCAGCGATACGCATTTGTTCGATTTTTGGGTTGATATCTGCATCTTTTTCGATGTATTGATCTTTTTGAGGAATGTATGATTCTGGTTGGTAGTAGTCATAGTAGGAGACGAAGTATTCGACGCGGTTGTCGGGGAAGAATTCCTTAAATTCGCTGAAGAGCTGAGCGGCAAGGGTTTTATTATGTGCAAGGACAAGAGTGGGTCGTTGGATGTGCTGGATGACGTGAGCCATGGTGTATGTTTTCCCCGATCCAGTAACTCCTAAAAGTGTTTGTTTGCTGTTTCCGCTGTTTATTCCGTCGACGAGTTGTTTGATTGCCTGTGGTTGTGATCCTTTTGGCTCAAAGGGTGTTTTGAGGTTAAATGAGGTCAGGTGATCAGCTCCTTTTTTCGTAGCAGTCGGTTGTATTTGATTGCAAATCGGTGTGCTTCATCGCGTATTTGTTGCAGGAATTGTAATGCTTTTTCTTTTTTTTGGAGGCGCAATGGTTGCGGTCGTCCGGGAAGATAGATTTCTTCGTTTTGTTTTGCCAGGGCAAGGGCGGGGATGCGAACATTGAGTTTTTGAAGTTCGGAAAGAGCGGTGTTGAGTTGTGCACGTCCTCCGTCGATGATAATGAGATTGGGGAAGTCTTGGTGTTCTTTTTGAAGGCGGGTGTATCGCCTGCGGACGACTTCTGCAATTGCTTTGGTGTCATCAATGGTGTGGACGCTTCGTATTCTGAATCGTCGGTAGTTTGATTTATCTGGTTTTCCGTTTCGGAATTGGACCATAGAACCCACCGTTGAGGTCCCGCTGAGATGGGAGATGTCAAAGCATTCTATGATGGTGGGGAGTTCTTGGAGGTGGATCTTTTTTTGGAGTTCTTCAATTTTGGTGATATCTGAAAAGAAAGTGAGCTGTATGTTTTTGTTGACGAGGCTGAGGAGGTTTTTTTTTTCTCCTTTTTTAGGGATGGTTACGGTGACATTGTTTCCTCGTTTTTGGGTGAGGTAGGTGGTGAGAGTGGTGCTTATGTTTTTGGGGAGGATGAGTTCTTTTGGGATAGGGTGATCGCTGTAGTAGCGGGTGATGAATTCTTCGAGAAAGTTGGGATGGTAGTCGAAGATGAATTCGTTTTTATTTTCTAATGTTCCTTTGTGGATGTTGAAGAGCATCAGGTAGATTGTGTCTTCTTTTTTGATGTAGTTGATGATGTCTTCGTTGTATGTTTTGTCTCGTTGGATTTTTTGGCGGTGGTTGAGGTATTCCATGGCCTGTATTTGGTTTCGTTTTGTAAGCGCGTTTTCGTATTGTTGGTGTTCTGCGGCTTGGTTCATTTCTTGGTGAAGCTGGGTGATGAGATCTGTTGTTTTTCCGTTGAGTGCGAGTTTGACTTGTTTGATGTTTTGCAGGTAGTCCTCTTGTGTGATGTTGCCGGTGCAGGGTGCGCTGCAGAGGTGGATGTGATGTCTGAGGCAGGCGCGTTTAGGGAGTTTTTTGCAGGTGCGCAGTTGAAAGGTTTTTCTGAGATAGTTCAGGAGGTAGTCGCGTTCTTGTGCGCTGGTGAAGGGCCCATAGTAGGTTCCGTGGTTGGTTTTGTGTCGGGCGATTTGTAGTCGTGGGTATGTTTCGTTTGTGATTTGAAGATAGGCAAAGGATTTGGCGTCTTTGAGGCGGATGTTGTATTTAGGTTGGTGTTTTTTGACGAGGGTGTCTTCAAGCAGCAGTGCCTCCAGTTCGGTGTCTGTTATGATGTAGTCGAGATCGTCGATGTGGGTGAGAAGTGCCTGTGTTTTTGGGTCGGTGGTTGGTTTTTGGAAGTAGGATTTGACGCGTTTTTTGATGTTTTTTGCTTTGCCGATGTAGATGATGTGCTGCTGGGTGTTTTTGAAGAGGTAACAGCCAGGGTTGGTGGGAAGGGTGTTTAGGTCATACATGCTTTTGTTTTTTGAAGGATTGCTTTCAGTTCTTGTCCGGTGTAGCTTTGCGTGATGTTGGCTACCTGTTCGGGTGTGCCAGTGGCAACGATGGTTCCTCCATGTTCGCCTCCTTCGGGTCCAAGATCGATGATGTGATCAGCTGATTTGATGACTTCGAGGTTGTGTTCTATTACGACAACGGTGTTTCCTTTGTCGACGAGATGGTTGAGGACGGAGATGAGTTTTTTGATGTCATGAAAATGCAGGCCGGTGGTGGGTTCGTCGAGAAGATAGAGAGTGTTTCCGGTGCTTCGTTTGGAGAGTTCTCGGGTGAGTTTGATGCGTTGTGCTTCACCGCCGGAAAGCGTGGTGGAACTTTGTCCGAGTTTAAGGTAGGAAAGTCCCACCTTGGAGAGTGTCTGTAGTTTGCGTTTGATGTATGGGATGTGTTGGAAGAGTTCGAGTGCTTCATCGACGGTCATGGCGAGAACATCGGCGATGGTTTTTCCTTTGTAGGTGACCTCCAGTGTTTCTCGGTTGTAGCGTTTGCCTTTGCATTCTTCGCATTCGACGTAGATGTCAGGGAGGAAGTGCATTTCGATTTTGATGAGTCCTGCTCCTTGACAGGCTTCGCAGCGTCCTCCTTTGAGGTTGAAGCTGAAGCGTCCGGGTTTGTAGCCTCGGAGTTTTGCCTCGGGTGTTTGGGCAAACAGTTTTCTGATCATGTCAAAGACTTTGGTGTAGGTGGCAGGGTTGCTGCGTGGTGTTTTTCCGATGGGACTTTGATCAATGACGATAACTTTTTCAATGGGTGCATCGGTTGTTATTGCTTTGTGTTTTCCAGGTATAGTGCGGGAGTTGTGGAGTTGTTTCATCAGTGCTTTGTAGAGTATTTCGTAGATGAGGGTGGATTTGCCGCTTCCGGAGACACCGGTGATGAGGCTGAGGACTTGTTGGGGGATGTGAACGTCGATGTTTTTCAGGTTATGTTCCGAACATGTATATAAATGTATATATCTATCTGCTGTTCTTCTGCGTGTAGGTGTATCGATCTGCAGTTTCCCAGTAAGATATTGTCCGGTAAGAGACTGAGGGGTGGACTCAATTTCTGCAGGTGTCCCTTGGGCGATAACATCACCGCCATGAACCCCTGCGCCGGGCCCCATATCAACGACGTGATCGGCAGACCGAATGGTTTCTTCATCGTGTTCGACAACGATGATGGTGTTGCCGATATCTCGGAGGTGTTCAAGGGTGCTTAATAGTTTTTTGTTGTCTTTTTGATGAAGACCAATAGAGGGTTCATCAAGGATGTAGAGAACGCCAGTAAGGTTGGATCCGATTTGGGTGGCCAGCCGGATGCGTTGTGCCTCCCCGCCGGACAGTGTTCCCGCGCTTCGTGAAAGGGTGAGATAGTTGAGTCCGACGTGGTCTAAAAACTCGAGTCGCTGGATGAGTTCTTTGAGGATGAGACGGGCGATTTCTTCTTGTTTTTTGGTGAGCTTTAGTGTTTTGAAAAAACGGAGGGCCCGTGAGATGGAGAGATCGGTGATGTCGATGATGGATTTCTCTGCTATTTTGACGGCGAGAACTTTTGGTTTCAAGCGTTTTCCCTGGCACTCTGGGCAGGGGGAGATGCGCATGAAGCGTTCCATTTCTCGTCTGCGGTAATCTGATTCGGTTTGTTTGTAGAGGCGATCGGTCTGGGGGATGAGCCCCTCCCAGCTGCTTCTGCCACTCCATTGGCTGTCGCCGTTTCGCATCACCATATTATAGTGAATGAGATCTGGTGATCCGTACATGAGGATGTTGTATTGTTCCTCGGTGAGATCTTTAATAGGGGTGAAGACGTCAAAGCCGTGGTGTCGTGCCACGCTTCCAAGGTAGCGGATTCGCCAGCTATCTCTGATGGATTTGTAGAGTTTTATTGCACCATCGGCGATGCAGCGGTCTTTATTGGGGATGATCAGATCCGGGTCAAATTCCATTTTAATCCCTAACCCATGGCAGGCTTCGCAGGCGCCGAAGGGGCTGTTGAAGGAAAACATGCGTGGTTGCAGTTCTTCAAAGACTATGCCGCAGATAGGGCATGCCATTTTTGAGGAATACAAATGATCGGTGGTGTTGCTGTCTTGTGCGATCAGAAGTCCATCTGATTTTTGAAGGGCGTGTTCGCATGCTTCGGTCAGCCGGGTGTGATCGGTGGTGTTGACCCGGTCGATGACGATGTCGATGTTGTGTTTTTTATACCGGTCCAGGGTGATTTCTTCATCGGTTCGATACAGGGCGTTGTCCACACGTACCCTGGTGTATCCATCCTGGTTGAGTTCTTTGAAGAGGTGTTCGTAGGTTCCTTTTTTCTGTCTAATAATTGGTGAGAGAATGTTGATGGTGCCCGAGAGTTCATCCTGAATTCGTCTGCTTATTTTCTCTGCTGATTGAGGAACGATTTTTTTGTGATGCTCGGGGCAGTAAGGGGTGCCGATGCGTGCGTAGAGCAGGCGGAGGTAGTCGTAGATTTCGGTTGTGGTGCCAACAGTACTTCTGGGATTTTTGCTCGTGGTTTTTTGCTCAATGGAGATTGCAGGAGAAAGTCCTTCGATGCTGTCCACATCAGGTTTGTTCATTAATCCAAGGAATTGTCTGGCGTAGGCTGAGAGTGATTCAACGTATCGTCGTTGCCCTTCTGCATACAGGGTGTCAAAGGCAAGTGTTGATTTTCCAGAGCCCGAAAGCCCGGTGATGACGATGAGTTTGTCCCGTGGGAGCTCAACGTCGATGTTTTTGAGGTTGTGTTCTCGGGCTCCTTTGATAAGAATAAATTCCACTGGTGCTCCCCTATTATTTAAGAATTTTAATATTTATGTTGTAGAACCCCGACATTGATTGAGGTATATTAAGGTTTTCGAAGAGGTGTATGAAAGTAATCCCAATAAAAATATTTTTATTATTATAAAATTTGTACCGATAAATATTTTAAGGGGGTTGCCATTAAGATTAATTAGATAACAATACAGGTGAACATATGAATCAAAAAGGCATACTAACCATCGGCTGCA
Source organism: uncultured Thermoplasmatales archaeon (assembly GCA_964612945.1). Taxonomy (GTDB): domain Archaea; phylum Thermoplasmatota; class E2; order DHVEG-1; family DHVEG-1; genus CAZTFR01. Next base: position 8,671 of record CAZTFR010000028.1, read on the forward strand.
GCATCATGGCACTTGTGCTTCTCTCAGGCTGTGTCAACACAGATGCCTTTTCAGATATGTCTGCAACCGAACTTCCAGCAATCATAACCTTTCTCAAACGTGATGATACCTTAATTGTTGCCTATGCACAAAAAAACTTAGGCTGGGAAAATATTGATCCCTTAGATAGCAGTTGCATCCTGCCCTCGGGAGAAATCAAAGCGGGAGATAAAATAACGGATTGCTCTGGAGAAATCATGCTCCGCTGGATCCCCTCCAACAGTCTTCTGGGAACCTGGAACTTTTCATAAAATAATACTAGTCCTCGCCAGCATCCAAGAATTCTTAAAGACAAACAAATTTACAGCAGAAGATGATTGATCAATTCATCACTGTCTTTATCCCACTCTTTATTATTGTAAACCCTGCATCAACTCTTGCACTCTTCTCCATTATCACCAGCAAATGCAGCCGAAAAGAACAAATAAGTATCGCCCGGAATGCAGTCACCTACGCAGCACTATTACTACTCATATTTGCCATCGCAGGCTCAGCGATTCTCCAATATCTCGGAATCAGCATCCCTGCACTACGCATCGCAGGAGGAATACTTCTGGGATTTGTCGGTTTGGACATGCTTCGTAGAGGACAACAATTTGGAGAAAGCACCCCAGATAAAAAACAACCAGCCCCTACAGACTTTGCACTCGTCCCCTTAGCACTTCCCTCCCTCTCAGGACCTGGCGCCATCACCGTCACCATCGTAAGCATGCAGACTGTACCAACTCCTCTGCTTTTTGTCATCCCCGCAATCGTTCTAACTATGATTATCAGCTTTCTGGTCTTTCTCAGCTCCATTGTACTCATCAAAATCCTGGGAAAAAAAGGAATGGATGCTCTCACTAGAATCATGGGACTTCTCACCGTTGCTATATCCGTACAATTCGCCCTCACCGGTATTGCTGAATGGATCAATACTCTATCCATAGTAGTTTAGCGGCATCATCAGTCCAAATGTTAATGTACTCAGCTGGTTTTTCATTTATGACATGCAGTACGATAGGATTCTGATACGCTACGGAGAACTTGCCTTAAAAAGTCGATATGTACGAAATACATTTGAAAATCAGTTACGTAGAAACATAAAAGCTGCCTGTACACAAAAGAAACTGTCCACCACCATTCATCAACTTCATGGGAGATTGTTTGTTGAAACCAACGATATTACCTCTGTGTCAAAGGTTCTTTCACATATCTTTGGCATTGTTTCATTTTCCCCCGTCAGTACCACCTCAGCAACACTTGCTGATCTACAAGAACACCTCGCAGCCTATGCACGTCCCCAACTTAATAGCAAAATCTCCTTTGCTCTTCGCATAAAACGATCTGGCACACACGATTACACCAGTCAACAGGCAGCAGAACATCTGGGTGCCTTCCTTCAAAAACAAACAAATGCATCAGTTGATCTCACCAATCCCGACAAAGAATTCTTTATTGAAATCCGCGATCAGCAGGCATATCTTTTCTCTGAAAAAATAGCAGGACCTGGGGGACTACCCTATAACACACAGGGCCCAGTATGTATACTTGTGACAAGACCGCAATCGCTTCTTGCGGCATGGTTTCTCATGCGACGCGGCTGTGGGATTCATTTCGCATCGACTCATGCAACACTCATAGACCTCATAAAGGATTTTACAAAAACATGGTTTATACCTGCAAACATTTCAACAATTTCTAATCAACAACCCCTCGCACAAATACTTACTACCACGCATTGCCTTGGACTCATTACTGATCATAGTCTTTCCGAGAAAAAAAAATCCACCATCGCATCCCTAATTACCCTTAAAAAAGATCTCAAGGTTCCCGTACTTTCTCCACTAATTACCATGTCAGCAGATGAAATCAAAACCACAATGAAAAAGGTGGGAATTACCACATGAACATCATGATCATGGGTGCCGGTGCCATCGGATCACTGTTTGGGGGTCTTCTCAAAAAGCAACACAATGTCGTACTCATCGGTAGAAAACCACACATGCAGGCCATACAGAAAAAAAAGTTACACATCACTGGAAAAACAAATCGTATCATTACAATTCATGCACAGGAAACATTAGAAAACCTACCATTTGATCCCGATCTGATCATACTCACCGTAAAAGCATATGACACCAAAAAAGCTGCTCAGCAACTAAAAACAACAATGCATATACCAACACCTATCCTCAGTTTACAAAACGGGCTTGACAATATCGAGAATCTCACCACTCTTTTCCCTGAACATGATATCCTAGCAGCAACTACTACACATGGCGTTTTTGTACCACGCCCCGGCCATATAAAACATACGGGAGAAGGAGCAACGATTATCGGTGAACTCTCCGGAAAAAAAACAAAAAGAATCATCAAACTAGCCACTATCTTTAATCATGCAGGAATTACCACCTCGATCTCATCCTGTATACAGAAAGAAATCTGGTCGAAAGCCGTGATTAATGCAAGCATAAATCCAGTTACGGCGATCTTTCAACAACAAAACGGATATCTTCTTGAAAATCCGGTTCTTCGACGTATCGTACATGATATCTGTCGTGAATCCACAACAATTGCAAATACACAAGGCTTCAAATTGAATACAAAAACGATGATACAAAAGACAGAGCAGGTGATACAAAATACCGAGAGCAATTATTCATCAATGTATCAAAGTCTTCGCCATGGCGGAAAAACAGAGATCGAATCTATAACCGGGCAACTCGTACAAGTGGGGCAAAGAAATAAGATAGAAACAGTGTACAGCTCTATTGTCTATCAAATGATACTCTTTCTTTCATCACAACATACTAATTAATTTTATTAGAAACTATAGACGACCTGATGAAAAGAAAGTATGAGCATAATTTATTTCACACAAGAAAATAATCTTTGAGTTTTTCAGGATGTGGGTTCTCAATGTTTCCTTTTTGAAGAGGAAAGAGAACTTCTTCTGTTTGAATCTCACTGAGATACCCTCCGAATTCCTGGAGGAGTCCATCAATAAAGATTTTGATCTGAGTAATACCTGGTGCTTTGACAAGAATAATCCAATCATAGGTTCCATGAACAAGATAGCATCCAACAAGCTGAATGTTGAGTTTCGTAAGTTTCTGTTTAAGTTTCCGATTAACGATAATATCCACGATTTCTTTAGTAAGGGGTTTATTGGTGCGTTTCGTAAGAATGAAATAGGTAGTAACGCCAAGTTTCTCATCGTCAGTTATCGCTTGGTATCCCCAGACCGTTTTGTTTTTTTCCAGACGTTTGATAATCCGCCAGACCTTCTGTCGAGAAAATCCACAGCGTTTGGCAATCCTTTCTATGCTATCATTTGCATGTTGCTCAAGCTCTTTGACTACCTTTTTTTCATCACGTTTCATCTGATCTTTGCTTGTTTTTACCATATATCTCCCCCAAATGCTACCTTTTATAACAAACTATGCCTTAAAAATGTTTTCCTGTTAATATTTTTTTCTCTTCTTACCTTATTATCATGAATTTGTTATTTTTTATAGGTCTCTGACAAAGATATACTTCTTTCCTTGTTTTTTACCATTTTTTTTCCGAAGTCTTTTTATGACCCTTTAAAATAAGAAAGAAGATTCATACTCTCAGGGAGAACCATGAACATTTTTGTAACCAGAAAAATTCCTGAAAAAGGATTACAGATGCTCACACAGCGCTATAATGTTGAAATCAATCCAGAAAACCGTGTGCTGCGTAAACAAGAAATTATAGAAGGAGTACGTGGAAAAGATGGATTGCTGTGTTTGCTGACCGATCCCATTGATAAAGACGTCATTGAAGCCGAACCGTCTCTTAAAATGATAGCAAGCTATGCGGTAGGCTATGACAACATCGATGTGGCAGCAGCAACCGCTCTTGGTATCCCGGTCTGCAATACACCTGGCGTTCTCACCGATGCCACAGCTGAAATGACCTGGGCACTTATTTATGCAGTCGCCCGTCACATAGTCAAAGGTGACCAATTTACTCGTGAAGGAAAATTTAGAGGATGGGGCCCTCTCCTTCTGTTAGGTCAACAACTGCAAGAAAAAACACTTGGCATTATCGGTGCGGGACGAATTGGAACTGCTGTTGGCCTGAAAAGTAGAGGCCTTGCTATGAAAGTTGTGTATGTCTCATCACATCAAAATCAGGTGTTAGAAAAAGAAACGTCTGCACAAAAAGTCACACTCTCCAAGCTTCTCAAGATTTCCGATGTGATTTCTCTTCATGTTCCCCTTACAAAGAAAACCGAGCATCTAATAGGTGCCGCTGAGCTTTCACAGATGAAAACAACAGCGATTCTTATCAACACCTCACGGGGTCCAGTTATTGATGAACAGGCTCTTATCAAAGCATTACAAAACAAAACGATTTATGGGGCAGGACTTGATGTGTATGAACAGGAACCACACGTGCCAAAAGAGCTTAGAGAATTAGAAAACGTTGTATTACAACCCCATGCAGCATCAGCAACAGTTGAATCACGAACAAATATGGCTGTTCTTGCTGCAAAAAATATGATTGCAGGACTTAATGGATCGATACCCCCTAATTGTATTAATCCTGATGTGTTTGACTAAAAAGAGGGTATTACAGGGTAAATACCCATATTTCCGGATCTTTTGGTAAATCCTCTTTTTCAATATCGATTTCGTTTCCTACCTTTACAGTTTTGTAGGTTGCTTTTGCAAGAAAGAGTTCATTTCCTGAGATGGGAAGAGATAAGCCTTCTATTTTGTAATGCATAGGTACCGTTATTTTTGGCTTGATTTTTTGAACTAACATCCATGCTTGATCAGCGTCTATTGTGTAGGTGCCTCCAATAGGGATAAATAAGATATCGACCGGACCAATATTTGCAATACGCTCTTCGTCAAGATCGTGGCCAAGATCACCAAGATGGAGAAAGGATACCTCGTCATTTTGGATTTTAAACATAATATTTGGCCCACGTTTTTCGCCTTGACTTTCATCATGAAATGAATCAAATCCGGTGATATGGATATCGTCGATATCTCGTTTTTTTCCATCGGAAATGATCTTTGATCCAGGTTTTTCCACTGTTTTAACACTATTATGATCATAATGATCATGAGAAATTAAAATGATGTCGCCAGTTACTGTTGGCGGGGGAATTCCAATGGATTTTCCATCATGAGGATCGGTAACGAGTGTGGTATCATTGGTGATCTCAAAACATGCGTGTCCATGCCATCGAATTTGTAGCAAAAAACTTCCTCCTCCGGGTAAAAAAGCCTAATGTTGTGGAGGGTATAAATACGTTATGGCCGCACCCGTATAAATGTGAGATAGTGGATTGTTTTTTGGCCAAATAGGGCAAATAAAATATTTTTATTTACCGCATGGGCAAGGCGAACTGCTCGACTGATTTCAGACCAATGAGTTACGCTTTTTTCTGCGATAAGATGTATCATATATTTTGCATGTGTTTTGTCAGGATGCTCGGTATATGCTCGAAAGTGGGTGCCAAATTTAAATCCGGTTTTAACGATGAGATGTCGTTGTTTGAGATCATGATAGACTTGGTAGCGGCTGAGGAGGTCTGGTTGATGCTGTGCAAGTTTTTTTTTCAGATGGGTTTTTTTTATCTTGACTTTGTCTGAATCTAAAACGGTGAGCATATTATGTTGCACTAAGTACAATGCCTCTAGAAGGGAGAGTTGCAGGCCGTCTTCAAAGGGTTTACCATAGAATTCTTCTGAAAAAAGCTGGCTTGAAAGAGTAGAATTGCTGATGATAACACGGTCTTTGATAAGAAGACCGGTTGTTTTTGGGTAATGCTGTGGTTCAAGTGTGCCCGATGGGTTTTCAAAGCTTACGGAGTAATAGGTGATGTCTCCTTCATCGTCTACTAGGGCAAACCAGAATATGCCTGCGGCATGGTTTGTTTCTGTGAGGGTTTTAATGGTGAATACATCAATGGTGTCATGCTCGGAGAAAACAAAGACATGTAGATTTGTGGTGTGGTGTTTGGTTTTTCGTTTTTCGGTAAAGGTGCTGGGATGTGTTTCTGGTGAAAGTGTGATGGTATGACCGCGTTTGCGCAGATCAGAAAAGACTTGGAAGTAGAGGTCAAAGCAGGGGATCTGGGTTGCTGCTATGTCAACGAGGTCTTGAAAATGGAGTGTTTGTTTGTTTTTATGGACGATGAGTTTTTTTTCTGCGACAAGAAACGCTGCTTCAAGAAAATTAAGATATAGCGTGTTGTTTTGTTGGGGGATGCCAAAGCGGCTTTTGGTGTAAAATCGCCCCACGTCTTTGGGTTTGGTGATGATGATATGATGATTGGAGAGTTTGCCGTGTGCTTGCATAGCCGGTGGAGGGGATATCAGTTAGGGGTTTATTTGTTATTTTTGGTAGTATTCATTGATATTTCGTGGGATGTCTGAGATGCGATGGGCGGTGGTTGTTTTTGGTTTTTTCGGTCGTTTCCCAGAGAGCCCCACAATAATGAGGGCGAGGCCAAATCCACCGACGGCTCCTATGCTGGTAAAAAAGAAGATAACTTCAAGATTGCTAAAGACCATGCGTTCCCAGAAGGAGAAATGGATGTCAGGTATGCCGATGTATCGTGATCCTCGGTTGCTTGTTATGGTTGCATCGGTGAGAGCGACGACGCCGGCGATAAGATCACTATATTTGTAGTATTCGAGTGCTGCATCAAAGGATGATTCATTTTTGAGACTTTGGGCAAATTCATAATAGCTGACAGCAAGAACCGGTTCGATACCACGGTTTCTGCTTTCTGCAATGCTTGTTGCGGCGAGTTCTTCTGCGCGCAAGAGTTTATCTTCATCTGAGCCATCCACAAGTTCCAGTGCGAGATTGGCACGAACAAGGGCTTCAAGTGCTCCGAAGAGGGCTGCAGCGAGGTAGTCTTTGTCTTTGTTGTCACGAGCAGAAGAAAGCAGGGTTTCTGCTTGGGTGATATAGGTGGAGCTTTGTCCGACTTCTTGCAGAATGACATTGGAGTAGATGATGGCTTGTTGCGCGTCTTCGATGTATTCGGTGGCCAGAGTGAGCAGATCATCTTCAGTGATATCGCCGGTATCGTTGAATGCAGAGGAAATATTAATCCACCAGCCCACGCTGTCACTTCGCTGTACCGCGTAGGCGATTTGATAGAGAGCGGTGAAGAAATCTCCGTTGGAAAGATCGGATTGTGCATCTGAAAGATACTTGTCTGCTTCAGAGGCACGTTGTTGTGCGGCACCTACACACTGAAGGGATATAGAGCCATTGATCGGTGCGGTTTCTGCTTGATGGCTGTTGTTTGTATTCATCTGTTGAGCCTGTAAGAGAAGATCAGAGACATAGTGTTGTTGATCATCTTGATCAAATAACGAAACAGCATACAATACAAACTGACTGTTGATAAGTGATTGAAAAGATTTACTGGTACTCGTGTAGTATTGATCCTGGTCAAACCAGGTTTCTGACTCTGCAAGAGTGTCTTCTGCATCATTGAGAAAATCAGTCACCTGGTTTCTATAATAAAACGGGTAGCGATTGGGAATATCAGCCTGGTCAAAGTGATCACTTGCATTTTCAAAGTGGGACTGTGCCCGGGTGAGAAGAGTAGTAGCAAGGGGTTTCATCGAAGTGATATATTCCTCAGTTGTGATGGGATCATCACTTAGGACCTCTGGAGGTTGCCAGCCGGTAAAATAGAGGAGCGCGTCATCAATATCTTCCACTTCAACAACCTCGATACCATAATTTGTCATCGCATACTCAGATACATTCCTCAGGACTTGCCGTGTGATGATCTGTGTCCATCCATTCTCAGAAGTGGTTTCAGTGATTGTCTCTGTATATGTTCCTTGTCCCTTTGGGATAAGAAACCGTGTAGCACCAACGGTATATGCGGCATCAATTTTGGAAGTGATACCTCCCACCGGGCCAATACTTCCATCCGGATTAATCATTCCTGTCATCACCGTGGTATTACTAATGGGCCATTCTCCAAGAAGCGCTGTGACTGCAACCGTCATGATGCCACCAGCAGAAGGTCCACCAATAATAGGTGCCTCCGTGCGCACTACAAAAAAATAGTCATATATTGCAGGATCAATTGTTATATTAGGATCCATGCGCACAAGTGATGAGGCAACCTTAACCGCAAGACGGGCAGATCCCTGCATATCAATCTGAGTCAAGGGTAGAGTATCCACAAACACCCGCCCACTGCCATTGCTTTGAATAGTCACCGTAATCGTTGAAATCACACCCTGGTAACCAGCAGTGGTTTGAGCAACCGCAGGAGCATAGACGGTGACATTGCGATATTCAATGGAGATATCACCACTTGAAATCTCACCAGGATATACTGACAAAGACACTGGATTTCCAATACACATAAGAAAAAAGAACACTGACCAAACAACGACTACATTTCGAGTCATACAACGCCTCCAAAAGTAAGCACAAAATAAACAACTACTCCTACAAAAAGGTTATGGATTAAATGGCCTGCGTACTATAAAATCAAATAATCATCTACTCTCCGTTTTACTATTTTATATCCTATATCAAAATATCTATTTTAGGAACGGTAGTTAATTGGGAAAACAAAATATGTATATAGAAATTATTTATGTTAATTGGTAATAAATATGAGGCGAATATATGAAAAAAGTAAATATTATTGTCATATTTTGTGTGGTTTTATTTCTCAGTCACATCCAATTAATTGGTGCACGTACCGATAACCTTACATCAGACTCAATTATAGATTCTACCGATGGACAACTAGTAGAGCAAAATTGTAATGACACAACATATTGGAAAAATAAATGGTAGTTCTCTTTCTGATTCAACGTCTTTTTATGCAATAAATATGTTTAAATTTTCTCGTACATTCGTGGATAAAACTCGGAAATTTGAAATGGCACATCACATTGAAGAACAGATGCAATATACCATGAAATATTATTCATTTAAAGGCCTCATTCTTGAAAATTTTATCCTCGGTTCTTTCCAATCACCAGAAATTACAGTATCCTCGACTCGCATCTTTTTGAATGAACCTGTAGAAGTGATATTTACGGTTACTCGAAATGGTTATGGAGTCGATAATTTCTTGATTTGTCTGAGTATCCCGAGACTTGTTGAACACAGGTTTGGAACAACAAATACATCTGGACAGGTATCTTTCAATTTTACTGCTCCAACGACAGGAGAAATATCGATAGAAGCTGAAGGTGTTGTGCTTCCCATTACCATCCAAATTTTTGACTAAGCATGCATTTTTTACTCTACCTTTTTAAAATTCTTTTATAGTAACCAGCACGTAATCCTTTTTCCTTGGCTAATCCCATAATATACATTATGGAAAACACATAAAATGACTACCTTTTTCTCCCGATACGCTTAAGTAGGGCAAGCAAATACCATTTCTCATCTGCCTTCCATTATGGGCCGGGGAATTCCATAATGAATAAAGAGTAAAAAACCTATTGCGTAGATTAGGAGGTTTACTGCTATGGTTCAACTACATGAAATGATTTTACGAGACGCCCATCAGTCCATGTTAGCAACTCGCCTGCGAACAGAAGATATGCTTCCCATCACCAATAAACTAGATGAAATCGGCTTTTTTTCGCTGGAGGTCTGGGGTGGAGCAACCTTTGATGTATCTATCCGCTACCTAAACCAGGATCCCTGGGAGCGACTGAAAACGCTCAAAGAAGCAATGCCCAACACTCATTTACAGATGCTAGAGCGTGCGATGAATATCGTCGGATACCGCAACTACCCTGATGATGTGGTGAAAAAATTCATCTATTACGCAAAGAAGAATGGTTGTGACAACTTCCGTATCTTCGATGCTCTTAATGATCTGCGGAATATGAAAACACCCCTGCAAGCAGTGCTCGACAACAACGGACATGTACAAGCATGTTTAAGCTATACCATTTCCCCGATTCATACTGTTGATTATTTGGTCACCAAGTTCAAAGAACTTGAAAAAATGGGCGCCCACTCTCTGTGTATCAAAGATATGGCGGGCATGATTTCACCTACACGTGTCTATGACATTGTGAAAGGATGCAAAGATGCTGGTATCAAGCTGCCCATTGATCTGCATTCCCACTGCACTAGTGGCATGACTGGTATGGCCTATATGCGGGCTGCGGAAGCAGGAATCGATGTCCTTGATACTGCGATGTCACCAATTTCAGGTGGTACTGCGGCACCAGCAACCGAAAGTGTTGTTGCAGCACTTCAAAAAACAGACTGGGATACTGGCTACGATTTGAAAAAACTCATTGAAATCCGAAAATATTTCCTTAAAATCTGGGAGAAGTATCGACATCTCCACCGTATCAACGCACTCAAAGTCGACCCCAGTGTCACCGTCCATCAAATACCCGGAGGCATGCTTTCTAATCTAATCTTCCAACTTGAAGAACAAGGAGCGGGAGACAAATACCGTGAGATTCTTGATGAAACAGCACGAGTCCGCGAAGAACTTGGGTACCCTCCACTGGTGACACCATCTAGCCAAGTAGTAGGTGTTCAAGCAGTGATGAATGTCCTTCATGGAAGATACAAAGTTATCACTCAGGAAACCAAAGATTACTGCAGAGGCATGTATGGCAAACCCCCTGGAGACATCAAACCAGACATTATGAAAAGAGTACTCGGTCCAAAATGGAAAGACGAAGTAATCGACTGCCGCCCATCAGATTTATTAAAACCCATGTGGGACAAAAAGAAAAAAGAACTCGAAGAAATGGACGGAGGCGCCTACATCAAAAAAGAAGAAGACATCATGACCTATATCCTCTACCCTCAGGTTGGTCTTCGCTTTCTCAAAGGAGAAGCACGCGCCGAGTTCACCTCCGAGCAATTACCGCTTCCCATCGATCATAAACTCACACGCGCTATGGTCAAACAATCATTTCCCGAAGTCAAACAACTCTGGCTTGAGACCACCCCGCCAGATCAACGTGCAGGACCCGCACAGATACCCACCGAGTTTGAAGTCGAGGTCGACGGGGAACCTTACGAAGTTAAAGTCATCCCATCAGGTGGATTTCTCGTTGTGGGAGCAGAAGGCACAGCAGAACAAGCACCACCAAAAGATGTAGAAGGCGGCGTGAAATCAAACATGCAGGGGACTATATTAAAAGTCAAAGTAAACAAGGGCGACAACGTCAAAAAAGGAGACGTTCTTGCAACCATCGAAGCCATGAAGATGGAACAAGAAATCAACGCAGAACGAGAAGGAGAAGTAAAAGACATTTTCATCAAAGAAGGAGATGCTGTCAGCAGCGGTGATCTGCTCATGCAGATTCTCTAAAAAAAACAGAGTAAACCTGTGATTGAGATGTTAAATAAAGTAATGATTGCCAACCGAGGTGAAATCGCCCTGCGCATTATGCGGGCATGCAAAGAACTTGGAATCGCAACGGTCGCCGTGTATTCAGACGCCGATAAAAACGCTCTTTTTGTCAAATATGCTGATGAAAAATACCATATTGGCCCCGGGCCGGCAAGTCAAAGCTACCTTGTCATCGACAAACTCATCGATGTCGCCCTCAAATCAGAAACCGAAGGCATTCACCCCGGGTATGGCTTTCTTGCAGAAAACGCAACCTTTGCAGAAACATGCAAAAAAAACAACATCGAGTTCATCGGACCACCGGTTTCTGCAATGAAGCTGATGTGTTCAAAAATTGATTCCAAAAAATCAATGCAGAATGCAGGCGTTCATGTAGTACCTGGTGTCACAGAAGCAATCGCGGATCATGAACGCGCCAAAGATATCGCCCATGAAATTGGATATCCGGTGATGCTAAAGGCTTCTGCAGGAGGCGGTGGTATTGGCATTCAGATGGTTGAGGACGAAAAACAGATGGAAAAAGCACTTGCAACTGTCCGTCAACTCGCAAAAAATAGCTTTGGTGATGACGCCGTTTTTATTGAAAAATTCATCAAAGACCCGCGCCACATTGAATATCAAATTATTGGTGATAAAAAAAACAATGTTATTCATTGTTATGAACGCGAATGCAGCGTTCAACGCCGTCATCAAAAACTCATCGAGGAGACTCCCTCCTGTGCGCTCACCGACGAACTACGTGAGGAAATTGGAAAACAGGCCGTACTTGCAGCAGAGACCGCAGGGTATTATAACGCGGGAACCTGCGAGTTTATGTTTAAAGACGGCAAGTACTACTTTTTGGAGATGAACACTCGACTTCAAGTTGAACACCCTGTCACTGAGGAGATCACTGGTGTTGATCTCGCTCGTGAACAACTCCGCGTGGCATCCGGTCTTGAACTTGAATATAGTCAAGAGGACATCCAACCTCGAGGGCATGCCATTGAATGTAGAATTAACGCAGAAGACCCTTTGAATAACTTTCAACCGGCACCTGGGAAAATCATCCGATATGCTGAACCAAGCGGCCCGGGAATACGCATCGACTCCGGCGTCTACCAAGGATTTACCATTCCACCGTTTTATGACTCCATGATTGCAAAACTTATCATTTGGGCCGAAGACCGGCCCCGTGCCATTAACCGCACGAAACGAGCTCTCTGGGAGTTTCAGATCAGTGGCGTACGCCATAACATCCCCTTCCATCAAGTCGTCATGAATAATACTGCATTTAACAACGGAACCTATGATACAAGTTTTATTCCACGCTATACGATTCTTGACCAAGTCGTAAAGCATGTACAAGAACAAAAAGCCCACTCAAACACACCTCGAACTGCAGCTGCAATGGCTGCGGTACAGGCGGTTATTATTGCTGCAAATCAAAACAGACAATACCCTCAATGAGAAAGTTATTTAATATAGAGAAAACGGATTCATTGTTTTTATGAACCTAAATATGTTTGAGATGTCCTCAATTATAGAATTCAAAGAAGTTGAATCCACGAATCAAAAGGCTTTTGAATATCTGAAGAAAACCAATGAGGAGAATGTGTTACTCCTTAGTTCAATGCAGACCAATGGACGCGGTCGTTTTAACAGACGCTGGGAATCACCAGAAGGGGGCTTGTATTTTTCGTTAATTCTTAAGCCTTCTGCCCCCCAGGAGGATTATCCGTTGATTCCTTTGTTCAGCTCACTTGCCGTTGCAGAAACAATCAATGACTTAGGCATTCCCTCTGCTATTAAATGGCCTAATGATGTGTTGATCAACGGAAAAAAAATTGCAGGAATTCTCATTGAATCACAAAAAAAAGAGAGCGAGTTTTGTGTTATAGTAGGAATTGGTGTGAACCTAAACACGAGACTTTCGCAATACAGTGTGGAATTGAGAAAAACATTAACGACCTTGTTAGAGCTGCAAGGTCAAGAAATTGATCGCACTGATTTTCTTGTCAAATTACTCAAGCATTTTTACAAGTATTATACTCTTTTCCAACGAGCAGAATATGCCAAAATAACAAAGCAATGGCTGACTTACTCAGATACAATTGGCAGAAATGTGAAGATTCTTGCTGCACGTGAGGAAATAATAGGAACTGCGGTTGATATTGATAATATAGGTTTTCTTCTTGTTGAGACAGAATCTGGTGAGAAGAAAAAAATAACGAGCGGAGATTGTTTGTATATCGATTTTTTATAGCGTATTCCACATAAAGGTTGGTGGGGTTCCTATGGTTATGTATATGATCTTTTTCGATCCAATGTTTTTTGCGTGATGTTTCAAGTCAGATTGATGCCATAACATATCTCCCTGTGTAAGTTTGTACGATTTTTCGCCGACGGTGTACTCCATTTCCCCTTCAAGAATGATATGGAGTTCTTCTCCTTTGTGTTTAAACCATTTTGATTCGGTATGTGGATCAAGTTCAGCGATGATCGTCTCCATTCCTTTTGATTTTACCATCAAGCGATAGAGTTTTCCAGGCTGTTCGGTTCGTTCGATTTCGTGGCCTTTTTTGATAAGTAGTACCTCTTTAGTCATGCAAGTCTGTAAGGTAGAAAAAAAGTGGGTTTAATAAATATTTGCAATTTTCCCTGATCGGTGTGTTTGGATACATTCATATTCAAAGAAAGATATTTATATTCTTAACTATACATAATATTATGGATTAGTTACCACACTCATGATCGCTTTCAAAGGAAATACGTTGCAAGCGGATGAGTAAATTATAAATAGTTAACATATGTTAAATAATGTACTACGGGGAAAATAATATGAAGAACACAAAAATCCAGAATTTAGTACTATGGGCAAGTATACTTCTTCTTTTACTAGTAGCAACTGCAACGATACCTGCAATGTATAGCTTTAATGAACAGGCAAGACGTAGTCCTATTAATCAACTACAAACCATTGATAGCAGACCGTATGATGGGCATCTTCGAATCTATATTGCAGAACCACAATCTCGCTGGTCAAATTCAGCAGGTGGTAGTCCGATTCAGTATCATTATGGATTCCTTGATTTCGCCTTTGATGATAGTTTTTCTCTTGAATATGATTCCACGTTTTCGGATTCAATTATTTGGGATGGCACACAAAATGGTTGGAGTGATATTCAAGAAGATAACATTATTGTTATGGCAGCGGTTTTTAATCCAGAGTCATTTGAAAAATTTTCAGATCCCCCAAGCGGGTGTCCGTTTGATGCTCACTATGTTGATGCAGCGGCAGCAGCACGACCTGGCATGACGGACTACAACTGCGTGACTGATGAGTTTACCCATACCGTTTTTGTCACCGAGGGTACCGCGACGTTTTGTGGTCCCTGCCGGTATGCTATGGCTGCTTTAGAAAATATCGATGACTCTAATGATTATCCTTTTTATTATATTTCTATGGTTGTCGATAAAAATTCTGTGGCATCATCACATATGACTAGAACCTATAATCTCTATGGTGTCCCTGCGGTGTATTTCGATGGTGGTGCACGAGTTCAAATCGGTGCTTCTTCCTCTATTGAATCTACCTATCGAAATATGATTGAATCTACTGGGAAACGTGACGTTCATGAGTTTAATCTCAGCCTCTCCGTACAGTGGCTTGGGAATGCACAGCTTCAAATCGATATATCTATCACTAATAATGAACCGATGAATCCTCCTGAAACACCATCTCCGCCCGAGGGACCATCCATGGGGTATGCAGGAATTGAATATGATTTTAACGTGCAAACGACCGATCCTGAAGGCAACCGAATAATCTATATCATCGACTGGGGTGATGGAACCGTGGAAGAAAGCCGTTCCACCAGCTCTGGAACTCCTGCTCAGTTTAATCACCGCTGGGCTGATCCGGGTACCTACGATATAAAAGTCAAAGCAAGGGATACTGGTGGTGGAGGCTATGAAAGCGGCTGGTCTGCACCAACAGAGATTGTTATTGAACCCCCTCTTTTTGATATCACTATTACCGGTGGTCTCTTTGAGGTAAGTGCTCTGATTGTCAATGATGCTGAAGAGACATTTACTGAAGTGAACTGGTCGATGTCAGTATCAGGTGGAATTCTCGATGGAATTTTAGTTCAAGATAGTGGAGGGTTCCCCGAGCTTGCACCAGGGATAGAAAAAAAAGTGGCTCCTCATGACAACGTTTTTGGTTTTGGCTCAATTGATATCGAAGTAATGGTTGAAGATACCCAAAAAACTGCAACAGGATTTGTATTCGGTCCTTTTGTACGAGTACGATAGCCATTTCTTCTTTCTTCTTTCTCAATGAGCAGGTGGAAAAAAATGCGTAAAATACTGCCTATAAGTTTTGTTTTTATGCTGGTATTATCACTGTCTATATTTGTTGTACATGCAACAACGACTACTGTGAACCAACCAATTGACATCCCACAGACTCCTCTAGCGAACCGTCTTAATATATCATTTACTATCTATGAAGGGGAAGGATGTGCATGTGTCCCCATCCAGGGTGTAACCGTCCGGGGATATGCCTTGGATGATGATGATCAAGTTGAAGCAGTCACAAATGAAGAAGGAACTGTTTTGCTACCTATGCAATATGGTTTAACCTATCGTATGGAAATATCCTATGACCAATTTCAAACCGTGTTATTTGATTTTAATGTCATTGATGAACAACATTTCAGTTTTCATTTACAAGAAGAAGATGATGCAATATCATTATCACACACGCTTGCTGATGCCCTATGGATCTGGTATCAGGCTCGATTTCAATCAACATGAAACTTAACGTGATATTGGCAGGTTGTTGATATGAACGATGAAGAAATAGTGCAGGAGGCCTATGATCGTGCTTATCGCTACGAAGCAGAACGAGGAAGCTGTCCTCAGTGTGTTCTTGCTGCATTAATGGAAACTGTTGATATAGGAGATGAATCACTCATTCAAGCAGGTGATGCACTTGCTGGTGGCTCTTCTCTCTGTAGCAAAGGCACTTGTGGTGCACTTGCTGGTGGCCTACTCGCAATAAGCTCAATTACTGGAAGAACCTATACCGAGTTTTCAAGGGGCAAAAACAATCGTCTCGTTTTTAAATATGCAAAAATGCTTACGGATCGATTTTTACATGAATATCACTCGCCAAGATGTTGTGATGTTCAAAAGAAGCTTTTTGGAAAGAGCTATAATTTGCTTGATAGGAACGAGTATGCCGCTTTTGAGAAAGCAGGTGCTCATGTAGATAAATGCCCGAGTGTATCCGGTAATGTAGCCCGATGGACTGCTGAGATTATACTGACTCACTTGAAAGA
>CAZTFR010000028.1:25411-27107 GCA_964612945.1 uncultured Thermoplasmatales archaeon
TATGCTTTCATTTCCCTTTCTTTCTATACAACATACTCTAGTACAGTTTTTATGCAACTATTGAGTCTGACTAATTAGTCAAAAGCTAATTGGTCAAATATAAAAAACCATTGTTTTAAAATTTAATAGGATTAGGGTCTGACTGATTAGTCAAGAACTAATTGGTCATGTATATAAATATTATGAGTTTTGTTAGAAAGGGGGAGTATATCCCCTTATTCTTTAAAATATTTTTATATTGTAGTATAAACTTTTGATTTTTTACTTATTATTTTTACTCTATGGTTTTTTGTTATCTGATATTGAACTTTATCTCCAACATTGAGTTCATAATTACTCAATAGTTTTTTGTCTATATGTGTTCCAGTACAATATTCACTATCCTTTGGATCAGTGCATTCAACAAAAGCAATTACTACTCCATCATGTATATTTTTATTCATTTTTTATTCCAACATGGGTTTAATACCCCGGAGCTCTGCTCCGGTTGTTTTTTGAATAATATAGACATCATATCTTTTCATGGAAGTAAGATAGGGCCTGATTCATAATTCATTCTCCTAATGAGATTTTTCTCAGATTACTTTCATTGTCATGTTGGTATCGTGCGATTGCGATAGCCAATCGCAAGAGCAATATCAGATACACATGTGTTTTTACTGCATACCAGCCTTTCACCAATAGGTCTTCAAGACCAAGTTGTTTCAACACATTATTTGCATTTTCAACTGAGGATCGTTTCCGAAAGGTTTTCTTCAATTCTTTCAAATTGAACGTAACCTTCGTTGTCTGCTTTTTCACGAGGTCTTGTACTCGATAATTAATCGGTAATGGTTGATGCGTGTTTCGTGGATTATAGGTAATGATGGGCAAAATCTGTTTATCCATTATCTCTTTTTGAAAGGTGATGTAATCAAATGCTGCATCAGCAAGAAACACTCGTGGTTTCCTTACCGTGAATGCTTCACGAATAACCTGGATACAATCCTTTTTCTTTGCTTGTTTCCCTTGAATGAACCTTGCTGTGATTGGAAGTTCAGTATCCACATCGACAACTAGAAGTAATCCATAACCAAAATAGTATTTCTTTTTGGTTGCATCATAGTTCCACGCGGCATCTATATCATCTTCAAATGGTGTTTCAATACTTGTCGTATCTGCTGCTTGACGACTTCCATAAAGACCAAGGTGGTTTACAACCTGTACTAAGTCGTTGAACACTTGTTCAGCAACAGAAGATAGTTGATGCCAAAAACGGTTTAATGTTGCATAACTAATTGCTTGATCTAGATCAAGAAACAGTTGGGCAACGGTTGTATTCAAGCATCTGCTAATGCTTCGTATGGTTCTTTTCCCTTCTGCAAGTCCATACAAAAATGCTTGTAGTTTCTTATCGGGTTCATAAACTCGAGGTCGTCCTCTTTTCGTGGTTTTTAACGTATCAAAAACAGGGTTGACTGTAGATAAGTCAAGTTCTTTGAGTATGCTACTGCCTTCATTTTCCAAAATATCTATTAGCTCTTTTACAATAGGGTTTTGTAACAAGAGCGATATTTGCTCTTGAGAGTGCATCTCATCATCCAAAATGTGGATGCACTCATCCACTTTAATTTCTATCTAATGGAATTATGAATCAGGCCCGGAAGTAAGATATGCTGCACATTGTAGTTATCGTATTCGGTACCATATGGTCTTT
>CAZTFR010000029.1:0-26241 GCA_964612945.1 uncultured Thermoplasmatales archaeon
TCCCGCTTTAAATGAAAAGCAGGAGGGTTCAATTAATTTTTCAACACCCTAAAAATAAGAACCAGCCGTATAACAAAAATTTAAGAGGTAAAAGACCCATCACCTTCCACACCAATGGAGTATATACCACTGCTGCATACCAAAAAGTCAAAGATACAGGTTCCGCCGTCCTCCTCTCACACAGCAAACGAGCTCCTGCAACACCTCAACGAAGACCAGCGCATTTACCTCTATGACCATGACGGTATAGAACACAATAAACCGAATCTCGATCTGTACAAACCACTCTGTACTCGCTATACTGCATGGATAGACAATGGCCCTCGCTGTATGGAAGACCTCGTAGATACCGTCATGACCGGAGCACAACACCTTACCCTCAGGAAACAACTCTGGCCCACCTTCTCCCTCTTTTCCATCAAAGAACTCACCGACAACAACATTTACCTCTTTTATCATCCTTCTGCATCAACCCTCGACACTCATGACACCTCATTACCCTATCTTGGAGAGGGCGTCGTTGTCTTCAACGAAAGCAACATACTGCTAGAAGACTACAGCATCCGAGACACTATCAAAAAAATTATCATCAAGTTTCCTACCTATCTCTACGAACCAGACCCTAAAAACTTTACCTACTGGAAAAACAAAGGCATACAAGGACTGCTTATTGACCTTTCCATCTATACGGAGCATGCATCGTATGCACCATGAACCAACCATTATCATCACCTTTCTCTACAAAAGAAGCGGAAAACAAAAACTCACCAAACAAGAACTCCTCATCCCCCTCTGCTTAGATCTCAACTGGTTCAAACGCCCCGATGGACAACGCTTCCTCACCTACGTACAACAAAAAAACCTTCTCAAACAAAACAAAGACAATACCTACTCACCTACCTTTAACATCGAAGAGGTCACCATCCCCACCGGTTTTCATCCCACCACAAAGACATATACCTCTGCATCAGAAACCACAGCATCACCCAAGCCAGATCTTTTTACTACCATAGTCCGCACCATCAGTACCGCACTGAAAACTTCAGAAAAACAAATTCAAAACGATATCCATGCCATCGCAGACGAAAAACATATCACCCCTGAAGTAGCCGCCGCCTATTATGCAAAGATACAGGGCATCGATCTCAGCGCAATATCTCAACAAATACATGCCGCGCTCACCCAAGAAAATGAACAATAATAGGAATCAACAACACACCCATGCAATGACTTCGGCGGATGCCCCACAAAAGAGGGAGAAAACCAATCGTTGTCGCCGCTACAAGAACAAGAAGCCCCAGCCATCCCGTGAACAAAAACACAAGCAAGACAATCAAAAGAATTGTCGAAACAACCAACTTTCTGTAGGGGACTGCATTAAATTTTTGTGCAAAAAATCCGCCCACAACAAGGGTAGAAAAATAGGCAAGGCCTCCTGAAAAAACTAAAAAGATAAGTAACACAAAAAGTCCATAGGGCGCCATCATCGACGTCCATGCCTCTACCGCAATAAGATCGTTTACGGCGATCGCAGCACCACTTCTGGGACGGAGAATGATAAATAACACCGCTATAACAGAAAACGAAGAGGCAGTATTGACCGCAGATAGAGTCACAATAGTCTGCTCCTCACCAGAGGCCCCCCGTGCATTCATAGCAAGAATCGTACCCGTTGCAGAGGTGATACCAGGGATGATAGAAACCAAAATACCTGCAAAACTTCCGGTGATGATAGATAACACCGCAGGCTTCTTCTCAGTGGTTTGTAACACTAAAGGCTTCACTTGTTGTGTTGGGATAGATGGCGTATCAAAAAGTGAATTAAGCAACGTTGGCATCCCAAATAAACCGGAGAGTGCCGGAAAGAGAACTGGTGCGTCAAGCCCTAGTGGCGACTCCACAACAAACTCAAGAATGATAGATCCAAACACCCCTGAGAGTACAAACACAAAGAATGCAAACAGCATGCCTGCAACGCTGGGAAGATATTTGTTTTGAAAAGACCCCAGTTTCGTCTTCTCCGTCCCTAACATAAGTAAGGCAATAGCAATAAGCACCCATGCCATGGAATCTTGAAGCAGATCATACAATAGCAACGGCGGCCCGATTACCAGACGAACAGGCACCAAAACACAGAGACAGACAATAATTGCTCCAAAGCTTCCCAGAACAGACAGCGAAACTGCTCGATACCCCTGCCCTTTGAGAAGCAGCGAATGTGCCGGGAGAACAGATAACGCGGTATCTTCCTCCGGTGCACCAATAAACGTTGTAGGAATAAAATCATGAAAGGTATGACTAACAGATACGGCTACGATAAATCCAGCGATTAGTAACAAGACAAAATCTTCAGAAATTCCATAGGCAAACAACGGCGTAGACGCTCCTACGATGACCCCTGAAAACGAGAGGAGAATCAATGCGATGTTATTAACATGAAGACCGGGTAGAAGTCCAGTGAGCATCCCCATAAGTACGCCTAAGAGACAAAAAACGACGATCAAGAGGAGTTCAATCATGAGGGCGCCTCACATCGCTGAAGAAAATGTTCTTTTTCAGAGATCACAAGTTGGTAGCGAAGCGTATGCTCGTTGAATTCAAATCGACCGCCCACAGTTATGGCATCTCCAGGGAAAATTTTAGGAAGGAATGCATCATCAAAGACGATGGTGAGTGTATAGATCTGGTCCTTATTGGTTATATAGCAAAAAGAATCATAGATTCGTTCAACATATCCTGTAATGTGAAGGTTCATGCCAACATAACGTTCAGGTGAGACCGCCAGAACGTGAAGAGGAACCGTTGTATCATTCCAGGGTTGGATGCACCGTACCCGACTTGGCGAATCAACAATAAGTTCCCACGTATTTTTATAGTGCTGAACGGTGCCCATGGCCTGAATAATATCTCCGTAACTCACATTTGCTACTTCTTCAAGAAAGAGGGTTGCTTTTGCGGTATTATTTGGCTCGGGACTTATAATATTTATAAGCTGACTTCCATAGGAGGTGGTATAGAAATTTGTTATTTTTCCAGTGACAATTACCTGTTTTCCTTCATAATCCGGTAGTTCATCAAGTGTAATTGCTGTTGGTTTGGTATAGGTTGATACGCCATATAAAATGCAGATATTGAGAAGAGTAAGCAGGACAATAAGATATTTCATTTGTATTATTTTGAGCACCATCGATCTTTTTTTGGTGTCCCTTCTCCTCAGCAGATATGTGAAATGAGATTTTAATATATAAATCATACTATAATTTGTAGCGAATGGAAGAGGAAAGAAGTAGAAAACTTTATAATACAGTTCTTTTTTGTAACCCCCCATCATTTATTGGAGGGAGATAGTCATTATGGCGCATCAAGAAGTCGAATTAAAAGTCTCAGAAGCCTTTCAGCAAGATGTCGGATATGGGAGAGCCCGCATTGATCATCAAACACGCATTGATCTTGATCTTTCCATTGGAGAGGTCATTAAAATTGAAGGGGCAAAAACAACAGCTGCCTCTGTCTGGCGTGCACATCCCTCAGATGAAGGTAAACGCATTATCAGAATTGACAGTCTCACCAGAAAGAACAGCGGTTCCGCCCTTGGAGACCGTGTAAAAATTAGCCGCGCCGAAATTCATGAAGCACGAGAGGTCGTCCTTGCGCCCCTTATGCCCGAGGGGCAACGGATTGAATTCGGCATGGGCATTGATGTTATTATACGAAAAAACCTGCTCAGGCGACCGATCACCAAAGGCGATGAAATCACGGTTCCGGGTATTGCCTTCTTTGGAAACGCGCTGCCTTTTGTTATCGCAAGCACCAATCCCTCAGGTATTGTCTCCATCAACGAACGCACTGTTTTACGGGTGAAAGAAGAAGCAGCAAAAATCGCAGAAGAAGAAGGACCACGAGTCAGCTATGAAGATATCGGTGGCCTGCAGGATGAAATCCAAAAAGTCCGCGAAATGATCGAGCTTCCCCTCAAATCACCAGAACTATTCAAACGCCTTGGCATTGATCCACCAAAAGGTGTCCTTTTACATGGCCCTCCAGGAACAGGGAAAACCTTGATTGCAAAAGCAGTTGCTAATGAATCAAATGCAAATTTTTACACCATCAACGGCCCGGAGATAATGAGTAAATTCTACGGA
Organism: uncultured Thermoplasmatales archaeon; assembly: GCA_964612945.1. Taxonomy (GTDB): domain Archaea; phylum Thermoplasmatota; class E2; order DHVEG-1; family DHVEG-1; genus CAZTFR01. Next base: position 4,143 of record CAZTFR010000029.1, read on the forward strand.
CAAAGCGAAGAAAATCTCCGTAAAATCTTTGAGGATGCACAAAAAAATGCACCCTCTATTATCTTCCTTGATGAAATAGATGCTATCGCCCCAAAAAGAAGCGAGGTACACGGAGAAGTTGAACGCCGGGTTGTCTCCCAACTTCTTACCCTTATGGACGGACTAAAGGGACGAGGCAAGGTCATCGTTATCGGTGCAACGAATCTACCTGATGTTATTGATCCTGCTCTCAGAAGACCCGGTCGATTTGACCGTGAGATACGAGTCGATGTCCCGGATCGAGAAGGACGAAAAGAAATCTTACAAATTCATACCCGAGGAATGCCGATTCATACACACGTTGCAGAGTTTCTCGAACATCAAAATGTAAAAAAGCAAGATTTTGTCAAGATTATTGAAGAGGGAATAAAAAAGATACCTATATCAGACCTACTCGAAAACATTACCTCAAAAACAAAGGATCAGGATAAAAAAACAATCCTTGAGGAATATCTTCAGGTGGTGATGAAAAAGTTTGAGGAGACGCTACCGGAAACCGTCTTTGAAACGTTTATAGAGCTTCTCTCCGATGAAATTAACATTTTACTACCTCAGGTTATTGAAAGCGCTGAAGAAAAAATGAAAATTGAAAAAAGAATCACTGAAAAACTTGAACATATCGCAAAGAATCCTGATGATTTTATTGTGAAATTTTCAAAGGAACATGTTCTTGATGAAATTTCAGATATCACGTATGGATTTGTTGGAGCGGATCTTGCTGCACTCGCACGTGAGGCTGCCATGAACGCGCTTCGTCGGTATCTCCCCGAAATCGAGCCAGATCAACCGATACCTGTCGATTTGTTGGAAAAAATGGAAGTGACTCTTGATGATTTTAAGGACGCTCATCGGAATGTTGAGCCTTCAGCTATCAGAGAGTTTTTCATTGAAGTGCCAAAGGTCTCCTGGGACGATATTGGAGGGCTTGAGGAAACCAAGCAGAGCCTTCGTGAATCTGTTGAATGGCCTCTTTCCCAACCAGAAGTGTTCAAACGCATGGGTATCGAGGCGCCACGTGGCATGCTTCTCTATGGCCCCCCAGGAACAGGAAAAACGCTCCTTGCAAAAGCAGTTGCCCACGAATCAAAGGCTAACTTTATCTCCATTAAAGGCCCGGAGGTATTGAGCAAATGGGTTGGAGAAAGCGAAAAAGCAGTTCGTGAACTATTCAAGAAAGCTCGACAGGTGGCACCAACCATAGTATTCTTAGATGAAATCGATAGCATTGCCCCCAGACGTGGTGCATACTCCGGATCCCATGTTACAGAAAGTGTGGTCAACCAGCTCTTAACAAGTATCGACGGTTTAGAAAGCATGGAGGGCGTTGTTGTTCTCGCAGCTACAAATCGACCAGACATCATCGATTACGGCCTACTGCGACCCGGGCGCTTCGACCGCTTGCTTTTAATTCCGGCCCCGGATGAACAAGCCCGCCATGAAATCTTTAAAATTCATGCCAAAACCATGCCGCTTGCAAAAGATGTCTCCCTCAAAGATCTTGCTCATCAAACCGAGGGATTCTCTGGTGCTGATATCGAAGGACTCTGCCGAGAGGCAGCTATGCTTGCGCTGCGAAATAATATCAAAGCAGATACCGTCACCAAAGCAAATTTTAATGCTGCACTTACTAAAGTATATCCAAGTATCAACGATGAGGTCATCAAATACTATGATCAGCTATCCGAACGACTAGCAACAGCATTAGCCAAAAAGGATAAAAGCACAAGTGATATTCAATATACGTGAGAATTTTAAGAAAACATAGGAGGGATAACCTGAAAGTACTTGAAAGTGACTTGAGAGGCAAAACAGTGATGAGTGAAGAAGGATTATATCTTGGGATTCTTCGGAACTCGTTGGTTCATGAGGATACTGGATCACTCACCAGTATTTTAGTAGAACCGTCAGAAGATATCGATCCACGGTTATACAACCTTGATGACATTGGGCACCTTGTATTCCCCTTTGATTCCATCAAATCAGTAAAAGATGTGGTAATTGTCGGAAGTTAATCATTACTGTTTCGCACCTATTTGCATCTTTATCTTTTCTTCTTTTTTTATTTTTAGTGTTTAAAAGAGTACTATACAAATTATGCTCTCCAGAGAGACCCCTTTATTTCGACTGGAAAAAGAATATGAGTATGCCAGTAAGAAATAGAAGAAACATTGCATAAAATATAGCCAGAACGATATTGAAAAGAGACTATTTTAATATTGTGATTTTTAATATTATATTTATACAAAAATAGAAGTATAATTTGTATCAAATTATTTTATTTCCACACGAAATAAACCCCTCCCTCTACTCCTTAAAATAAGGAGAAAAAATAATTCACAAACTTTATTATGGTCAAACACTTTACCAGCGGTTGGAGGAGGTACATTTTTTGTTACTACCACAAACAAACACAGACATCTTTGGCGCTCTATTGAGAACGGAAAGCCTATTTATCGACCGTGAGGTAATGCGCCCTTCATATATGCCTGAGTTACTTCCACATCGAGATATAGAAATCAATGATCTTGCATCCATTCTCGTTCCTGCGTTACGCGGAGAAACACCTTCCAATGTCTTTATCTATGGAAAAACAGGAACCGGAAAAACAGCGGTGGCAAAATATGTAGGAAAACAACTGCTTAGAAAAGGAAAAGAAACAGCAAAATCGGTCAACTTTATTTATATCAACTGTGAAGTTGTCGACACACAATATCGTCTTCTTCAAAATATTGCCAATCACTTTGTCCATGAATGGAATGATCATATCCCATTTACCGGCTGGCCTACCGATGAGGTGTACAGCAAACTGAAAGCGATTCTTGAGAAACAGGCAGGAGTAACCGTTATCGTTCTTGATGAAATTGATAAACTCAAAGGAGACGAGGCGTTATATGGGCTTTCCAGAATTAACACCGAGCTTACTGCTGCACGAGTGTCTATCATAGGGATTTCAAATGATCTAAAATTCACCGAGTTTCTGGATCCTCGGGTAAAATCAAGCCTGGGTGAAGAAAACATGATTTTTTATCCCTACGATGCAGAGCAATTACAAGATATCCTCAGGTTGCGCGTTGATACAGCTCTTAGAACAGGTGTGCTTGATGCAGATGTCATTCCGTTATGTTCAGCACTCTCAGCTCAGGAACATGGTGACGCACGTCGTGCTCTTGATTTACTCCGTGTTTCAGCAGAACTTGCCGAGAGGCTCAAACATAAACAAATCCAGAAAAAACATGTGCGCCTCGCCCAAAACAAAATTGAAGTCGATCGGATTACCGAGGTGGTTCGAACCCTCCCGAATCAGTCAAAATTAATCCTACATGCAATAATTCTTATTGAGCGGCAATACAAAAAGGAAGGAAGAACACAAACCATTATCACTGGTGAAGTCTACGACGTCTATAAGGAGCTGTGTAAAAAAACACGGTTCAATTGTTTAACGCAACGACGGGTGGTTGATCTTATTTCTGAGCTTGATATGCTTGGCATCATCAATGCCCGGGTTATCTCAAAAGGAAGGCATGGGCGGACCACAGAAATTACTATGTCCTCTTATCCACAGGATATCATTCAGGTTTTATTTGAAGATGAAACATTCAAAAATATTTCCAATTACAAGATGAAAGGGCAAACGAAATTACTTAATATTTTGCCAAGTTAGCAATTTTGGTTAAGGGGGTGCTAGAGAAACTCTCGGAGTTTTTGTAGTTCTGGATTCAAAATCCCTTGTTTTCTCACCGGAAACATCGTTTGCAATAAGTAGACCTTTTCAATATATCCCTGATAGGTAGCATTAATCACTTCACAAAATATTTTTGCCTGTTTGATATCCTGTGCAGTAAACAAAATTACCCAATCGTACATTCCATGAACATACAAGCTTGTTTCAATATGAACCTGCGCGCGCTTTGCTGTTTCCTCTAAAGTTCTCCCAATGATTCTTTCAGCAATTGTTTCGTCAACAGGATCATTTGTCCGTTTGATGAGAACAAGATAACTATTAGTTTCAACTTTTTCATCATCAATTATAGCGGTGTATCCCCAGATGAAATGATTGGTTTCTAACCGTTTGATGATACGCCAGACCTTCTGACGTGAGAAACCACATTTTTTTGCAATGGTTTCTATGCTTTCATTTGCATTTTTTTGAAGTTCTTGAATGACTTTTTTTTCATCCAATTCCATCTGTTTCTGACTGCTTTTTGGCATAGCAAGACGGCCTTTTTTCCATTAGGAATGAGCACATATCATAAATGTCTTTGCATTATGTACCAAATCCGCCATCAACGGCAAATATTGAAAAAGTTTGTTCCCCTTACAAGAGCGGAAGCGTTCCGGTAATTTGATCAATGAGGGATGCAGGACCCGGGCCAATGCCGAGGACGGTTTCGGTGTGGGGTGGGATCTCGGTTAAACCGGCATCTCGCACCCGTGAGGTGATAATGTTTTGCTTCTGTGCATGGCGTTCCAGTGCATCAAAATCATGAATGGTTTCTACACGTACGACGACCTTTTTTGCCCCCTCCTGATTCCATTTACTGTACCATTTTGGGTGATTTTTTTTTGTCTGCAACGCGCAATCAACTGCTGCATGGGCAACTTGCACGGCAAGTTTTCCAGGTGAAAGGGGTAGATCCTTTCTTGTGACAATGACAAGTTTATAGACAAACATGGCTTCGACCTTTTGATGTTATGAAGAGGGAGAGGTATTTTTCTGAGTTGACCGTTTCTGCCAATTCTCACCAAGCATATATGCTTTTTGTTTATCAACCAGGCCTTTAACGACAACAGATGCATCCGAGTATTCTACATGTTTCAGCGGTATGCCAAGAAACCCTGTCTGTGATTTGACAATGAGTAAGTCAGTATCAATGGCGATGCTTTCGCCAATTCGATTACCTGTTCCATCTACGACAAAACGGCACAGTAACAGATCAAGATGCTCTGATGATTCCGTATTTTTTTCTCTTTTCTTTATTTTAAAGAGACAGATAGGCAGCATAAGGCACTCCGGTATGAGAAAAAGAATGCGAAAAACCATGTGTTGCCCTGAATCATACTATTTTTTATAAATCTTTGCTGATATTCAGCATTGATGAATTTTCGAGATTTTCAAGATATTGTCATTGTTGGGGGCGGTCCCATTGGCGGGTACATCGCTGAACGACTTGCATCCGAGAATCATTCTGTTTCTCTCTTTGAGGAACACCGCTCTGCCGGTCATCCCCTGAAATGTGCCGGGTTAGTAAGCCCCCGTATTTTCGACTATGTGTCTTTACCCAAAAGACGAATCGTGCAGAATCATATCTACGGCGCGTGTCTTCATGCACCCTCCGGTGAACTATTGCAGCTTGGAGATGAAAAATCAGTTCGAGCATATGTGATAGATCGCGTTCGTTTAGATCAATTGCTTCTTGATAAAGCAGCATCTCATGGTGCAACTATCCATTTTCAAAGCAAGTTGGTTTCTGCTCAGATGGAAAACAACAATGTTCTGTGTACCTTTCAGAGGAAGGGCGTGCATCTCCGTTGTTCTACGTCTCTTCTTATTGGTGCAGATGGGCCGCATTCTGCTGTTCGATCTTCATGTGGTTTGCCTGACCCTCAGGAGTATTTGCAGGGGATAGGTGCTCAGGTGAGTAATATTTCGTTGGATCCAGGGTATGTTCATGTTTTTCTTGGTGAAACAGTCGCGCCAGGGTTTTTCGCGTGGGTTATTCCAACAAATGATCAAGGGAGTGCCGCTCGCATTGGGCTCTGTCGAACACCTCATGCAAAAACGTCATTAAAGCAATGTTTTGCCAACCTCATACAGCAGCCTTTGTTGGATGGAATTTGTATTGACAAGTTTATCGGGGGAACCATTCCGCTGGGATCTGTAAAAGCATCCACGAGGGATCACCTCATGATCGTTGGTGATGCTGCAGCGCAGGTGAAACCAACCTCCGGCGGTGGGCTGTATCCGGGTTTGGCATGCGCACGCCAATGTGTTGATGTTGTCCTTGATGCCTTTGCTGCTGCTGATTTTTCAAATCAGAAGTTATCTTGCTATCATCAGAAATGGAAAGAAAGTATTGGTATGGAGCTTGCAAAAGGAATGCGATTCCGCTCGGTGTTTACCCGTCTTTCTGACAAAGAGTTTAATACGATTCTTCATAAATTAAACACCGAGAAAATAAAAACTTGTATCGAACGGTATGGAGATATTGATTATCCTTCAAAACTGGTGCTTCCTCTGTTATCAAAGGCGCCTTCTTTGTTAAAGTTGGTTCCTCGTCTGTTTACTTAGCCTCTCTATCTTGTTATTGCTGCGGGGGAGGTGGCACATAATAGTCTTGTTTCTCATGTTGTGTAGGATCATTGAATTCAGGAGTTGGTTTTTTTCTTGTCTTTCGCCGTTTTATGAGAAGGATAATTACGATGAGAAAGATAACTAGCAGAAGACTCAGAAGGCAGGGGAAGAATAAGACAAAGATATAGAGTGGTGAGGCGGAGGGATAGAAACGTATGGTGTCTGTTGCAGATGATTCACTGAGATCAAAGGAGACTTGTACGTATTCTCGCCCGTCTGGTTTTTTCGATTTGATAAATGTTCGGTCTTGCAGGCTTTCAGCATTAATTGAGATTCCATTTGGAAAGACAATTTCGTACGTAACGGCATTACCGGGGATGCCTGTGAAGGTAAGGGTTTGATTTGATAGTTCAATAGTAGGTGGCCAAAGGGAGAGGGAAAACGGAAGGGATGTTAGCGCGGTACCGTGGAGTGCGTATTCAATAGGGATGATGGCGTCCATTGAGGAGATGTCGCCATCCCAGTTTGAAAGAGAGTTGTAGAAGACACTAGTGTCTGTTGTGCTTTGAATGGGGACGTCTGAGAACTGCTGGGAAAAGAGTTGTTCAAAGGATTGTTTTTTATTGGAAAGAAACAAGTCGATTTCATCATCGGGAAAGAGTGATTCTTCTATGCAGAGACGAAAGGCATCTGCGTTTAGATATGTTATTTGAAGAGCTTCAGGAAGCGAAAACTCAGATGGTTTTTTGAGGACAGCGTACGATGTTTGTCCATCGAAATGAAGCGTTGTCGTAAGTTCTGTATTTCCAAAGAACATGCGCTGTATGTTCAAATCCATTTTTTGAAGATCAATGACAATAAATGTTTCTATCTGTTCATTTGTATAGGGTGTCTCGGGTTGAACGGTTGAATTAAGGGGGCCCTTGAGAGCGCTACTTGTGTTCCATGAGTAGGGATTTTGATTGTCAAGGGTGAGATTAGAGGGAAGATGCAAGCGTATTGTATAGTTGTAGGGGGCGGGATTTAATCCTTCTCCAAAATTGAGATGGTTTTTGCTGATAGTTGCCTGGGCACCGGCGTTGATTAATCCAAAGAAGGCCCGGGGGGTTGCACCTGCTAAGCGAAGATCAATAGAGGGATCAACAATGTTTGCTTGTATCGGCGGGTTTGTGTCCATATGTGAGATGTTATACGGTTGTGTGCTATTAGAGGTGGTCTCTGAGTCAAAGGAGAAGGTGGTTTGAAGTGTTTGATTAAGCTCTGAACGCTCAACTGCAGCAATACTCAGCGTTTCGATTCCTTTCAGGGTTGTTGTATAAATGTCCTCCCAGCTAAGCAAGTTGTTTTCAACAAAAAGACGGACCGTATCGGAGGGCGCATAGGGAAGATTCTTAATGGTTTCTGGCAGAAAATGGTAGGATTCAAGAGACAGACTTTCTACATAAATCTGAACGGTAAAGCTGGTGGTGTCAACCTGCCGAGTGTCAAGGACAAAACCTAAGGAAATCTTTTCTTCAGAAAGTGAGCTGGTTGGGTCCCCAGCTTGCAGGGCAAGCTCAGCAGCATCAGAAGAAGACAAGCCCTCCCAGTTTGCTACCGCCCAGGTGATCTTTTTTGCAGGGACATTAACGTTTTCTGTATTTGCGTACTCCAGCTGTAAAGAAGAGCCAAGGGAAAAGGTGTACGTATTATTCCATCCTGTCTGAGCAGACAGAGGCATATGATAGGTAACTATCCCATTACTGTCAAGGATGCCAGCAATAACTGCTGCACCATCAACGGTCTCAGATAGATTAAAAAAATCTGAAGACAACTCGACATCAAACTCATCTGAAAACTTATCACTGCTGTACTCTGGGATTTGATTTACTGCAGCAAGGGTTGCGTTCCCAAAAGATGCCTGCAATTGCGATTTCACAAGATCACGTACGCGCAGTTTTATCGCTCCAAGTATTTCAGGATTTGAACCTGCAACCGCAGCAATTTCTTCTTTTGTATAGGCCGTATCAAACACATTAATTTCTTCTATCTCCAAGGTGACCTCAACTGAGAGAGTCGAAGGGGAAAGAAAAGAACATAAAAATGATGCATCCGCTCGACTTGCTGAGACCTCCTCTGCTTTAACACAATCGACAACGAAGCAGGTACTACTCAAATATAGAAAAGTAAGCAGCACCACACTTATCTGCATCCTCTGCCACAATTGCATAACATCCACATCCTCAAAGAAGAGGGGTGAGACAATAAACATACCTGTTCTTAAAGATTTGTGCAAAAAAAAGCAAAACCACTAAAAACCTCTGGCTAATTCAAAACTGAAAGTATGTATATTCTTGCGGGATCTACAGGGCACCCAATCGCAAAGGACATAGCAAATGCACTAAAAGAACCACTGGTAAAAACAACCATCAAACGGTTCCCTGATGACGAGCTGTACGTTCGGATCCATGACGATATTGCCGATGAATCTCTCCTCATCGTGCAAACCACCTATCCCGATGCAAAAATTATCGAACTGCTCCTCTGGCAAAATGCAGCACGGGAAGCAGGAGCCAAACAAATCATCACGGTCATTCCCTATTTTGGATATAGCAGACAAGACAAACAATTTGAACCAGGCGAACCCATTAGTGCCAAAGCACTTGCCGAACACATCAGTCTCAGCACAGATCGCATCTGCACTATTGATCCGCATAAAGAATATCTTCTTGATTTCTTCAAAAAACCAGCCATTAGTTGCTCAGCAATCCCTGCGATAGCAGACTACCTCAAGACAAAAGATATCGATTTCATTCTAGCACCAGATAAAGGTGCCCAGAAAAAAGCAGAGCAGGCAGCAAAACAAATTGGATGTAAAAGCGACTATTTGGAAAAAAGACGACTTGACGGGACAACTGTAGAGATCAAAACGAAAACTCTTGATATTACGGGAAAAAAGGTCGCCATCATCGATGACATTATCTCCACCGGAGGTACAATGGCAAAGGCGATCGGAGAATTAAAAAAACAGGGCGCAAAAGAAGTCCGTGTTGCCTGCACTCATGGTCTATTCATAGACAATGCAAAAAAGAAACTACGGAACGCAGGATGCACTGAGATTATTGCTACAGATACTATAAAAAACGAATACAGTAAAGTAAAAACAGCCTACCTTCTCATAAAAAGTTTAATTGATGGTGAAACAATCCTGCCAAAAAATAAATGAAGCCCTCAACTGTACTCCTTTCCCTTTCATGCAATCACTACTCATTTTTCTCGTGAGAATCTTGATAGGAAAATCATATAACATATGATATGATGCATAAGTCGGCACCTACATGAATATTGATATGATTAAGGTTCTCTTTGAGCGAATAAAGATCCGCATATTATGCATAACAAAAAAGGACACCTCGATTAAACAGCAATACGAATTAAATTACTGGAAATACATAAAAGCCAAACAAAAAACGCTTCATCATCAGCACTATCAATTTTTTTATACCGAACTCTTTGATCTCGATCTCTCTTTTTATAAAGACAAGAAAATATTGGATATCGGCTGCGGACCACGTGGAAGTTTAGAATGGGCAGATAGGGCCCAAGAACGGGTAGGATTAGATCCCTTAGTCGATGAATATCGCTCCCTTGGAATAGAACACCACAAAATGACCTATGTCTCCGCTCCTGCAGAAAAAATCCCTTTTAATGATAGCTACTTTGATGTTGTTGCATCCTTTAATTCATTAGATCATACCGACAACGTACCCTCAGCAATAAAAGAAATCATAAGAGTCCTTGCGCCAAAGGGCATTTTTATGCTAATAACCGAGGTTAATCATGAACCAACGGTAACCGAACCACAGACCTTCTCGTTTGATATCCTCGATCACTTCACAGATGAGATGACACTTGTGCAGGAAAAAAGGTATATGAAAACCAATGGGATCTATACAAGTGTTAGAGCAGAGATAACTTATACGGAGAAAGATGGTAAAAAACCAATCGGCATTTTAATCGCAAAATTTTATAAGAAATAAGTTTTTTTAATAAGATGTATATCTGATTTTTAGAATGAAACTGCTGACCTAAAGTATTTAAAAGGGTATAATTTATGGGTATGACTTGGATCAGAGTGATATCTAATGCGAAAGAGAGCCCAAATTAAGACACCGATAGTAGAAAAACCCCAAAAAAGCATGCGAGAACCTCTTGAGAGAAAAAAACCTGTCAAAAGGAGAACATTTTGGGTTCCTTTTGTACTTGTTTCTATATTCTGTGTCGTCCTTCTTCTTAATTCCTATTTCAATGTTTCAGCTGATTTTACAATCAACCCCGAGGGAGATGATTTTACTGAAAAGTTTTACTTAGCTGGTCCTGACCCCTATTATAATATGCGGCTTGTAGAGGTAACGCTTGAAACAGGGCAATATCCCTTTTACGCTAGTGATGATCCTCTCATTAATTATCCCCTAGGCCGAACAGGTGGCCGAGGCCCGCTTTTAAATATGATGGCAATTGGGTTTAGTCGGACACTTGTACCGTTTATGTCAGAGAGTGATGCCATTGGCTATGCAATGCAGTTTGTTCCAGCATTATTCGGTGCATTAATCATCTTTCCGGTGTTTTTTATTGGAAAAACTCTTTTTGGCACAAAAGAAGGTCTTTTTGCTGCTTTTTTAATGGCAATTATTCCTATCCATGTAAGCTCAGGTCATGGATCGGCCTATAGCTTATTTGACCATGATTCATTGAACTTATTACTGTTCTTACTGATTTTTATGTTCTTGGTGCTGAGTCTCCGCCAAAAAGATCGCATTCAGTCATTACTCTTTGCAATTCTTTCCGGGTTGTCTGTTGCCGCTCTTACTATGGTCTGGGTTGAAGCTCGTTTTATTTATGCGGCTATCACGGTGTATGCTGTTGTTCAAATCTTGTTAGATGTGTTTTTCAACCGTTTGAAACCTCAACGGATCATAAATATTGGGGCAATTATGTTGGTTGGATATTTGGTGTCTTTGCCGGTTCTTCTTACAAAACCTGGTTGGGATTTTTTTGGTTTGAATTTGTTGTTAAGTCTTGGTGTTTTTGCGTTAGGATTTGTGATGTTGTTTGTTCAAAAGGTGAAAATTCCGTGGATTATTTCACTACCCGTTTTACTTGGCGGAGGCGGGGTATTCATCTATCTGCTTCAATTTATTGAATCGCTTCCGTTTCTTGAGCCCTTTAGACGATTGGCGATCATTGTTTATGGATCAGGTATATATGGTGATAAAGTTGATCAAACAGTGGCCGAGGCAGGAACGTATCCTATCAGTCGAACCGTGATGTCTTATGGTCCTGCATTATATTTTATGGCGTGGGCATGTTTTTTCATCATCCTTTATTTCTATTTTAAACAAAAAGAGCGAAGGGATTATCTGTTTATCGCAGTAATTTTTATCATCAACATCTGGCTTACCACAACTGCCGGTCGGTTTCTCAATGATCTTGTCCCTCTAGTCGCTATTTTAGGAGGAGGGATAGCAGTTGCTGTAATAGCTAAAATAGATTACAAGCAGATGATTCGAAATATCCGCAATGCTGGGGGCGGCCTCCGTGGGTTGCGGCGTGGTATGAAAATCTATCATCTTCTCGGTGTGTTATTTATCGCAGTAATAATTGTGTTTCCCAATGCGTTTCTTGCAATGGATGCTGCAGTACCTGTTGCTCCTTCAAAGAATCTTACCAGTAATACAAAATATGATTATTTCGGAGAAGGACATTCAGGGGCGTTTGGCCAGAACGGCATCCCTGGTCAGCAGAAAGAGGAATACTGGGTTGATGCCTTTTCCTGGTTAAATCAACAGGATTTAGAAATCGAAAATCCTGTGGAAAGACCCGGGTTTATCTCCTGGTGGGACTATGGGTTTTATGAAGCGGCCGTAGGGGATCATCCAACGGTTGCCGATAATTTCCAGACAGGAATTCCACCTGCTGCAAATTTCCATATTTCAACAACTGAAATTGAGGCAGTTGCAGTCTTTATTACTCGATTACTTGAAGGGAGCGTCCATCATAACAATGGCGTTCTCCCCGAAAAGGTGAGATTGGTATTAACCGAACATGTAGGTGAAAATGATTCAAAAAATATAACAAAATGGGTAGAAGATCCTGAGAGTGCTCCCTCTTTTGAATCCCCTATTGGAGCAGAGTATGATGAAGTACTCAGTCAGCAGGTACGTGTCGGCGAACAGTATCCTGCAAATGCCATTTACCATGATATTAAAACGCTTTTAAATGCAACACTTGATGATGAAGGGGTTACTTGGTTGTATCATGATATACAGGAGGCGACTGGCTACAGTATTCGATACTATGGTGTGGAGGGCTATGATTATAATTCTATCTTCAATATCTTTGCATTTCTTGCTGATCGGAGCTTAGTGCTGTCTGCGTTTCGTATCCCCGGTGAGGATCGGTATTGGAATGCTGAGGATGATTTTCAGAAAATCTACTATGTGGGTACTGAGTACAATGAAAAACTGGAGCCTGTCCGTGAGAATCAACAATGGTCTGCTGAAGAATTAAACGAGATGGATGAAAAGAATCGTCGTCTTATTCAAATCACTACCACTGTTGATAAACGTAAAGAAAAATTCTATGAAACCATGGTCTATAAAGCATTTATCGGGGCGCCGCCTCAGCAAGATCAACAAGGAAATTTCCAACCGGCAGAACAACAACTGCCGTGTTATTTTATGAGACATTTTGCCGTTGAATACATTTCTCCGTTTCCCTATTACAACAGCCGGCAGGTTGCAGTGGTTATTGCCAAATACTACGAAGGCGCTTATATCAATGGAACCCTAACGACCGAAGGCGAGCCCATTCGATTTTCCCAGGTCGTCGTCTTTGATCAATTTGGCATTCCGCATGATACCATGTTTACCCAAGAAGATGGAAGCTTTAGTGTGCTTGTTCCCGCTGGAAATATTTCTGTGCAGTTCCGTCTTGGCCAAGAGGTTATATTAGATGAGATCAGCTTTAATAGCACAACAGATGCAACCTACAGCCCCATCTCTGATGATGAGGCAATGCGTCGGGTTAACTATACCAGAGAGATAGAGGTAAACGTTACCAAATCAACTATTGAAGGATATGTCTACGATGACGTCAACGATAATGACACCTATGAACCGGATATTGACACGCCGCTCTCAGGGGTTACCGTTCGAGCAAGAGATGAAATATTTGCAAAATCTGATGAAACCGTTACCACTGATGAAAACGGATATTACGAGATCAATGACATTTATGCCGGTCAATATCAAATCACGGCAGTACATAACGATTTTGAAATCCACAACGCATCTGTTCCCGTTAATCCCGGTACTTTAAACTATAATATATCAAACCCTGCTCCTGCCAGCCTATCAGGCGCAGTCTATATAGATGACAACGATAATGGCCTGTATGACTCTGGAGAAGAGAGAGAAAATGTGCAAGTTGAATTAACCTATACCCGCACGAATGAGGTTGTCGGTACCGATAGCACTGACGCAACAGGTAACTATAGCTTCACGGGTCTTGTCCCCGGAGTCTGGGACTATGAACTAACTGCCACCATACAAAATTCAACCACAGGATACAATGATTATGCATTCACCGATCAAATATCATTTTCAGAAAATGAATCGAAAACACAAGAAATCATGCTGGAACTTGCAACCGTTGCCGTTTCCGGAACTGTAACTGATGGCACCATGCCGATAGAAGATCTTACCATCCTCTTTAGACCGGATGACCCGGTGGAAAATAATACCGCTGTCTCTGATCAAAGCACGACTAGCATTGGTGGAACATACACCGTGGATCTGACCCCTGGAGTCTACACCGTAACTGTAGACGATTCTACCGATCAGGGGATCTATTCATATACAGGATCTATTATTCTCACCAAAGGACAAGGAATCCGAACCTACAATATACAGGTCACCAAGGAATCAAAGGCAATAACAGGCACTCTTACCTATCAAAATACACCCGTCAGCAATTTAAGCATTGATTTCCAACCAGATCCCTCTGTTGAAAATAACACTGCCGAATATGCAACGAAACAAGCATCAGAGACCGGTCAGTATACGGTTGAACTCTTACCGGGCACCTACTTTGTAATCGTAGATGAAGAACAAGAGACCGGCGGAATTCTCTATCAATACACTTTCGAAGGAACACTTACCGTTACTGCTGATGGTACATACAATATTGCGCTTAACCGTGAGGAGATCATAGAATAATTAATATCCTCTTGTTTAAAACAGAGGTGTCCCCCTCATTTTCTTTTGTTTTTCAGTCGTTCAACCACATCCTTCATAAAGCCCCTCATAAATACTTCTTTGCATGCTTAATTTAGAAGAGGGGACAAAAGCAGTACAGCTCGCCCGAGAAACAATACACTGTTTTGTTGAAAAAAAAGGAAAACCCCAACCTGCATACACCGGCGTTTTTACAGAACAGCGTGGTGTATTTACCACGCTACACACCGTTACGGATCATGCACTCCGTGGCTGCATCGGAATTCCTCATCCCGTTATGCCTCTGCAGCAGGCGATTGTTGAATCTGCAGTTTCATCAACACATGATCCACGTTTTCCACCACTGGTAAGCTCTGAACTTGATCACGTAATACTCGAACTGACCATCCTCACGCCACCTCAGATTATCACCGTGGACAACCCCAAAGAATATCTGAACAAAATACAAATTGGACGTGATGGTCTTATTATTGAACAATCTCTCCGAAAAGGACTTCTGCTCCCGCAAGTCCCCGTAGAACAAGGGTGGGATGTGGAAGAATTTTTAGTACATACCTGTTACAAAGCAGGGCTTCCACCTGATGCATGGGTTGATACCCAAACAAAAATCTCCCGGTTTTCTGGGCAGATCTTTTCAGAAACTGCACCCAACGGGAGCATAGAGGAGAAACAGCTCAATGGATTGTAGCATCGAAGCAAACCTGTATCTTAACGGAACCATTCAAAAGGGATGTATCGGAATTACCAATGGGAAAATTACTCAGATCAAAAAAATAGTACATGCAGATGATCATCTTTGCTTTGGAAAAAAACTCCTTCTTCCCAGTGCCACTGATATTCATGTTCATTTCCGAGATCCAGGATATACCTACAAAGAGGATTTTCGAACCGGATCCATTGCTGCAGCATATGGCGGGGTTACCTGTATCTTTGATATGCCTAATACGCTGCCTGCAACGACAACCAGAGATGCTCTTCAAGAAAAACATAAAGTTTCTCAGAAAAAAAGCGTTATCGACTATGGCTTATATGCTGCGCTTACAGATACAAATATTGAAAATACTGAGGCGCTACTTCCTCTTGCAGATGGCTTCAAAATATATATGGCTGAAACTAGTCAACAACTCAAAGTTAGTGATGAAACCATACAGCAGGCGCTTTTACATCTGAAAAAATTCAATGCCCTTTTACTTGTTCATGCAGAAATTGCTTCAGAGAGAAATCAAGAGGAAGATTCTTCACAAACGCTTCATGATCACATCCGCGCGCGACCTGCCAGTAATGAAGAAACCGCAATTCGAAAGCTTCTACAATGGAACCAACAGATTCATTCAAATATTCATATCTGTCATCTTTCCTCCTGCGAGGGGCTAGAAGTGTTGCAGAATCCTTCTCCAGAAATTACTGTTGGGGTAACCCCTCATCATTTACTATATGAGGTAGATAAGATTACAGAACACATGCAACGATACAAAGTGAATCCTCCTATCCGAACTGCTTTGGACAGAGAAAACCTGTGGTATGCAATGACCCATCAGCGCATTGATATTATTGAATCAGATCATGCCCCTCATACCCTTCAAGAAAAAGAGAAAGAGTTTTCTCAGGCTCCTTCAGGGGTGCCTGGTGTTGAAACCATGTATCCCTTGTTTCTTGCTGAGGCACAAAAAAACAGGATCTCTTTATCGTTAGTAGTTGATTTACTTTGCACACATCCTGCAAATCGACTAGGGGTTTCGAAAGGGCAGCTTCGGGAGGGGTACGATGCAGATTTTATTGTCGTTGATTACAAATCGATAAAACAAATACGGGCAGAGCATCTCCATTCGAAATGTGGTTGGACTCCCTATGAGGGAAAACAAGCAATTTTTCCGAGTGATGTTTTTCTTCGCGGGGAATGCGTTATTGAAAACGGCGAACTGATCGGAAAAACAGATCACAGTCAGTGGGTAAAAGGGTAAATCCCATAGCTATTTAACAGAGGATAAATTATCGTGGTTGATATTTGGTGAAATATGATGCAGAGAACGCTATCGGAGATTTTTTTCTTATTTTTACGAGGGATAGGTATGGGCAGCGCCGATATCATCCCTGGAGTCTCTGGTGGAACTGTTGCGTTGATTACCGGTATTTATGAGGAATTACTTAGTGCAATTAAGTCGGTGAATCTTTTATTTATTGTGTACTTTTTTCGAGGATTTGCCGATGCGTCATACTTTAAAAAAGCAAAAGAGAATTTTCTTCAAATTCAGTTTGGTTTTCTTGTGCCTATTCTTGTAGGAATCGCGCTGGCATTTGTGGTGCTTGCAAATGTGATTGGCTGGGTTCTGGATGTCTATCCAGGGTATACCTATGCGTTTTTCTTTGGGCTGATTCTTGCATCAGCAGGTGTTTTGTTATCTCATTTTTTGAAAGAGCGAACGGTGTCATTTGTCGTGTTTACGCTTTTTGGAATTATTGTGGGTTTTTTTATTGTTGGCTTGAATGCTTTGCAGACGACGCATACGTATGTAATTGTTTTTGGAGCCGGTATGATTACGATTTGTGCGATGATTCTCCCCGGTATTTCTGGTGCCTTTATTTTATTGTTTTTGGGGCAGTATGATTTTATGCTCGGTGTTCTCAGAGGGTTGGTTCATTTTGATTTTTCTCGCCTACCATTTGCTGTTGTCTATATAGTAGGGGGTGTGGTGGGTTTGTTGTTGTTTTCTCGTGTTCTTTCGCTTCTTCTTCGACGGTATCGGGTGGCAACATTATCGTTTTTGGTTGGTCTGATGCTTGGTGCCTTGCGGAAGCCTGCAGATGAGATTATTGCGCAGCCGGGAAATGTTTTTCTGATTGTTCTTGCCTGTCTTTTCGGTGTTGTGTTGGTGGTGACGTTGAGTTTGTTAAAATCCTGTTTTGTTGGTTCAGATGGATCTGTTGATGTGTAGTGATACCCATTCGTTTTTTAAAGTGGATTTTGTTTGGTGGTGTCAATGAGTGATGAGTTGCAAAGGCTTGCTTTGAAGGTTGTTGATTTGGTTTCAAAAACAATTCTTCGGGAAAGTAAGAAGGATTTTTTTCGCATGAGTAAAACCGTTGATCTCGGTGCGGATGGGACGCCCACAAAGGTTATTGATAAGATTGCGGAGGAAAAGGCAATTAAGGTGATTAAAAACGCGCAGATCCCGGTAAATATTTTAAGTGAGGAGGCAGGTTTTATTGATTTAGGCGGATCAGATGTGTTTGTAATTGATCCGGTTGATGGGACACGCAACGCGTACCGGGGCATTCCGTTTTATGCGGTGTCTGTTGCTATTGGCAGCTCATGTTTGAGTGATGTGAGGTATGGTGTGGTAAAAAATGTTCCCACCGGCGATGTTTTTACCGCTGAGAGGGAAAAAGGTGCCTTTGTCAATGGACATCAGATTGCAGTCTGTGAGATGCCCTCGCAGGATATGGTGTCGTCGCTTTCATTGGGGAAGAATGCAGATGAGACCACACGCTCTCTTTCCTCGCTTCATAATGTACGTTCGCTGGGGTCAGCGTCTCTTGAGATGTGTATGGTTGCCACAGGGGCGCTTGATTTCTATCTGGTGGGTCATGATCATCTGCGGGTGATTGATATTGCGGCATCGACCTTGATTGCTCGGGAGGCTGGTGGAGTGGTTTGTGATATCTACGGAAGGGATTTGGAGATGGATTTTGATTTACATAAGCGTACCAGTCTGGTGACTGCGTGTTCGTATGATCTTGTTCAGAAGCTTATTACGAGTCACAAAAGATAAATAATGGAGTGTGTGGTTTCGAGGTGTGATATATGCAGGTTCAAAAATATATTCTTCAGTTGACAAAACAGAAGCATGTCCATTTCTCGTTGTTAGATCCTGATAAACAGTCGCCACAGGATGCGGGTCAGGTTGCACAAGAGGTCACAGCGGCAGGCAGTAGCGCTATTATGATTGGCGGGTCGACGTTGCTTTCTCAAAAGCAGGTTGATGAGACGGTCAAAGCAGTGAAGCAGCAGAGTACGCTGCCTACTATTCTGTTTCCGTCTGCTGCACGGTTTCTCAGTCCCTATGCTGATGCTGTGTTTTTTATGAGTTTGTTGAATTCCAGAAATATTGATTTTCTTATTCGTGAACATGTGAAAGCCGCTCCTATTGTGAAAAAAGCAGGTATCGAACCCATTCCGATGGGGTATGTCGTCGTTGAGCCGGGGATGACCGTTGGACGTGTGGGTGAGGCAGATTTGCTTTCGCAGGATGATGGTGACACGGCTATTGGGTATGCACTTGCGGCAGAGTATCTTGGCATGAACCTGTTTTATCTTGAGGCGGGATCAGGTGCGTCGGTGCCTGTTTCTGATACATTGATTTCGAGTGTGACAAAAGAGGTGTCAATACCGGTTATGGTTGGCGGGGGTATTCGTGATGCCGAGACTGCTCAGAAAAAAGCAAAAGCGGGTGCAGACATCATTGTAACGGGAACCGCCCTTGAGCAGGAAAAGCAGTTAGGAAAAACGGTGTCAGCAATTGTTGCTGCCTTGGAGGAAGTTTCATGAAACTTCTTGTGGGAATCAGTGGAGCATCAGGCAGCATCTATGGTGTTCGTTTACTTGAAGAGCTTCGAAAGCACAAGCATGAGACAATACTGGTGGTTTCGTCTGGTGCCAAGAAGATTTTGGAGCATGAAACCGCCCATACGTATGATACGTTGAAAACGTATGCATCTTCAGTGTTTGATAATGATCAGCTTTTTGCGGGTCCTGCAAGTGGTTCCTTTTTTCTGGATGGAATGGTTGTGGTCCCCTGTAGTATGAAAACACTTGCTGCAATTGCTCATGGGTATGCAGATACCTTAATTACTCGTGCAGCAACCTGTTGTCTTAAGGAAGGGAGAAAGCTGGTGCTGGTTCCTCGTGAAACTCCGCTTGATCTTGCTGCACTTACCAATATGGTGTTCTGCCGTCAGAATGGAGCGGTTATTTTGCCTGCGACGCCGGGGTTTTATCATCAACCACAAACAGTGGATGATCTTGTTGATTTTGTGGTTGGTAAAATCTTAGATCAGTTTGGTATTAATCACAGGTTATATAAGAAGTGGAAATAAATAAGGGCTATAGCTTTTCATTTGATGTTTTTTTTGGCTTAAGGACAGATGATATTATATGTAGCGATTAGTATACTGCCATTTCATAATTTTTTGTGATAAATGTATTATATATAAAATAATAATAATACTTAAATAACAGCACCTCATAATATAGTGATGTTGGAACAAATTGTAAAATAGGAAGGGTTTTGTTTCTTCATATTATATTCCCCATTTATTTTTCCCCCCTTCCTTCTCCTTGTTTGCAGAGGGCTATAAAGTTTTGAAAAATCTGTTCGCCATGCTCGGTATGTTCAACTTCAGGGTGAAACTGAAGACCATAGAGTGGTTTTGTGGCATGGCGTATTGCCTGTATTTCACAGTTATCGCTTTTAGCAAGATGGATGAATTCTGAAGGGAGCTTTGAGATTTCATCATGATGTGACTCCCAGACGATACTTTTTTTTGGGACCTGTTCAAAAAGAGGATCTTCTTTGAGACGCTGCAGGGTTATTTTCCCAAACTCTGGTGTTTTTGAAGGAGCAACCGTTCCTCCGTAGAACCGTGCCATGAATTGATGCCCTGCGCAGATGCCTAACATGGGGAATGCTGCTTTTTTTAGGTAGGTGGTTACTTCACCGAGATCGCCGTCAAGACCGATGCGTGGTGCACCACCCGAAAGTACCAGGCCGTCGACCTCTTCTTTTTCTAGGACGTCGTAGGGTGTGGTGTTGGCAACAATTTTTGTTTCGACCTCAAGGTCGCGAAGGGTACGCCATTCTCGATGGGTCCATTGTCCTCCGTTGTCAATTACATAGATGCGAGTCATAGGTTTATTCCCATTCTACTGTTCCTGGTGGTTTATTGGTGATATCATAGACGATACGATTTATTTTGTCTCCCATAGTGTTGGAGATTTTATTGGAAATGGTGTCAAGGACGTGATGGGGAATTGTGCTGTAGGCACATGTCATCGCATCAATGCTTTGTACTGCTCTGATGGCGATGGTATCGCCGTATGCGCGTTTATCGCCTTGGACGCCCACGGTCTTAATTGGTATGAGCACAGCAAAATATTGCCAGGGTTTTTCCATAGAGTTTTGTTCCACTGCTTTTTCGATTTCTGTTTCAACAATATCGCATGCCTCTCGGACAATTTTCACTCTCTCTGGTGTTGCCGGTCCGATGATTCTAATGGCAAGTCCGGGTCCAGGGAAGGGTTGTCGTTCGGCGATAGGGAGTTTCAGGGCTCTTGCGAGTTTTCGTACTTCATCCTTATACAGATCTCGGAGTGGTTCGACCAGCTGTAGATCCATGCGTTCCGGAAGACCTCCTACGTTATGATGTGATTTAATGGTATCTCGGAGTTCTCCTCCGGATTCAATCCAATCGGGTGCTATAGTCCCCTGGACAAGGGTTTTGATGTGTTCTTTTTTTGCAACCTGTTCAAAGATACGAATGAATTTTTCACCAATGATTTTCCGTTTCCGCTCTGGATCCTCAACATCTTTTAAAAGTTCATAAAACTCCTTTGATGCGTCGACGAAATGAGCATTTAGATTTAGTTGTTTCATAAGTTTTTGCACATGAGCAGATTCCTGTTTTCTCATGTAGCCGGTGTCTACGTGAACTGCGACAAGGTGATCACCGATGGCTTTATTTGTTAACGCTGCTGCAACGGTGCTGTCTACACCACCGGAAAAGGCGATGAGTGCTTTGCCTTTGATGTCTTTTTGTAGGTGTGCAACGCTTTGAGTGATAAATTTCTCTGCATTAAACATAGCTGTTTCCCATTTATTTTCCTAATGCTTTTTTCCTCATATTTGCACGATAGTCAGCAAGCTTCTTCTCAAGAGAGGTATCTTTTATTGCAAGTATTTCAAGTGCAAGGAGTGCTGCGTTATCTCCGCGATCTAAACCAACTGCTCCGACGGGAATTCCCGGGGGCATCTGCACAATAGAGAGAATCGCATCAAAATTTACTTTCCCACTTACTGGTACACCAATCACTGGTTTTAAGGTGTGTGAGGCAATCACGCCTGGAAGCGCTGCAGAAAGACCTGCAATGGCAATAAAGACATCTGCCGAGCTTTCTTTTACTATCTTTTCAACAACATCGGGTGTGCGATGTGCAGAGGCAACTGTTGTTTCATAGGATACATCAAAGCCATCTAGTATTTTTTCAGCTTTTTCAGCAATAGCACTATCTGATTTTGAGCCCATTATGATTTGAATCTGCATAGTATCACACCAGAAAAGGACACCATTATATAAAAACTTACAACCTACACATTTATCATTTGATAAAAAAAAGAAGTACTGAAATCGCAGACTAATACGGCCTTATAAATAATCGGCAGGAAACTGCTTTGTGTAATTATCACCTCCGGGGATAAATCATTACATTCCACAAAAT
>CAZTFR010000030.1:0-23836 GCA_964612945.1 uncultured Thermoplasmatales archaeon
GATTGAAAGAGCAAAAAGGTGCTCTTTCAATGTAAATCTGCAAAAGTCTTGTTAGAATTTAAAGAAAACCAAATATTCCATTAGCTTTTTATGAGACCCAGAGATTCAGCCTTTTGTGATTTTATATGAGTTGGGCTGAAGAGGCAGAAGTTATAAGAAATCAAACAAAAAAAAGTAATATGTATTTCTCTGAATCACTCCCTATGATAGCAAGTGAAAATGTACTATCACCTCTCTGTCGAGAGATGCTAATTTCAGATTTCCATGGACGCTATGCTGAAGGTACGCCAAGGAATCGGTACTATGAAGGATGTAAATTTTTTGATCAAGTCGAACTAAAAAGTATCGAGCTGGCTCAGCAATTATTTCGCTGTGCCTATGCTGATGTTCGTCCCACATCCGGAACTATAGCAAATATGGCCATTCTGAAAGCACTCATAAAACCGGGCGAAACAGCGACGGTTTTAGACACTGCTGATGGCGCTCATATCTCCTTTGGAAAATGGGGTGCAGCAGGAGTAAGAGGCATCAATCTTGTTTCCTACCCATTTCATGATGATATCATGAATATTGATATCGATGGTGCTGTAAAACTCATAAAAAAAGTAAAACCAAAACTTGCTTTATGCGGCCGTTCCGTGTTTCTGTTTCCCAGTCCCATTAAAGAAATCGCAGAAGCTGCCCATAATGTTGGAGCTATTCTAATATATGATGCCGCTCATGTTCTTGGCCTTATCGCTGGAAAGAAATTTCAAGATCCTCTACGAGAAGGAGCAGATGTGGTCACCGGAAGTACCCATAAAACACTCCCTGGGCCCCAGGGTGGAGTGATCCTTTCTGATCACACGGGTGACACCAATGAAGATAAATCATTTCTTAGACGAATAGGCTTTGGTGTTTTCCCTGGCGTAACCTCTTCCTATCATCTCCATCACGTTGCAGCAAAAGGAATTGCCTTCGCCGAACATTTAGAATACGGAGAGGCGTATGCAGATCAAACCATCAAAAATGCACAACATCTCGCCCAAGCACTCCATGAGAATGGATTAAAAGTATTTGGAGAAAAAATTGGATTTACCAAGTCACATCAAGTGTTAGTTGAAATCGGTCCGGGCAAAGGAAAGGAAGCATCAGAAATTCTCGAACGCTGCGGAATTATCACGAATATGAATATGGTGCCGGGTGATAAAGATCCCTTAAATCCGTCAGGTCTACGACTGGGTACCCCTGAATTAACCAGAATTGGAATGAAAAAAGATGAGATGTACGTTATCGCTGACTTTTTCAAACGGGCCCTCCTTAAAAAAGAAAAAGAAGCAGTAATTAAAAAAGACGTATCAAACTTCAGAAAAGACTTCCAAGAGTTACAGTATTGTTTTACCAAAGGATTTCGAGGCTATGACTACCATCAGTTGATTTAAGATGTATGTCGCACTCACCGGCACACCCGGAACTGGAAAATCTTCTGTTTCAGCTTGTTTAATCAAGAAAAAAATTCCTGTCATTGATTTGTACAAGCTAGCCTGCGAGCATGATTTTTTTCAAGGAATGGACGAACAACGGAACTCAAAGATCCTTGATATGCAGAAAATACATAGCTTTCTTCAAAAACAGATAAGTCCACAAAAGACTACCCTTATTGAAGGACACGCATCACATTTACTGCCACTTATCAATAAATGTATAATTCTTCGATGCCATCCGCAAGTTCTAAAAAACAGATTACAAAAGAAACAATGGCCTACTAAAAAAATAAACGAAAACCTTGAAGCAGAAACCCTTGATGTCATCCTTTGTGAAGCAGCTGAGCGATTCAATGAAAAAGACTTATTTGAGATTGATACCACCATGAAAACGATTGATGAAATAGCAAGCAGTATTGCAAATTTATATGTACATGAGTTTCGATTTATAAGAGACTATAAGATCGGTCAGATTGATTGGTCAGAAGAAATTTTGAAAGATCTATGAAAGATCAGTTGGTTGACTTGTATGGTTCTGGACGCCTTCCGGGGGACAATCGATCCTCTGTTATCAATTATTGCAAAACGGTTTGTAAGAGTTCATCCTGATTTATTAAGCTGGTCAGCCTTACTGTGGGCTTTTCTTGCTGGTCTTCTGTTTTACTTATCATCACCTAGTTCTGAACTTCAAAATTATTTCTTATTCGGTGCAACCTTGTTTGTCTTCCTCAATGGATTATTTGATGCCATCGATGGTAAAGTAGCAAAAATTATGAAAAAAGCCTCTCTGCGAGGTGATTTTCTTGACCATACAATAGATCGGTATGCCGATGTGTTAATTTTAGGTGGCATCTCATTAAGTGGCTGGGTTCGACCAAGTATTGGTCTTCTTGCTATCATTGGAGTATTATTAACCAGTTATATGGGTACACAATCACAAGCAGTGGGTAAGAAACGGAATTATGCCGGACTTTTAGGGCGATCAGATCGACTGGCTTTACTGCTTATTTTTCCTATTCTACAACATATTACACTGCGTTTCGCCTATACTCTGCCATGGAATGTGTCAATACTAGAAGTAATGATGATTTTCTTTGCCGTTATGGGGAATTTTACTGCGCTTCAGCGTTTTTATAGCACCTATCGCTGGTTTGGAAAAAAATGAGTTCAAAACAAGCAATTATTCTCTCACTTGCAGATACTGTCGATGAAATACAAGAGCTTACAAATTCCCTTGGCTATCACATCGATAACATCTATGTACAACATAGAGATTATCCAGATGCAACATACTTTTTTGGAAAAGGAAAAATCGAAGAAATCAAACGCTATCTTGGTGAAAATGAAAATTCGATTGATCTGATTGTGGTAAATGGGGAACTCAAACCATCTCAATGGTTCCAACTTGAGCAGGAATTGAATGTCACTGTTCAAGATCGCTTGCAGGTGATATTAACTATCTTTGAAGAGAGAGCAGTACGCAAAGAGGCACGTCTACAGGTCCGTCTTGCTCAGTTACGATATGAACGACCCTTTGTCCGTGAACTCATTCATCGTGCACGCACAGGAGAACATCCTGGATTTATGGCTGGAGGAGAATACCAAGTTGATGATTACTACGAAATGATTAAAAGACAGATGAAAAAAATAACGATAGAGTTAGAAAAAATACGGTCTCATCGAAGCATTCATCGACAAGCCCGCTTTCAAAGTGGTTTTTATCTTATCTCTCTAGCCGGATATACAAATGCCGGGAAAAGTAGTTTGTTAAATCTCTTGACAGATGAACACGTAACTGTTGAAGGGCGGATGTTTTCAACATTATCAACAACCACGCGTAAAATAAGAAAGAAACCGCCAAGCCGTTCTCTTCCGATTCTCCTTACGGATACTGTTGGTTTTATTCAGGATCTTCCCTCCTGGATTATTGATGCATTTCATTCAACGCTTGAAGAAATTGAATTAGCCGATCTCGTCCTCCTTATTATTGATGCAAGTGAATCATACGAGATCATTCAAAAAAAAATACAAGTATCTCTCTTAGAACTCATTGATCTAAATGTTACTGCACCAATTATTCTTGTCTTCAACAAAGCAGATACTCTCACAGATACGGCACTTCACCACCAACAACACTATTTCAAAAATATGTATCGATCTGAAAATAAAGAAACTGTATGGGTCTCTACAAAGACTCATCTGGGAATCCAGAAGCTTAATGATACGATACTGCTCTGCTTACCCCATCTTGTACATCTCATTCTTAGCTTACCGGCTTCCTCTAAAACGCAATCTTTTCTCTCGACCCTGCATAATACTACTAAAATTATTGAAGTGAAATATGGGTCCAAAATCACAGTTGAGTTGCTATGCAATCAGACAATAAATCAAAAAATTATTTCGCAAGCTCATTCAATTCATGGCACACATATTGTAAAGAAATGAGAAAACATATATACACCGTAATTTATTTCACGGGCACATGGGAGGTGCAGTTATGGAATTAAAGAAAAAGTTTCCCAGGGATAATCTAATCTTGTTTATTGGATTAATTATGATTGGAATACTAGGCCGGTATGTTCTTTTTGGTCTTGGAGTGCAACCGTTTCCAAATTTTGAAGTCATCATGGTACTGACGTTTCTTGCCGTATTGTTTTTACATCCCGCTATTGCATTTCTTGTTCCCTTGATAAGTATGATGGGAAGTGATCTTCTTATCGGCAATTCCGTGTTTGTTGGTCATCAGATGAACCAGATAGTCTTGTTTACCTATTCGGGGTTCATGTTGATCGCCCTCATTAATACCATATATCGAGAGAAACTTCGATCGAGTATGAAAACGTTTACATTACGTAATGTAGGATTGATATCTGGTTTGGGAGTTGGATTTGTTTTACTTTATGATGTGTGGACAAATTTTGGATGGTGGTATCTAATTTATCCGCACACTCTTCAGTCTTTAGGAGCAGTGTTCATCGCAGGAATTCCCTTTATGATTTATCATCTTCTCTCAGGGCTAACCACCTTCCTTGTGATTGCGGTACCTATATTGCTTATAGCAAATCAACAATCGACAAAGGAGGGCTATGAAGAATCATCTCTTCAAAAATTACCTGTGGCTCTTGCTACTGGCCTAATCATCATTTTATCATTTATCGGTATTGGTTGGTGATACTCAAATTTTAATAAGATTTATATGATACAATCATATAACCGTTAGAGAGGTAGATTGGATATGGCGATTGGTTTCGTCCTAATCAGTGCAGCACCTGCACATGAGCATGAAGTATACAACAAACTTTCAAAAGTCCCCCAGATCATCGAACTTCATCCATTATTTGGTGAATATGATCTGATTGCAAAAATTGAAGCAGATGATTTTGAAAGTTTAGGAGATATCGTCGTCAACAAAGTCCGATCAATTGAAGGAGTAATCGATACAAAAACATTAACTGGAACAAAATTCTAAGGAGGAAAAAGGAATGTTAGGATATTTTATTAGTATGTTGATGCTAATATTTGCCGTTGCAAGTATTATTGCAGGAATCTTCACCGCATATTTTGGATCTGGAAAAAGTCGAGCAGTTGGCGGAATCTTGATTCTTATCGGTTTGATCGTTGGTGTTATTTTCTTATGGGGGGCTGGAGTTTTTACCTCTTTTATGGGAGCACCACCAGAAATTATTTATTTTGGTAGTAGTCTGATATGGAATAGTATTGCAGCGGTAATTGGAGCAATTATTGGAGCTGTAATCGCACTTGGTCTCTTTCTGCTCGCTATTATGAAAGCCTAACGGTCATTCTTGGCTTTCATTTTTTCTTTATATTGTATGTGTAGTGTGATTTATCCAGAGATCCTTTTGAAATAGCCTAGAGGTTTGAAAAGAACTTCCAAGGTCTATGTTTTATTTTTTTTAATAAACTGTTTGTATAAAATATTCGTGAACTCGGCTATCTGAAGTAAGTTCCGGGTGAAATACACATGCCATCAGCCTACCCTGCTGAACTGCAATTATTTTATTATCTAATCGAGCCAATGGTTTGCAGGACCCCCATATTTTTGTGATTACTGGTGCGCGGATAAATACTGCTGGAAACGGTCGAGTGAAATGATTAAACGTAATTTCTTGTTCAAATGAATCTTTTTGTCTTCCGAACGCATTTCGTTCTACTTGCATATCTATTGTCTGCAATAACTTCACATCAGCTTGCGGAGTTTTGATCTCTCTGGCAAGCAGTACACTTCCTGCACAAGTCCCGAGTACGCATAGATCTTGTTTTTGAATCCTTTCAGATATGGCATCATATAGGCCAGATGATTGTAAAATTCGGGAAATGGTGGTACTTTCGCCACCCGGTATAATTAAACCACAAACTGAATTAAGGTGTTTTACTGTTCTTATAATGGTAATACCAAAATTGATATCAATATTTTTTTGCGCCTGTTTCAATGTATCCATGTGTTCAGAGACGGCGCCTTGAATTCCAAGAACTCCGATATCCTGTATTCTTACCAACCTCGTTGTTGTAGCATCTTTTCCTCAGGGATGGTATCGATCTCTATGCCTGCCATTGCTTCGCCTAAATTTTTACTGACTTGTGCTATGACATCCGGCTCGTCGTAATGAGCAACAGCTTCTACGATTGCGTTTGCTCGTTTTTTTGGATTTTTTGATTTAAATATTCCTGAGCCAACAAAAACACCATCACTCCCCAGCTGCATCATAGCAGCTGCATCAGCAGGAGTTGCAATGCCACCGGCGGCAAAATTGACAACCGGCATTCGTTGTATATTCTTTATTTCATGCAGAATTTTTGATAAATCTTGAACGATTGTTCCATAGGTGTCTTCTTCAAAAACTTTGATACTATCTTTGATATCTTCTTGTCCTGTAAGGGTTTTATACGATTCAGCATAACTCTTTGCATAACTAATTGCAAGTTGATCAATTTCTGCTGATTCAAGTCTTTTGAGTAATGAGATGACTGAGGAGACCATGCGTTGATGGCGTATCGCTTCAATTATATTTCCAGTTCCTGCTTCTCCTTTTGTTCTAATCATTGCAGCACCTTCCCATATCCGGCGGACAGCTTCTCCTAAATTACGACACCCACAAACAAAGGGGACCGTAAACTGTCGCTTATCAATATGGTAATAGGGATCTGCAGGGGTGAGTACTTCAGACTCATCGATCATGTCGACTCCTAATGATTGTAATGCCTGTGCTTCTACAAAATGTCCAATACGCACTTTTGCCATTATGGGGATACTTACCGTATCTATTATTTGTAGGATAATACTGGGGTCGGCCATCCGAGCAACCCCACCTGCGGTACGAATATCTGCAGGGACTCGCTCTAGTGCCATTACGGCAACTGCTCCGCTTTCTTCAGCGATTTGTGCCTGCTCGGAGTTGACAACGTCCATTATCACTCCGCCTTTTTGCATTTTGGCAAATCCTCGTTTCACAAGTTCGGTTCCATGACGCAACGTTGTAATATCAATATTTTTCATGTGAATTGACTCCCCTAGTTATTGTAAAATCAAGAAGGGTTATTCCGCTCTCCCTTTTAAAGGGCTATGGTAATATTTAAAATTAATGGAGATAAAAAGTGAATAGATTGGTGGTGTTTGATTTCACCACCATTGATTTTTCCATTTGTGGTTCCACCAGGATTTGATAGGTACTAATGTTGCGGATTCCCAGTTTTGTTTTTTTATTTCGAGAAGGTGATTCCAGACCTCATTCCAATTTTTGCCCCCCACCCAGGATATATAATCCCAATCACCAGGTATACTTGCGCCACTGGTAATCCATTGCCAATTCTTTACCTTGTACGGTGCTTCGTCTAATTTATTCTCCCTGAGGAGCATCCATGCTCCTGCTGGTTGATCCCACCACCAATTATCTGCTTTGTGGCCGTTATAGACCATGTGTGAGCTGGTATGGTTGACTTCTTTCCATCCTTTGATTGTTGAGACGCATTGATGGACAATGTCTAAGTTTTCTGCATCAAACCATACGATTACATCCCAATCTCCAGTTACGATCCAGGTTCCGATGACATTGTCCCAGTTTTGAAATTGTTTCCATACCTGTTGAGCTTTACCTTGTGCAGTTTTAATAAAAACATATGCTGTTCTATTCTTCCATTCCAAAGGGTCATCTCTCCTCTAGTTTCTAATTATTATTTACTATTTATCATTTCGTCTCTCTTAATTGTTTTGGTTCGCGAAAGTATACGTTTTTTTTGTTATGTTTTTAGAGTGAATCGTTGATTTCCAGGATCGCTTTTTTTATAAGTTTTTTTGGATATGTATAATCTGTTAGGTTGTTGTTGTGAAATGCTTGGTATGCTGATAGATCAAAATAACCATGACCACTATTTGCAAAGACGATGATTTTTTTCTCGTTTCTTTTTTTGCAGATTCGTGCGAAATCGATTGCGGCTTTCACCGCATGAGCTGCTTCGGGTGCGACGACGAATCCTTCGGTTTGTGCAAATAAGTGTGCTGCTTTGAATACCTCATTTTGATAGTAGGCTACTGCTTGCATATATCCTTCTTTGGTAAGTTTTGAGAGCAGTGGTGAGTCACCGTGATAGCGTAATCCTCCTGCGTGGATTGCTTCGGGGACGAAATTATGGCCTAATGTATACATTTTTAGTATTGGTGTCAGGCCGATGCTATCGCCATAGTCATAGGTGTATTCTCCTTTTGTGAGGGTTGGGCAGGCGAGTGGTTCACAGGAGATTATTTGAAGATTTTTGTGTTTGCCGTTGAGTTTGTCCTTTACGAAGGGGAAGCATGCGCCTGCAAAGTTGCTACCTCCTCCGACGCATCCACAAATGATATCGGGATAGGTATCGATTTGTTGGAATTGTTTTTTCATCTCTCTTCCAATGATGGTTTGGTGTAATACGACGAGATTGAGTACCGAACCGAGTGCGTAGTTTGTCTGTTCATGTGTTGCGGCATCTTCGACGGCTTCGCTGATTGCTATCCCAAGACTTCCTGTGGTTTTTGGATCTCTTTTTAAGATTGCTTTTCCTGCTTTGGTGAGGGTGGTTGGGCTGGGGTAGACTTCTGCGCCCCAGTTCTGCATGAGGATTTTTCGATAGGGTTTTTGTTCATAACTGCATTTGACCATATAGACGCGGCATTTCAGATTGAATAGGTTTGTTCCAAAGGCAAGTGCCGATCCCCATTGTCCTGCTCCGGTTTCTGTGACGAGTCGTTTGATCCCTGCTTTTTTGTTATAGTATGCTTGTGCGACAGCTGAGTTGGGTTTGTGGCTTCCTGGTGGGCTTACTCCTTCCCATTTGTAATAGATTTGTGCTGGAGTTTTGAGAGCTTGTTCAAGTCGTGTTGCTCGATAGAGTGGTGTCGGTCTCCAGAGGGTATAAATTGCTCTAATTTGTTTTGGGATGGATATGTAGCGTTGTTGGCTTACTTCCTGTTTTATAAGATCTATGGGAAAGATGGCAGAGAGATCTTTTGGTCCAATTGGTTTTTTTGTTTGGGGGTTGAGTGGTGGTTCGAGTGGTGTTTTGAGGTCGGCTTGAATGTTATACCATTTCTTTGGGATTTTGCTCTCTTCTAACAGTATTTTTGTTTTATTCATGATATCATATAATATATTCTTTTTCAAGGTATTTAAAACTTGTTAAAAAATGTACATTGAAGTACAAATTAATACTTTTACTCATTTAGTTGTGATATAAAGTACAACACTTAAATAGCGAAGAAGAATTACGGCATATACAATGTGGAAACAATTTGCTAAATATTTCAACGCATTTCCGAAACGACGAAAAATCGCACAAAAACTCCTTGAATATGGCCTGCGAGTTGAAGGTAAACGAATCTACTGCGGTCCTGTTGAATTATCTGACTCAAAAATCGCCAGAGCATTAGACGTTGACCGTCGTGCCATTGCTGCTACTATTGAGGTAATACTTAATGAACCAGAACTGAAAAAAGTCTTTACCAAACTACGTCCAACCTGCCATCTTAAAGATGTTGCACCCAATATGAACTGGGGTGTCATTGAGATTATTCCCTCTGATCCCAGTCTCCCCGGTATCGTTGCAGATGTCGCAAAGATCATCGCAGATAACGAAATTAGCATACGTCAAGCAACCGTCGATGACTTCGAGCTACAAGAAGAACCCCGATTATTTATTGTAACGGATCAACCCATCCCAGGGATATTAATCCCCACCATCAGAAAGGCCAAAGGAGTAAAAGCATTGCTAATTTACTAACGTTCACTCGTGTATATCGGTTCCCTGAAGAGTGTTCAAGTACGCAACAAGTCCTTTAGATTCGATGATACGTTGAAGAATAGGTGGTAGTGGGGTAAAGAAAAGTGGTTTTGTCTTTGGATCTACCTGAATAGTTCCTTTTGAAAGATCTATTTCTACAAAAGAACCCTGACGTATAGAATCGTAAACTACAGGTGATTCTACAATAGCAATTCCCAAATTGATCGCATTGCGGAAAAATATTCGAGCAACCGAACGTGCAATAATTGCTTGAATACCTGCATATTTCAAACAAAGAGCGGCCTGCTCCCTGCTACTCCCGCATCCAAAATCCGTACCCGCTGCTAAAATATGATGTGTTTTTGCTTTTGCCTGAAAGTGGGCATCAACTTCACAGAGAGTATGAGCGACAAGTATATCGGAGTCTTGATAATGGAGAAATTTCCCGGGAATGATCAAATCGGTATTAATATGATCTCCATATTTCAACACCGTTCCCGCTATTTTCATGAAAACATCTCCCGAGGATCAGAAATCTTTCCCTTCAATGCAGAATACGCAACAGTTGCAGGAGAGGCAAGATAAATAGCTGCTTCAGGTGATCCCATTCTTCCTTTAAAATTTCGGTTTGTCGTTGAAAGTGCTGTTTCCCCTTCAGATAAAACTCCTTGATGAAGTCCTAAACAGGGTCCACATCCTGGATTGAGAACAACCGCACCAGCCTTTACTAAATTCTGCATGAATCCCTTTCTTAATGCTTTTTGATAGATTACTCGAGATGCAGGAATAACAAGAAATCTCGTATTTGGAGAAACGATATGTCCCTTAAGAATCCTTGCAGCTACCTCCAGATCCTCCATTCGTCCATTGGTACAAGAACCCAAAACAGCTTGATCAATTCCAATTCCTTCAATATCAGAGACTGATGATACATTATCAACCGTGGATGGACAAGAAACCTGTGGCTCTAAATCTGAAATATCCACATCAAAACAAGATTCATAACATGCATCTTCATCGGGGAGATATTCCGGGTGTGTTTTTGATTGAGATGTTGAGAGATACTCATAGGTTACGTCGTCAGGTACCACGATCGCATTTTTTGCCCCCATCTCCATTGCTTGATTACAGATACAGAACCGACTATCCATACTTAGATTCTGAATTGTTTCACCATGAAACTCACATGCTTTATAACAAGCGCCATCAGCATCTATTTTTGCGATAAGCGATAGAATCAAATCTTTGGCCATCACACCGTTTTGGAAGGATCCTGATACATTAAAGCGCAAGGAGGAAGGCACCTTAAACCAAAGTGTCCCAGTTTTCCAGACCATTACCATATCAGTCGCGCCAATACCTGTAGCAAACGCCCCAAGTGCCCCGTACGTTGTGGTATGTGAATCTGATCCAACAACAATCATACCTGGTTTAATAAATCCATTTTCGACAAGAAGTTGGTGACAAATACCTTCCCCGACATCAAAAAAATGATCCACATCATGAGTGCGCACAAATTTACGAATACGATGATGGTTTAGCGCGGTCTGTTCAGAATTAGCAGGAGTTCGATGATCAAGAACAATTACAATTCGTTCTGAATCCCATATCTCGGGGTTGGTAAGGTGGTTCCACTGCTTTTCAACAAGCACAGTATTATCATGACTCATCGCAAGATCAATGTGAGCTTGAATGATATCACCCGGCTCAACTTCTTTTTGATTAGATGCAGCAGCTAGCAGTTTCTCTGTAATAGTCTGTGCCATGGTTACGCCTTTTTCACTTCTTAAAAATTATAAAGTTTAGACAATAGAAGAAAAGATAATTTTATTTCAATTTTTTGTATGTTAGGCAATGGTTACATCATCGCAGAGATACACATCTTGAATTGCATGTAAGAGTTTTACCCCTTCGTCTAATGGTCGTTGAAAGGCTTTTCTGCCGGAGATAAGACCCGTTCCTCCTGCTCGCTTGTTTATAACAGCTGTACGAACTGCTTGTGCAAAATCATTATCGCCACTGGCGCCTCCAGAGTTAATCAGACCAATGCGGCCACTGTAACAATTCAATATTTGAAAACGAGTCATATCGATAGGGTGATCTGATAATAGGTTTTCATAGGTACTTTGATCAAATTTTCCATAGGATACATGATCGGAATTTAATGCAAGATAGCCACCATTAATTGTGGGTTGTTTCTGTTTGACGATATCTGCCTCGATGGTGACACCAAGATGATTGGCTTGTCCTGTAAGATCTGCTGAAGCGTGATAGTCGTGGCCCTCCTTTTTAAATGCATTATTACGAAGATAGCACCAGAGAACAGTTGCCATTCCAAGTTCATGAGCCTTATGAAAGGCGCGACTTACTTCTTGGATCTGTCGAGTTGACTGTTCAGATCCATAATAGATCGTGCATCCAACTGCAGCGGCACCCATCTTCCAAGCCTGTTCAACATTTGAAAACATAATCTGATCATACGAGTTAGGATAGGACAGAAGTTCGTTATGGTTAATTTTTACGATAAACGGAATCTCATGGGCATATTTTCGTGAGACTGCCCCTAATACTCCAAGAGTTGATGCAACTGCATTACATCCTCCTTTAATAGCAAGATTAATAATATGCTCAGGATCAAAATAATTGGGATTAGGAGTAAATGATGCTGCAGCTGAATGTTCAACCCCTTGATCAACGGGCAACACAGATAGATATCCCGTTTCAGCTAATCGTCCATGATTAAAAATTGATTTTAAATTTCGAAGAACCGGTGTGGGCCGATCTGACATTTCAAATACTCGAGCGACAAAATTAGGACCTGGAAGATATAAACGATCAGGAGATATCTTCTCACAGGTATGATTTAGTAAATAATCTGCCTCCTCTCCAAGATATCCTTGTATGGTTTCAATGTTATTGACCATAGATGCTCGAACCTCATATTCTGTCAAAGAAAGACCACCTTTTCTCTTATAAAAAGATTTAAACAAGTAGAGGCACATAAATCTTTCTACAAATGTAGCATGCTGACTACTTAGAGTGCTTTTTCATCATATCGCTTTTGGAGAATAGTGAGCATCTCTTCAGTCATAGTACTAAGATCATATTGTGGTTTCCATCCCCATTCCTTTCGAGCAGGAGTGTCATCAATGCTTCGTGGCCATGATTCTGCAATTTTTTGTCGGAAATCCGGTTTATAGGTTATAGTGAAGTTAGGAATATGTTTTTGAATTTCAGCAGCAAGCTCCTCTGCTGAAAAACTCATTGCTGCAAGGTTAAAATCGCAGTGATGGTCTAAATTCTTCAAATCTGCTTCCATTAATTCAATAGTTCCACGAACGCAATCAGGCATATACATCATAGGAAGCGTGATGTTCTTTTTAAGAAAACAGGTATATTTTTTTTTCTTTATTGCCTCGTAGAAAATTTCAACAGCATAATCTGTTGTACCCCCGCCAGGTAATGTTTCACTGCTGATTATACCCGGGTAGCGAATTCCTCGTACGTCCACATTAAATGTGTTTGTATAATAGTCGCCAAGAAGTTCACCAGCGACTTTGGTTATTCCATACATTGTTTTTGGTTTTAATATGGTCTCTTGGGGTGTTTGATGTTGTGGTGTTTCTGGTCCAAAAACAGCGATTGAACTGGGGACAAATATCCGTGTCATCGCTCGTTCACGAGCGATTTCTAGAAGATTATTGAGACCATCGATATTTACATTCCAACATAATAATGGTTTCTCTTCCCCTGTTGCAGAGAGTATTGCTGCCATATTATAAATCGTGTCGATATCGTACTCTTCGACTACGTTCTCAACGGTTTCTGGTTTTGTGATATCAATGTATTCAAACGGTCCTGATTCAAGTAATATTTTACTTGGTTTGGTTTTTCTCCCTGTTGCAATTACATTATCATTGCCATATCGTTTTCGTAGTTCCATGGTGAGTTCTGAGCCGATTTGGCCTACCGCTCCGGTCACCAGTATTTTTTTCATACTTCTTTTGGTCATTGAAAAAAACCCATTTTCTGGTATCAGCCGCCCCTATTCAAGGTTTACGATTCGTTTTTTCCCTCTTCATCTTTTGGTTTCATCGCATCAATATCAAAAGGCTCCTGTGTTATGATGTATCCTTTTCGTTTTTTTCGTGATTCTGCCCAGTGTGCGAGGAATAAAGGTAGGAAAAATACGGATATCAAAAAGGAGTAAATGATGGTGATAGCAATTATGATGCCAAATCGTTGTTGTGGTGGGATGGGTGCAAGGATCAAAACGCCAAATCCAAGGGAGGTAGTGAGTCCTGCGATGAGAAGGGCACCACCGGTATGAGAAATGGTTTCTCGTATTGCTTCAGTGATATCACCTGTTTTATCCACGATGAGACGAAAGCGTTGGGTTGCATGGATTGCGTAATCGATACCAATTCCAATCGTGATACTTGTCACCGTGATGGTAAGGGTGTCAAGAATGTATCCAAGATAGGACATAGTTCCAAGAATCCAAATGATGGAGATTCCAACGGGAAGCATTGTGATAATACCCAGTAGGGGATTACGGTACACAATCATAAGGAGGAGTACTGCCAGGATGAGTGAAATCCCGGTGGATAGAATTTGACTTTCGGAAAGGGATTGTGTAATGGTTAATTGAAGAATAGACGGACCAGTTACCAAGGCAGTTGCAGGCCCATAATTTGCTAGGTCATCACGCAGTTCTTTATACAACAGGCTGAGTCCTTCAAGAAGATTACCATCTCCAAATCCTACTGATGGATTAAGATAGTAGTAGATGATTGTAGCCTCATATTTTGAATGATTACGGTATAATACCATTTGTGCTTCGTTAATCATGAAGGCGTCGATATCCACCTTCATATCTGACATTTCCTCAGGGAGAGAAAAGCTTGTTGCCTCGTACAGATAGTCATAAAGTGCCTCTACATCATCATTGGTTTGCGGGATTCCTGTATCTGGATCAATATTGAATCTGGTGACGAGTGACTCATTGTTTTCAATTGCTTTTTGAATCACCGAAAAAATGCTAGTAATTTTAATTGAACCATCTGGTTTTTTTCCTATATATGTATCATCTTTTACGTTTTGATGGGTTTGAGCAATTCCCTTGAGTGTGGCGACGGTTGCGATGTCTCCTTCTATGAAGATATACTCTTGATATTCGCTTGCAAATGGGAAATAATCGGAAATGGTATCAAAAAGCTGCATCGATTCGTTCTCTTTTGGTACAAACTGGGTCATGTCAAACCCAAATTCTAATTGAGCAGCAGCTAATGCAAAGAGAAGGGTTATGCTGATGAGTATCAACATCATCTTTTTTTGATGGCGAAGAACAATAACTGCACTCCGCCCCATGATCTGTCTGATGGGAGAAATAACGGAGTGATGCCTGTTTTTTTTCTTCTGTGATTTCGTATCCAACAAATATCTTGATGCTGCAAGAAGAGTGACCGAGGTAAGAAAGGTATAGGTTACCCCCAGGGCAAGAAGTACTCCAAAATGTTGAATGGGGGGGATCGTAGCACTTAAAAAAGACATGAAAGCAATAACGGTGGTTAACCATGCAAGGGACATGGCGGTTCCAATTTCTAAAACAGAGTATTTTATTGCTTCTGCAGGGCTCCGTCCTTTTTCAAGTTCGGTTCGATAGTTATGGAAGAGATGAACTGAATAATCGACGCCTAAACCAAGGATCAAAGGGATTAAGGCCACGGCAATGATATTAAAGGGAAGGCCAAGCAGGCCCATGGTTCCAAAAAGCCAGATCATGGAAACGAGAAGGGCAACCATCGGCAGAATCACATACGATAGACGCCGGAAGCTGATAAACAGAATTACCACAATGACAATAAAAAGGGCAGGACCTAAGATCTGATTTGCCTCAATGGTGATATCGTTGATCTCTGAAGTGATAATACTTTCACCAGTAATGCGAAGTGATACAGTTTTTGTTTGTTCATTTAATTGATTGGTAAGAGAGGCAATTTGTCTGTTGAGTTCTAATTGGGTGTTATAATCGTATTCAAAAAAATTGATTTGTATAATGACCAGTGTTGCATGAGGTTTCCCTGTTTCAGCATAATCTTCTGAAAGAAACGAAACAGTGTTAAGCTGTAAATCACCGAAGAGCGGAGGTGTAATATAAAATCGGGTGTCTTGTACACCGGTATCGGGAGCTATATCTGTTGTTTTCCATAAACTGTCAAGATCCTGTAAGGCTAGTGTTTCCGGCAGAGATTCGGTTTGCTTCATCAGTTCAAAAAGCTCATCGAATTGTTCAAAATCGATACCACCAATTTTTTTTAAAACACGACCCGCAAGTCGTCCCACCACTGGTCTCTTCTGAAGAGAAGAGAGTGTTTCTGCAACGTAACTTACATTGAAATCGATGCGTCCTCCGGGTCGTTGCAAGAAGGGTGTTTGATAATAGCGGACACCTGCGGAAAATTCCGACAATTTTGCAGGGAGTTCAAAAGATCCAATGCGGGGAGTGATACCGTATTGACCAAGCTCTTCTTGATCAACGGTGATATGAATCATACTATTGCTTTTATCAATCGAGATATTGCCTGTTTCTAAAGGAAGGGGAAAGTAGGTTGTTTGATTTGGGGGTTGAATCCAGAGATAGACCTCACTTGTATAGGAATTGAAAAGCTCTCCATTTTTGATTAAACGAAGAAGTTCTCGAAAGTTAGCTCGCATGCCTTTTCCAATTTCCCATAGTGGGTTTGCCGGCTCAATATGTGCAGCGATACGATACGAGATATTCAATTGTTCATCAGGGCGTATTAAATTTTCAAATTCAAGATACCATTCCATAACGTTGACTCGGTTGAAAACTGGATGTAACATGGAATTGAGTTGTTGCAGATCATATACTTCAATAGAAAACGTGATGCTTTTTTTGTTTTTTGTAAGGTAACAGTTTTTGATATCGGCACTGTCGATTGCTTTCTCACGAGTAAGAATTCGTCCTTGTGAATAATCAATGGGTTCATTTGGATCATCTTCGGAAAATACTTGTATGGTTTCTGAACCTGGATCCATAAGCAGATCTGTTATTGCAATTTGCAGCTGGGTATCTGTACAGTTTTCAATTGATGCTCCAAACTCAATGTAACAGACTGAATTAAGAAGGGTAGTAAATGCAACCACGCCATCAACATAGGGTGTATTCTGCAGATGTTGTTCGACGTCATATATTTCTCTGATAGCTGCTGGTGTAAGAACATTGGATGATTGTTCTGTTTCCGCAAGCATAAAGAGAGGAATCTGGCTTACTCCAAAATCATCTTGTATTCGACTAAAAGCGTTAACTAACGGCTCATCCGGCAAAAAATCATCAAAATCTGTTTTGAACTCGATTGATGGAATAAAAATTGAGAAGCCAAGGGTGATAAGAATTACAACTGAGACAATAAGCCAAGGACGCTTTTCTATTGTTTTCCCAAGAAGCTGTAGCATATGTCGTCAGTCTCATTACACAAGAGGCATCATGTCGGTGTAGGCAATATAAATAAATTTAATAGGGTATCCAATGAAACCTCAGTATAGGTAATATTAATAATTTAATATATTAATATTTTTATGTACCAGAATTTTTATTGAAGATAAAAAATAGAGATGATATAGAATGTTTTATTCTTTGGTTTATTCTCCTTCTGTCTCAAGATGGAAGTAAATATAACCCGAATGTTCTCCAAGAAAATCAGCAATATCTCCGACATCAAAAGTGACTTGTACCCATACAAAATCAGAAACACCATCCGTTGCGTTAGTATTGTTTCGTGAATATCTCACATGGGCGATTTCATCCCATGTAGTATTGATAGTACATGCAGCTCGATTGGAAACATTTGAACACATCGTTGATGGATCGGTATCACCTGGGGCAAGGGTCCATGCAGTGGTATTTGTCGCATTAACAACCGTGTTATTTGCCCACATATACACACTTGATGGGTCAAGAGAGCTATTTGCTGCATTTGCGTCTCTGTTCCCATGTAGATAGATATGCATATACGTCCAATTGGGTGTAGACACATTCGCATAGGAAATGTTGACTGTGTGATTTTGCTCGTTAACAATGCCAAACGCTGCGGAGTAATGTGTTTTATAATTCACTGAATAATTTGCAAATTGGAGTTTGAGACTAACCCGGGTTGAATTATCACCCGGAACCCGTAAGATTCGTATACCATCTGAGGAATTATCCGATCCAAGGAAACGTATTGTTGCATCTGATGGATGAACAATAAAGTAACCATATTCTACGCGGGTAATCGCATATTGAGTTGCCATGACCATCGATGCGACGAGTAAGAGAATACCAATAATCATCAATTGTCGTTTCAGTTTCATCGAAACACAACTCTCCAGCGTTTCCTACATTGACTCTTATTAACATGTTAATTCCTGACACAATCCTATTTAAAAGTAATCTGTTGAACCAACAAAATGAAAAAATGTCATTAGAAGGAAAAATTCGCTTAATACTTAGAGAATACCTGTTTCTTTCACTAGTTTTGGAATGATCTCCTCCCAAAATAATGCAGTGATATGAATCCCTTGAACACCATGGAGTGTTTTCAACTCATTAATCATTTCAACGGCGATGCGATACCCTTCTTGTTTGGGATCTGATGCATTACAAATCCGATCGTAAATTTCATCGGGGATATGCACACCAGGAACGTAAAATTTCATCCGTTCAGCCATTTTCACTGATTTTAAGGGAGTTATTCCAGCTAAAATATATACGTTACTATCAAGTCCTTGTGCATGAATGTCATCAAGCCACTGTGAAAAAAATGAAACATCATAGACACTTTGCGTCTGAATAAACTCGGCGCCTGCATCAATTTTTTTGGCTAGTCGATCTATTCGCGCTTCATACGGTTGTGAAAAAGGATTTGCCGCAGCGCCTAAAAATACATCTGGTTTTCCGGAGCGTATTGCATCACCTGAGGCAAAAATCCCCTCATCTCGCATTTTTTTAAAAATGGTTAATAGTTGAATTGAATCAATATCAAATACTCCTTTTGCTTGAGGATGATTCCCAAAGGATTGATGATCTCCAGTGAGACATAACACATTCCGAATTCCTAAAGAAGCCGCGCCGAGAAGATCACTTTGTAATGCGATACGATTTCGATCACGACAGGTCATCTGCATAATAGGTTCCAAATCCTTTAAAAGAAGAAGAACAGACCCAGCAATACTTGATAAACGAACGACAGCAGTTTGATTATCGGTAATATTGTATGCATCTGCATATCCCGAGACCAGCGAAGCTTTCTCTAAGATTTTTTCAGGATCTGATCCTTTCGGAGGACCAACTTCACAAGTAACAGTAAATCTCCCGCTCTTCAATTTTTCTTCAAGATGACTTTTAGATGTCACAGTTCGATTCTCCTGACAAATACTGTTGATTTTGACCAATCCTTTGGCGGTTGAATTTCACGGAATCGCTGTAATTGTCCTTTTTCCTTAAATGCTGAATATATCTCATCCCAGACGCAAGGTAATGTTTCATCAACTTCGCATTTTCCATTTGTAGACCCCCCACAAGGACCATTCAGCATTGATTTTGGACAACGGGTAATCGGACATAATCCACTAAATTCATCGATAATGCATTCTCCACAAAGAGCGCATCGTCT
Organism: uncultured Thermoplasmatales archaeon; assembly: GCA_964612945.1. Taxonomy (GTDB): domain Archaea; phylum Thermoplasmatota; class E2; order DHVEG-1; family DHVEG-1; genus CAZTFR01. The sequence continues at coordinate 19,409 of CAZTFR010000030.1, forward strand.
TTCAAACACGGTCGCACGTTTTGTTTCAGCTAAAAAGAGACTATCTGTTCCACTAATTATCTGTTTCTGAGGATATAAATCATGAACGGTTTGAACACCACTTCCACAGGCAAGAACAAGCAGTATTTGAGCCTTTGCGACTTGTTTTTCAACACTTTTTAACATCCGTTTATCATTTAGGAGATGACACGCAGGATCAAGGATAATATCACCTGTTACTGCAACCTGATTTTTTTCCAAAAACTGCCTCATTTCTGAAACTTCAGGTTCTCCACCAGTATGACATAATGTTGCACATTCGCTACAACCAATAATGAATACGGACTCACCAGCAATTTTCTGTAAGAGCTCGGATCGGTCTTTCAGTTTAGTAATAATCATTGACGTAACGTATTAACGCAGTTATTAATAACTAATTCGAAAGAAAAAATATACAACCTACAAAGATTTGAAACTGTGAGAGAATATATCCCGATAAGGAAAAAATGCTATACCCCATAAGAAGGTGTTTTTTTTTTATGAATGATATTTTGCTTGCTACTCTCTTATTTTTTACAAAGCGAGAGTGCAATCTACTATTTGATATCGATGGGTTTTTATGGTGATTCCTACTTCTCTGAACGGTATATGAAGGCTCGAGAATATCTAAAACTTGCCCGGTCGTTTAACTCGGTCCTTACCGGGATCTCCCCAGTTATGGGTGCCATTGCGATGCGCCAATATGATTTATTGTTTTTGTTTTTATTGTTCTTAGTTGGTTTTCTTGGGCATACGTATGGGTTTGTATTAAATGATATCATAGATTATCGCATTGATCGATCCTCTCGTGAGATTCGTGATCGACCGTTGGTGAGTGGGACGATTTCTCTTACTAATGCATGGATTTTTGCGCTTCTATCGATGATTCTTGCATTTGTTATTGCTTTGTATCTTGCGTATTCGACAAATCGGTTTTTCCCTCTTGTTATTTTAGTGGTATCTGCGTTCTTTATCACGCTGTATGATTTTACTAGTAAAAAGTTTCCGTTTATGGATATTTTTGTTGCCTTAGGAGTATTCTTTTTAGTCCTCTATGGTTCCTTGACAATTAACCCGCAGCTGTCAGAAATACCTTTGATTGCGTGGCTCGTGTGTATTCTTGCTGCTACGCAAGTTTTGTTTATGCAAATTGTTGCGGGTGGGATGAAGGATATTGAAAATGACTATAATAAAGGGGCACGAACTCTTGCCATTCAATTAGGGGTTCGTGTAAAAGAGGGAATCTTATATGTCTCTCCTGGTTTTAAGGCGGTTTCCTATCTGATTCAGGCCGTAGATATTTGCATCGTGTTTCTTCCTTTCTTCTTGATATCAGGTTTTGCTTCTGATACGCTCTTTCAATATGTGCAGTGGATCACGTTGGTTGGTATATCAGGGGTAATTTTTTATCTTTCCTATCGCCTCCTTTCTATGAATGAGTTTAAACGATTTCAGGCTCGAAGGTATATTGGGCTTCACTATGTGACAAATTTTTCATTGGTGCCCGTTATGTTGATGTCACTAAATGTTTGGTCTGTTCTCCTAGTTTTTTTTCCAATTCTTGGATTCGTTCTATCAAATATTATTCTTCATGGTACCGTGCTGCAGCCAAAGACAATGTAATGGGAAGTGGAAAATCTCATATAGCTTCAGTTTTTACCCTATCACATGAGTAGAATTGAAGCGTATGCAAAATTACTTCGAATTCCTGGGCTGGGAGGGTTGGCGATTCCTCCTGTCATTGCAGCGTTGACTGTGGGTATCTTTGATGTATATTCTTTGGTTTTATTGTTTGTCATTGGGTCATTTGCAGCGATTTATGGGTTCATTCTCAATGATTACGCTGACGTTGAACTGGATGGATTAGTGCCTTCTCTTCGAAAAAAACCATTAGTAGAGGGTGTAATTCAACGGAAAGATGCAGTGTTCATCAGTGTGATATGTATCTTTGCTGCTTTTCTGTTTATCCATCTTTTATGGCAGGGGTCAAGTTTGGATGAATACAAATTTGCCGCATTTCTCTCAATAGGTATTGCTGGTGTTCTTGGATCGATTTATAATCTGTATGGCAAACAGTTTGCTGGATCTGATTTTTTAGTCGCAATCTCTATGGCCTTTGTGTTTTTATTCGGAGCTTTATCTTTTGGAAGACCAACCGTCCTCACCTGGATAATCTATGTATTAACCTTCAATCAAACGCTGCACATGAATGCAATTGAGGGTGGGGTAAAAGATGCTGATCATGACTATCTTATGGGGGTAAATAACATTGCGCTGAGTTCTGGCGTCAAAGTTGAAAATAACGCTTTGTTTATTCCGCTTGGATTTAAACTATTTGGTATGGGTATACGATTTTTTTCACTTATTCTGTTATTTCTCCCCTTTGTGTATTTTGGATATTCCTACTCTGTATTACAAATCGCAATCCTTGGTCTTGTTAGCCTGGGGGTTCTTATGTTCAGCGTTAAATTACTTTCTATGACCCATTTTGACCGCGATCGTATTCGAAAATATATCGGGATACAGTCTTTTCTTCGCTATTCTCTTGTTCCATTGATGTTACTCTACATTATTGGGGTGGAGTATACGCTCGTTCTTATCATACTTCCTATCGTCTGGTACATGGTGTTTACCCCACTTGTGGGTGAACGACTCTTTAAGCCAAGGATGTAACATGAATTCAGCAACAGAGAATCAGATTGGTATCATCGGAGCAGGCATCGGAGGTCTTGCAACCGGTGCACTGTTAAGTAAACGTGGATATCAGGTTCATATCTATGAAAAACAACCCGTACTTGGTGGAAGAGCACTGTCTCTATCTGCCGCAAAACTGAATACAGAGTCCTACCAACATCTCTTAGAACAAAATCAAATGCATCTTGCCTTTTCTGAGCCAAATATTCACAGCATATTCAAACAGAGGCTTTTTGACGGATACCATTTTGATTTGGGGTATCATGCCATTGGAGGCGGTGCGGTCTCAAGTATCAACAAACTTTTCGCAGAACTTAATGATCATGTAGATATGTTTGAATCAAACGTTGGCTTTATCGACGAGTCAGGGTATGTTTTTCCTTTTCTTTCAACAAAAGATAAACTTATGATTCTCCCCCGGATTCTTCAGGTCCTGTTTGCACGTGAAAAAACCATGAAACAATTAGATTCGGTTTCTATACAGCAAACCATTAATCGCTATGGGCGGGGAAAAATGAAGTTAATCCTTGAGGTGTTTTCTCGCTCAATCACCACTGTCAATGACCTCGAACGCATTTCAACAGGAGAAATGTTTCGCTCACAACGAAATCTTGTCTGTGGATCAAAACCCGTAGGATATCCAAAACAAGGACTTTCCGTAATTTCAGATAAACTTGCCCAGTATATCACAAAAAAGAAAGGCAAAATTTATCATAATACGCCCGTGGATCAAATCGTTATAGAAAAGGGAGTATGCCAGGGAATACGTGTTGGAAAACAAAAACTGCAGTATCCCTATGTAGTTTCAAATGTTCTTGTTCAAAATCTTTTTTCCATTGCAGATAAATCACACTTTCCAAAAGATTACGTAAAAAACCTGCAACATCTAAAGGGAACCGGTAGTCTTTGTGCCTATTATTCCTTACAGAATATCAAACCTGAATTACTTGGGAAAACTTTTCATTTTCTTCAAAGAAATATTGATGTTGAGGGTAATGCCGCTGTTGGCATGATTGATTTTATGGCGGCTCATCCGTCAAGTGGTTTAGCACCATCGAATCAATATCTCGTCCAATCATATATCATCTGCACCCCTAAAGAGGCAGCAGATACTACGGTGCTTCGACAATTAAAAGAGACTCTTGACTCAAAACTAACTATTCTTCTCCCAGACTACAAATCAAAGCTAAACTGGGCTATTTATCCAGCAGTTACGCATCTTGATGGTGTTGCAAAAACAATAGATCATATAAAACCTGACATAAGAACGCCCATTGAAAATTTATATCTTGTTGGAGATTGTGTAAAAGCCCCTGGCATCGGAATTAATTGCGCGATTCATGCTGCCCAGGATCTTGTAGAAATGATCACAAAAGATGAAAGAAACAAAAGATAATTTTTTTATTCTCCTTCAAACTTAGACTAGATTTTAGCACCATCTTCAGGGTGAACTTAGGATGAAAAAAACAGTTTTCATGAAGGTAAAAAAAATGAAAAAGAATCACTCCCTAACCTATGAGACTCCTCCAGTTAGATCTACCTGATTTCATACGTTTACCCCTCTCCCCTCAGTATAAAAAAGGAGAGAGAAGGAAACCAGGTAAAAAAAAGAAACGCCTGGCACAGCCTCAACTGAGATCTACCAGAAACTCCCACCAGGTCTCCAACACCACCTCATCTTTCATCACCAACACATCACCATCAGGATCACAAAAA
>CAZTFR010000031.1:0-23834 GCA_964612945.1 uncultured Thermoplasmatales archaeon
AAAAAACAACCGGAGCAGAGCTCCGGGGTATTAAACCCATGTTGGAATAAAAAATTTGATATGATCGCAGATGATGCATGGGTAAGCTTAGAACCTGAGGATTACGATAAAGATCATGAAATTTCGTCACCTATAAACCCTGGAACAAATGTGTATTTATATTTTCAATGGTCTATCTATGGAAATCCAGATACCTATGTTAATCCATATTATTTTGAATTTGATTTACAGGGACCCGGAGGTTTTAGCTATGAAGAATATATCGAAGAAAGTGAGTATTTAGAAGCAGGTTATGTCATTAAATCGTATTTAGTAGATGAATCTGGTTTTGGATGGATTTCTATACCTGGCGATTATACATTAAAATGCACTATTGATAATTATAATAATGTGAATGAATGGAACGAGAATAATAATGTTTTCCACTATGATTTCACAGTAAACACCTATATTTCTTACACGGTTTTTAAACCATTAAATGCCACTGGAGATATGGACTATCCACATCCTTACAATAATTGTTATCATCATAATTGGACCTTGGCAGATCCTTGGACTCAAGCAGAGGCAAAATCTGGAGGAAATTATGCGTCTGGTAGCTTTGGAGGTTATGCACAAGGTTTTGATGGTTCCAGTGCTGGAGCGTCCTCATTCCAGAACATCACCTTTTATACAGGTAGATTTAAATCCATTCACGTTCAAGCAGATACTATTATTACCTATGGAGTGACAAAGTTTGGAGGAAACGCAGAGATAACACGCGGACATGCAATTGATGATGAAGCGTATACCATTGATCATACTCCTGTTCCATTCTTTGGGTTCGATGATGCTGTTTACTGGATTATTCAAATGATTTCTCTTATAATGGGTGTAGCTCCAGGTAGTATTGCTGAAGCAATAGCATCTCTCTCTGAAATAGTTAATTATATTGCATTTCTTAATGCAAACTTAGATTATGTTGATAGTGGTAAAGCAGAGCAATTCACTATTGATTTTTACACGACTCTTTCTCAGGGCGATCACAAAATATCAATTGGAGGAGATACATCAGTATCAACTGGTATTCTGTTTGATTATGCACATTCTACTTTCTCAGGTATTGTGGCAAGTATCACAGTTGATGGAATCGCTCCACCTTTGCCACCAACAGTCAACGGCCCCACTTCTGGTTTTCCTGGAGAATCTTTAGAATTCAACGCAATTGGAATCGATCCAAACGATGATAATATTAAATATGGGTTTGATTGGGATGGAGATTCTATCGTTGATGATTGGACAAATTTTGTTAGCAGTGGAACCTCAAGTAGTATGTCACATACCTGGGATGAAAAGGGTGAGTATACTATCAAAGTCAAAACACAAGATAACGATCTGATGGAATCAGATTTTGTAGATTACGAGATTACCATTAAAAACAGTCCTCCCTCCAATCCCACAATTAATGGTCCAAACAACGGAAAGAAAGGAGTGGAATATGATTATTCGTTTATGTCATCTGATCCTGATGAAGACAATGTCTATTACTACGTTGATTGGGGTGATGATTCATATACTGAGTGGTATGGTCCTTCCCCCTCCGGAGAAGAGGTAGTAATAAGTCATACTTGGGAAAAAATTGATAATTATGTGATCAAAGCAAAGTCAAAGGACGTCGAAAATGCTCAAAGTGATTGGACATTTAAACCAGTGGTTGTACAAAAATCTACCTGTTTCTTAGCAGGAACCAATATTTCAATGGCTAATGGTACTTTGAAGAACATTGAGGATATTAATATTGGTGATGTAGTAAAAGCATATGACCGACTCCTAGATGAGTTTATTGAGATTAATGTTACTAAAAGGTATGTGTTTTCTGCGGATATGTGCGACAAATATCTGGTCATCAACAATGAGCTTTGTGTCACTCACAATCATCCACTTTTAGTTAATGGCAATTGGACATATGCGGAAAATATAACAATCAATGATTTTCTATTTACTGCTGAGGGATTGCAAGAACAAGTAGTTTCAATTCAAGAAGTATTTGAGAGTGTTCAAACTTATCATTTAGGCCTCGAATCCCAAGAGATATCCGGTGAAGCTACTTCTACGTTTTTCGCAGATGATTCTCTTGCACATTCATTGAAGGATCTAATAAGTATTGTTGAGGAGGAATCATTTTATCACCAATCTTTAGGATTATAATGAATTGAAAAAATCAAAAAAAGTCGATTAAAAAGTAACTCAGAGATAGATAATAACGAAATTGATACTATTCGATAATTTCGGATTAGCTATTATCAAAATTAAAATCTCCAATATTACTTTATAAATCATTCTTATTACCTAGTATAGGTTTCATTTGTTTGGAGAATAAATATATGAATGATACATCAAGTATGGTAATAAAATTTTCACGACTATGGACTGTCTTAGGGGGGGTTTTTATTTGTCTTGCTGGTACCTCGATTATTCGATTAATATCTATTATTATGACAGGAATCAGTGACCCTAGATACTTTTCAATCAACCCTTTTCCCTCTACCCTGAGTAGATCGATATTTATCATAACCATTCAATTTCTCTTTGCTTATTTATGTGTTAGAAATAAACAACATCTGCAAGTTGATCCTTATTATTCAATGATGAATGGATTGTATATATCTGCGTTTTTTTTAGTAATCTATATATCAGAAGTATCATATCAGATTTGGTTATGGTTAGAACAACATATTGTGTTAAATATATTAGTGGTGGTAGAACATATACTTTTGGTTTTAATTCTAGCATTAATAATTGTGATTTTTCTACTATCCTTCATATATAAAATTAAAGATATCACAAAAGAAAAAAATAACAACTAACTCATTAGTTGAATGAATATCGAAAGATATAAGTCTTGATTTTAGCCATAATTTTTTATATTAACAATAATTATAAAACTAAAATAGGACATATCCTTACAATGGTGACTTTCGATTATATGAAAAGACTTGTTTCGATATTAATAATTTCTATTTTTACTTTCCTTTTAACATCTAGTACCTTATGCGAATCTACAAGACAGATATACAGTACAGTCTCCCTTGATAATGAATATTATGCTGAAAATAGCAGTATATTTTTAATTGGTCGATGCCGTACGATTGGATCAGATGGATCGTGGGTCGGAGGATTTTACAAAGGAAATATGCTTCAAGCAGGTGCTGTTGTCGATAATCAATCTTATGAAAAACTTAATCTAATCATCTATAACAAGTCCATAATTGATCCGCAATTATCACTTATGAATCAACGAGATATGATAATATATATGAGAAATGTCTCAGGGACATTTTTCTGGAGTTGTTGGAGCCAAACAAGTGCCTATAAATTCCCACCTCTTGTTTTTATTAGATGTAGTGCTGATAAAGTTTGGATCTATTTTACGTAATAAGCCTAATTAAATATCATGAATAGAAAGCTGTGAAAGAAACCAACTAAATAAGTTAGTAAAAATTTTTTTTAATCTCAAGAAGATGCTCTGCAATTTTCTTTCCCTTGTCTGTAAGCCAGATATATCGCCGTCCACCAAACTTCTCTTCTTTTTTATCCTTGATGAGACCTACTTGTCGTAATTCTGAGACGCGTGCTTCGATGGTCGAGGTGCTTGCACCACCGGTGACTTCTTTGAGTTCTGAAAAATATTTTTTCCCATCTAGTAGTGCGATTAGGATTGCAACTGTGCGGGGTTTTTCGAGCCAGTCCGTTGTACTCACCACGGTACGACATACGGCAGATGGTTTAAATACATAACTAGCCATTTTACGGCTTACGGCATATAGTAAATTATATATACTAGTAATACTATCTATTTTACAGCAAACGGCAAGTGTAAACATGAACGGGCAAACCTGGAACCAATTCCGACGACACTGCCTCGCAATCCAACAACTCAACCCAGAAACAACCATACCAGAAACCATCAGAAAACTCAAATACCTCGAAAAAAACGGCATCAACCTCAAAACCTACACCGAAGAACAACTCTACAGCCACTTCGCACAACGACTCGAAAACGGCGCAACCTACCGCGCACTCAACCACTACATCAAAGCACTCAACCGATGGAACAAATACATCCAAAAAGACCAACAATTCAAACTCTACAAAGAAGAACATAAAACTATCAAAGTACCCACCACCTTCGAAATCAATAAAATGATACAACACTGTAAACGAAAAACCCGATACAACAAACGAAACAAAACCATCATCCTACTCCTTGCAAAAACCGGGATGAGAAACAAAGAACTCTGCAACCTCAAACTCACCGACATCGACTGGCACCGACAAGAAATCACCATCCAAAATAGCAAACACAACAAAACACGCATCATACCAATAGAAGACAACATGCTACAAGGAAAAACCTACCCCTCACTCAACAACTACATCCAACACTGGAGAATCAACACATCCAAACACTACGTATTTACCACCAAGAAAGGAAAAATGACACCCAACTACCTCAGACGAATCATCAAAGAAATCGGCAAACAAGCTGGCATAAACTGGATCCACCCACATAGCTTCCGACACTACGCTGCAACAAACCTCCTCAGAGCAGGAGTCAACATCAGAATCGTCCAGGAAATCCTTGGTCACAGTTCCATCAAAACTACTGGTGGATACCTCCACACCATCGAACAAGATCTCCAAGAAGCCGTGCGCAACCCACGAATAGAAGACCCCATAAATCCAAGCACCCTCAAAATAGCGACACCCTTGGCAAAAACCCTCCTAATCTAACTGATGGGCCCGGAGAGATTTGAACTCTCGACCTCCCGGTTATCAGCCGGGTGCTCCAACCAACCTAAGCTACGGGCCCTGGTGAACGCAAGTAATAGACTTTTCCTATAAAAAAGTATACAATACCCTTTCTTATCCGTTCATATAATATGATTAGTATTATACAAAACACATCATCTATATGAAAACGATATCTTAATACAATAGCAATGAATTTCGGAGTCGCAATCTATGAACCTTGATCCAATCATCGCAGAACTTTCAACTGCGGAAAAAAAAGTACTGCTCACACTACAAACACTTGATGGTGCTGCATCACCCAAGCAAATCCTCAAACAGGGAGAGTTTTCTCAACAAACCGAGGTGATGAACGCGGCATCCTGGTTGAAATCAAAAAAACTAGTGGACATCACCGATCAGATCCATACCTCATATTCCCTGGGAAAGGATGGAAAAGAGTACCTTAAAAAAGGCTTACCTGAAAAACGAGCACTACAGGTTCTCATAGATCACAAGGGAAAAGCCGCGGTCTCCACACTGTCTGAAGCACTTGACAGCAAAGAAATCCCTATCGCCATTGGCTGGCTGAAACGCAAAGGCTGGGCAAATCTTCGAAAAGAAAAAGAAACGATACTTGAAATCACCCCCATCGGAAAACAAGCTGCAACAAAAAAAACACAGGATGAAGAAATCCTAGAACACCTTCAAAAAGATGCATCAGCTGCGTTTTCAAAAAAACAACTCCGTCAGCTTCTCTCCAGAAAAAACGTGCTCAAAGAAAAAGAAACCATCACCAACAAGATACAGCTCACCCCACTGGGCAGACAAGTCCTTGACAAAGGATTTGAACTCAAAGAAGAAATCTCACAAGTCACCGCCGCGGTGATTAAATCCGGCGCATGGAAGAAAAAACCCATCCGGCCCTACGACATCCATGCCTTTGCACCCACCGTGCATGGTGGAAAACCCCATCCGCTCGTCGAGCTGATCAATGAGATCAGACAGATCTTCCTTGAAATGGGGTTTTCAGAAATACAAGGAAACTTTGTGGAATCAAGCTTCTGGAACATGGACGTCTTGTTTATCCCACAGGATCATCCTGCTCGGGACTTGCAGGACACCTTGTACTGTAAGTATCCGAAAACAATAGATGTCAAGGAAAAAGAGCTTGTACAAAAAATTACTGCTGTTCATAAAAATGGTGGCAACACAGGTTCCACAGGCTGGGGATACACGCTTTCTGAAAAAGAAAGCAAAAGAGCACTTTTACGCACACATACAACCGTAAACACCATTCGGTATTTGTATCATCATCCCAAACCACCCACTAAGGTATTTTCCTTAGGACGGGTTTTTCGCAAGGAAAGCATTGATGCCACTCATCTTCCTGAGTTTTATCAGATCGAAGGTATCATTCAAGAAGAACAGTCTAACTTCCGGCAGCTCTTAGGCATCCTGAAAGAGTTTTACCGGCGCATGGGCTTTGAAACAATCCGGTTTCGACCCGGCTACTTTCCTTATACAGAGCCCAGTATGGAGGTAGAGGTGTTTTGGAATAATGAATGGATGGAACTTGGTGGCAGCGGCATTTTCCGGCCCGAGGTCACAGAGCCCGTAGGGGTAAAACACCCGGTGCTTGCCTGGGGTCTTGGCCTAGAGCGTCTTGCGATGCTCAAGTTTGAACTGACCGACATGAGAAGCCTATACACCAGTGATCTGGAATGGCTTCATAACCAGCCGCTCGAGTAAGAAAAGCCTGTTTTTCTCAGACGAATTCTTTTTTATATTACAAATTCTATTCCATAATTAATATTAAATAATAATATGCATATTATTACATCAGAAACAGGTATCATCTGTAAACAAACATTTATATAGAAATAAAATCGATAAATACCTCTGAGGTTGAGAAACACAATGCTGCACACCCGAGCATACAGAGTCCTACTGCTCGCATTCGTACTCTTAGTTTCAACCAGTCTTACACCCTTTCTGCAACCTCTCTCATCTGCGCAATCAATCGGACAGACCCGAACGCTTTATTTTCATGAATACGACCCGGAACTGCTTCTCGCAGAAGCAACTGTTGACGAAAGCCCACCCACCAAACAAAACGATTCATTTTATCCACCGAAAATATTTGTAGATAACGAGTCCAGAATTTTCATACCAGATATCAATAGTGATGATTGGCTGAACTGGTTTTTGACCTCTTGGATCTTTTATTTCTTTCAACTACAAGATGAATTCAATCTTTCAGATGAATTTGGTGATGACCTCTCTGATGATTTCTGGGATCTCTTCGAAGGATTCGAACTGCTCTTTCCACATCCCTATCGTATTGTCGAAATGTATGAATACAGCGGAACAGAAGACGCCGAAATCGATGGGACACTAGATTTTAATCTGTATTTTTCTTCGAAGTTCTCCTCAAAAATGCGACAGAAAGACTCGGTGAAGGTTTCGCTCTATTCTATGAGTTTAGCAGGATTTGGCATACCACGCCATATTGCAAATACCACGGTACAGCTCTCTCCACGGCTTCTCGATATAAAACCGTATCTGCAACGGATCTCCCTTGGGCCTATCAATCAGACATTACAAACCGGGGATATGCTTGTGTTTTCTCTTGAGGTTATTCCGAGCAATAAAACAGTGACGACCGCTCTAGAAAAAATAATAGATATTTCAAGTACTATTAACAAGCGATTTAACATCACAGAGAGATTGAAGCTTGCCGATCGCTTGGCAAACAACTCTCAATCTGAGTTTCTCAGAGAACTGGGCATGATCATCAATGATCTTCAGTTAATTCTCGAAGATGAAACACTGGGCATAAATATTACCTCTTCTGATATCGCAGAGATATTTAAATCCTCCCTTACAACAAAACTGGTTTATGATTCTCTTGATCATCCTGCCTCCGTTACCGTTCCCTTCCGGGTTCCTGGTGAACCTCCGGTTTCCACTTTTTATCTGCATAATGAAGATCAGATGACTACAGAGGCACCATCCGGGGAGGACGCATTACAAAAAGATGTGCTTGCGGAAACAGCGGTGTGGCAGACTCCCGCATTTAGCCGAAGTAAAATCCTTGAAGAAGCTTACGCACGGCTTTATATCGATCACACAGATTTATTCAGAATGTTTGAGTTTCTACGAAAACCTATTGAAATAACTGCAACCCTCTACGATGGTACAACATCTATTGCCTCAAGCTCGCATACCTTTGATCGGACCAGAATCTGGAATATCCAGGAGACACCGCAGGAACCTATTGTATTTTCCTTCTCAGATATCACCCCCCGGGAGATCATCTATGACTCCCGTCTTCGCCTCGAAGTTGCGATGGGAAATGCCTCTCAAACGCGCGTTCTTAAATTTCTGCGTAGCGCTCAGATATTGTATGATTCAGAACTCTATCCCTCCTCCCTTATCATCCAGCTTAATGAAACAAATAACATACAAGCAGATGTCTCCTCAGTGCCAGCTGAGGGAAAAATACTGCCGGGACGCGACATCACCTTCCATGTAAATGTCACCAGCAAGTACGCGGATTCCATCACCATAGACATAAAAGATGAACCCTCCGGTGAGTGGGATATCAGCTATGACGAATCAGAACTTTCAATACCACAAAACGGAAACAAATCCATCCCAGTTACCGTTCGCTCAACCAACCCCAAAACCTCAGCCTATGGAGACAAAATCTTCCTTGATTTTATAGTCACAGGAAAAACAGGCCGGACTACCGTATCTGATCAAGCGGAAGTCTCCGAAGAGGCAATCATTTATGATATTATCTTAATCGGACAAACAGAAAGCAGAGAGATCAAAAAAGGAAACACAGGAGCCTTTTATTTCCGCATCAAAAACAACAACACCGGCGCTGAGGATGGAACAGACAGCTACACCATTCTTTCGCAGTCAAAAAACAACTGGAATGTGGAAAGCACCGAAGAAATCCTGAATCTTAAAAACGGAGCAACAACAGGTCCTGAAGACATCTTAGTTATACTTCAAATACCAAAAAACACAACGCTCACCAAAGACGTACTCACCATCACCGTCAGCTCACAAAATAACCCGGGTGCCCAAGCATCCATGAATGTTACCATCAATGTCGTCGACGATGACCTCTTCACTCAGCTGTATGAACGCATCCAATCAGCCTCTGAATCACTTGGCCTTGACGAATACTTTGGAGATAACGCAGGATATGCACTGCTTGGCATCATCTTTCTCATCCTTGCACTTCTACTGTTCATTATTCTCATACTCATCAGAAAACCTTTTGCCTTCATTACCCTGACAGAGCCGGTTAAAGACATCCAACCCGACCAAGCAGCAACCTTTGAAATAACCCTGAAAAACCCCCGGCGAAAAACACAAACCTATCAGCTGCACGCCCGAGCCATCCAACAGCCCTCCAAATGGGACATCAACAGCAACCATCAAAACCTCAGAATCCCACCTCTAACCACACAACACGCCACCATCACCGTCACCCCCACAGACCAGATCGAATCAGACGACTGGACCGAAATAGATATCACCATCAAAAAAGGCTCCAGACAAAAAACCATCCATGGCCTCATTCAAATCAAAAAAGGAAACACGAACATCCAAATCACTAAGGTGTCCAGCTGGCCAAAAACCTTCAAAAAAGGAAACCGTATCATCACCACCTGTCACGTGCACAACAAGGGCACTCTTGCAGCACGAAACGTCCAAATAACCCTCCTTATTAACGGTAAAGAAAAAAACAGCATCACCACCTCCATTCCCGCTGGAGGATACGCAGAAGTCCAACTCCCCTGGATAGCGGGAAAAGGACGCAACCATCTGCATATCAAAGCTGTTGAACAGTAACCATAAATAATAAAAGTCTATTCCGGTATCAAAATTACAACAAAATAAGGGAGACCATTTTTGTGGCATCCAACAAGACAAAAAAACAACAAGAACTCGAACAACTCCGCAATTCAGAAAAAAAATACCAAAGCATCGTCCAAAAACGAAACGAACTCAACGACATGGCCAAACTCGTCAGAGAAGAACGCGACATGTTCAACCAGAAACGCAAAGAAATGAGAGAATCAATAGACAAACTCAAACAAGAACGAGACACCCTTGTTGCCACCATGAAAAAACACAAAGCACAACGAAACCACTATCAAACCAAAGCCAAAGCACTCATCCAACAAAAACAAAAAAAACGCGGCAACGTCATCCCCAACCTACATCTACGCGCAGAAGAACTCAAAGCAGACATCCAGATGCTTGAATACCGCCAAGAAACCGTCCCCATGAAACCACAAGAAGAAAACAACCTCATCGAAAAAATCAAAACCAAACGACAAGAACACGAAAAAGCACAAAACCTTCTCAAAAAACAAGAACTCATCAAAACAGACATCTCCGATACAGACGACACCATCACCGATCTCTTCAAAAAAGCGGACGAAGAACACGAAAAAGTCCAACATTACTACAAGGAAAGCCAGAAAAAACATGAGGAATACATGAAAGCAGTAAAAAGCATCGCCGCCTCTATCAATGAATCAAATAAAAAACATCAACAATACATAGAAATACGTGAAGAAGCACAGAAACATCATGAAAAAGCAATGGAAATGCTTTCTAAAATCCTCTCGGTGAAAAAAGAAAAACACCGCCGTATCCAAGAAGCAAAACAACTTTTAAAAGACCAAAACCTTCAAGCAAAAAACGTTCTCTCCAATAAAGAAAAACTGAAAGAAAAAACAGAAGAATCCATTGATGAGCTGAAAAAAGGAAAAAAAATCTCTCTTTCCGGCTAACCGCATATTCTTTTTCTCGTCGATTACCGTAAAAATCATCGGCACTTTTAAATATAAAATGTGAATTTGCCCCCCATGAGGGCGTGGCATGGAGTCCATTGGTATAATTAGTTACGGAGCAAATATTCCCCGGTTACGCATCAAAGTAGAAGATATCGCAAAAGTCTGGGGAAAAAATGCAGAAGCCATCAGTAAAGGACTAAGAGTGTACGAAAAATCAGTACCCGATGTTGATCAGGACACCGCAACCATCAGCGTTGAAGCAGCTCGATCCGCATTAAAACGATGTACGATTAACCCCCAGGACATCGGTGCAATCTACATCGGCAGTGAATCACATCCCTACGCGGTGAAACCAACCGGAACTATTGTAGGAGCCGCCATCGGAGCGACACCTGATCTGATGGTCGCTGATTATGAATTTGCTTGCAAAGCAGGGACTGCTGCTATACAAACCTGTCTTGGTCTTGTTAAAGCAGGGATGATCAAGTATGGGCTTGCTATTGGTGCAGACACCTCTCAGGCTGCACCAGGTGATGCCTTGGAATATACAGCTTCTGCAGGTGGTGCAGGGTTTATCATTGGAGCAGACAACCCTATCGCAACCATAAATCATACGCTTTCCTTTACCACTGATACCCCGGATTTTTGGAGACGTGCAGAGAGAAAATATCCTGCACATGGCGGACGTTTCACCGGGGCACCCGCCTACTTTAAACATGTCGGGGCCTGTGCCACAAATCTTTTGAAAAGAGCAGGTACCAAACCAGAAGATTATACGTATGCAATCTTTCATCAACCCAATGGAAAATTCCCGGCAAGTATCGCACAAAAACTTGGCTTTACATCTGAACAAATCAAACAAGGACTCAAAGTACCCTACATTGGAAACACCTACTCTGGCGCAGCATTGGTGGGACTTGCCGCTGTTCTTGACGTCGCACAACCCGGTGATCGCATCTTTCTCACCAGCTATGGATCTGGCGCCGGAAGCGACGGATTTGACCTCACTGTAACCGATGCAATAAACAAACTAAATCGATCAGCTGCACCTACCGTACAAAGCATGATTGATAATAAAAAATACATTGACTATGGGTCATATGCAAAAATGACTGATTTATTATATTGGGAGTGATAAAGGATGAGAGATGTTGCCGTTATTGGTGTAGGACTTACCAAATTCGGAGAACGCTGGGATAAATCATTTCGCAGTCTCATTGCCGAAGCAGGAGCACAAGCTATTATTGACGCAGGAATCGAAGGAAAAGACATCAACGCGATGTACATCGGCTCCATGAGTTCAGGCCGGTTCGTCGGTCAAGAACACATCGGTGCACTGGTTGCAGATGCCTCTGGATTTTCTGATATGCATATACCCTCCACCCGTGTGGAAAGCGCCTGCGCATCAGGAGGACTTGCCATACGGCAGGGCTATCTTTCCATTGCCTCAGGTATGGACGACGTTGTCGTGGTGGGAGGTATTGAAAAAATGAACGATGTTAGCGGCACCGCAGCAACAGAAACTCTCGCTACTGCCGCAGATCAAGAATGGGAAGCATTTTTCGGTGCAACATTTCCCGGAATCTATGCTATGATTGCCACCAGACATATGCATGAATATGGTACCACAAAAGAACAACTCGCACAAGTCGCCGTAAAAAATCATGCAAACGGCGCACATAACCCCTATGCACAGTACCAACGAGCAATCACTCTCGAGCAAGCGATGAATGCTACCATGGTCGCCTGGCCCCTTGGTCTTTTAGACTGTTCCCCCGTCACCGATGGAGCAGCATCCATTGTGCTGTGCGCAGCAGAAAAAGCAAAACAATTTACCTCAGAGCCTGTACGAATCATTGGATCAGGGCAGGCCTCTGATTCCCTTGCCCTTCATGGACGTCGAGATCTTTGCACCCTTGACGCAACGATTCACGCCGCAAAAATGGCCTATACACAAGCACAAATAACTGCCCAAGACGTCGACGTTGCAGAAGTGCATGATTGTTTCACCATAGCAGAAATCTGCGCTATCGAGGATTTAGGATTTGTCAAAAAAGGTGAAGGAGGCAAAGCCATCGAAAACAACATCACACCTTTAAATGGTTCACTTCCAGTGAATCCTAGTGGAGGGTTAAAATCAAAAGGCCATCCAGTCGGAGCAACGGGTGTTGCTCAAATCGTCGAGGTCACCCAACAACTTCGCAACAAAGCAGAAAAACGACAAGTAAAAAATGCACAGGTAGGGCTGACCCATAATGTGGGTGGTTCTGGTGCCAGCTGCACTGTGCATATTATGGAGGCGATGTAACAATGCCTGAAGGAGTTGCACGATTTTGGCGGGAAATTCCTCAACGATATAACTTTATTGCAAATCAATGTAATAGCTGTAAACGCGTGTTTTTCCCCCCAAGAGAATCCTGCCCGCAATGTCGTCGAAAAAGCTATGGAAATATGGTTGATCTAAAACTGAGCGGAAAAGGAACCGTGGAAACCTATACGATTATCCACGTCGCTCCTCAGAGTTTTGAAAACCAAGCACCCTACGCCGTTGCCATTATTCAACTTGACGAAGGACCGCGTATCACTGCTCAGATTGTTGATTGTGAACTCGATGACATTCATATTGGAATGAACGTGGAAAGCACCTTCCGACGAATACAAGAAGATGGCTACACGGGAGCACTTTATTACGGCTATAAATTCATAAAAGCCCGAGAATAAAAGTTGCTTTCTTAGCCATCCACTTTTTTTTCAATTTTTTTATTAAACTTAAGAGACTTGCTATTGACAGAAAGATAGGTGTAAAAAGAAAGAAGAAAGAAAAAGAGAGGAGCGCTGCGAAAGCGCTGTTTTACGCGTCGATTGGTGTTGGTGCAGTCCAATCAGGGCTGTAGATGATCAGGTTGGGGTCGCCGTAAATGCACTGAACTGTGGTAACGATGAGTGATGAGCTGCCGTACATTGAGGTGGGGTCTTTAGTGGTGAAATCGCGGAAGTGAAGCCAGACTTGTTTGGAATAGCTGGGGCCAATGGGTTCTCCATGTATCATCACATCTTTGAAAAATTCGTCGTCTTGAAGATCAGCTTCAGGGCAAAGTCCGGATCCTGCGTTTCCGTAGAAGCAGACCGCACCATGGTCAAGATACACAAGTGGTCCATCAGCGTCTGCGGTGGTACAGCTCATGTAGAACACGGCGTTGCTCTGCAGATTTTCAAAGAGCTGATCATTGTAGTCATAGTGGATGATGTCGTAGAGATTTGGTGGCTCTGCGTTGTACCAGACACGTCCATCGTCTCGCGGCATTTTCCAGTTGTCATAGGAGTATCCTCGCCAGGAGTCCCACCAGACTTGTTCGGGATAGTTGCAGTGGTCGGTTTGGACGTATTGTGCAGATATGCCAGAGCCGCCGGTTCCATGTCCGGAGTAGTACATCGCGCTTGCGCCGTTGTTCATTCGTTCAAGGTGGGCATCCCAGAGGCAGTGTCCTTCAAAGGTACGGAAGTGAGAGCCGAATGATTTTTTGATCTCGCGGCTGGAGAAGATGTAATGGTTTTTTCCATCGTTTGTCTTCCAGGATCCGCCATCGGGGAAGTTCATCATTTGTGTGGTCGTGATATCTCTGTTTTCATTTGCAAAGATGAGCGCGGGGTAGAGCACGTTTCGGTTAATTAATGCAGACATGTAGGCTACGGTTGGTCCGGGTATATGTCCAGCGTAGGAGTTATTCCCCATCATAACTGAATGTGCAGTCAGATAGATATCTTTTCGATTGCCAACAAAACAGTATCCCTCTTGTCCGTCGAGATCGAGCCCATAACCCTCTATCATGTTGTAGATTCCATCATGCATAGCTTCGTTCCAGTAGCGTTTAGCGTCAAGACCGAAGGGTGGGAGTTCTCCGGAGCCTGAGAGTAAATATGAAAGCATCTGTAACAGCATCTTTATTTGCCCTTGATCAACTGGTTCGTCATGCACGGGAAGATGCCCGGTGGATCGGGATCCATGATAGAAGTCGCCTTCCCAGAGTCGCCATGTTTCGATGCGATCTGCCCATCCTCCAGAGTTTCCTGGTGCATCACCAAGGCGAAGCACTGGTGCGCCATGATAGGCTGCAATCATTGCAGAAGGTGCAAAGGGTCCTTCTCCTGATTTTACCGAGGTAATGGTGATGTAGTTTTCTGAGGATTCTTCTGCTTTGATGTAATCAACGATATCTTGCATAGTGGTAAGATCTGATTCTGCAGTGGGGAGATCATCTTTGACAGATTGTGGTATGCTGCCTCCTGCATCAACACAGATTATTTGACTTACTCCAAGTGCAGAGAGGGCATCGGCTGTCGCAGTGGGTACACCATCTTCGGTGACGTACAAAAGTGGTGCATGGTTTTGTGATGCAATAACTGCTGCGTTTGCTGCAGAGATTGCTGCATCTGCTCGTTTTGGATTGATAATACGGACGTTAACATCAAGGGTGTAGTCAACATCTGGTCCTTCTGCATTACGGGGGACCACAATGATTGTCCATAACCCCTTTTCGGGGAATAATACCTCTGCTGAAAAGTCAAGATGTGGTCCAGGATTCCATGTTCTCCAGGGGTTATCAGGTGGGTTTTCAAAACCATTCCAAACATGAATTGGGTTGACAGGGCCATTCCATTGTGGGATATCAGGTGCTCGAAGATGTCCCTGAGGATCGACAAGGAAGACTAACAGATCAGAAAGTTCCTCGGTTTGAAGATTTGCTTCTAATGCAAAGTCGTCCTCTCGTACAAAGGTGTGATATCGATGTCCAGCGTATTTGGTGATTTTGAAGTTCCAATCTCCAGGTTGACCAATGCGATCAGAGCCTGCGGCCCATACACCCATCCGGGTAACCGGGAAGTAGATATCAATGCGATCACCGTTAGGTGCATCATAGGGTGCTGGCCACCAGTCCTCTGCTTTCGGCATCATATGAGGTAGAATGGTGTTTAGTGAAGGAGTCGCGCCACCAGTTCCAAACATGCTTACGTTTATTGCACCCCATTTGGGACCAAGAAGCATAGGATAGGCGTATCCTCCAATCTCCATGATTTTTGGATCATCATTTGCGACTTCATCAACTTGTACCTCTCGCTTAAGAGTTCGAGATCTGCTGATGACGGATTTAACTTCATCCTCATAATCACTTCCATCCATGGCAACTACTGCAAGATCGGAAGAGCCCCAGTTATTGGTGGCAATATCTGCAGCAGCTTCAATGGGGTCTGTAGGAACCGTGTAGGTGGTTGGTGTCTTGCCAAAGAGATTAAGATAGGCGTTCCAGTCATCCTCTAGATATTGCGTGGTTGTATCGACCGTTCCGCGGTCTGCATCGGTTTCATAGTAGTTGGTAGGTGTATCATCTCCTTGGTAGAGAATAGGTGAGAGATAGCGGTTGCCGCCTTCCAGATAATTGCTTGCGGGAATAGCTGCGATATAGCCATACTCGTCATCGTTACTATCGGGGTCATTGGGGACATAAAATGTTTGTGCGATTGGAGTTATTTCAGGTTGCGGAATCGGTGCTGGTGGATCCGGAACCTCAGATTCTATGGAAAATTCGATATTGTACGCGCCAGAGCCGTAGGTGTAATAGTCCCATTCAGTGGGCTGTGGAATCTTAGCGGGATCCCAGCCGGGGAAGGTATCAATTTCAATGCGCCATTCACCGCTCATGTCAGCAGGATAGTAGAGTTCGTCGTCGTAATAGTATTCTTCCTCATAAACGAGTTCACCTAAAGGATTATACAGATGTACATCAAAATCAGAGTTTATTGCAGTCTGACGGACATTTAATATGATATGAATACCGTCACCATCATTGATATCGAATTTATACCAATCATACCAATCATTCATATCGAGATAGCCATCAAAGCTCCCTTCAGAGATGAGTACGGCATCGGCGAACGTGCCACCAGCATCCATACCGGTGTTTGCATCATTTTGCCCAACGAGGGTGACGTCAAACTCATAGCGTCCTTCGCCAGTACCGCTTTGAAACAAAATAGCCATATAGTATTTCCCGGTGTATTCTGCGGTAAAATTAATGGCCTCTTGTGCATCGCCACTAGTGGAGGATGATGCTTTGAGATTCTCATCTTGGTCCCATAGCTCAAGATCAAAATCATATCCAGTATCTGGATTAAGGGTAATCTGGATATTTTGACCAACACAAACAGAAAAGGAAAACCAATCCTGTTCATCGCTACTACTCAATTTTCCCGTATTTCCTCTACCGGCAGTATCATCGATGATTTCCCCGGGGAAAATTGGTGTTGATCTCGAAATTTTATCTCCCGCATCACGCTTTGTTCCTACATCATCGTTATCTCCTTCTGCAAAGTTGGTGGGAGTATCATAGATCTCATAATGTCGATCGAGTAAAAAAGGACCTAATTCCTCCATGCTTTTATCTCCAGGTGAAAACGATGACATTGGATTCCGATACTGATCAATGGAATCTGATTGGGTAGAGTCGGTTTCAATAGAACCTGCAGGCACAATAAACATGGCACCAACAAGAACGATTGCTAGTACAACAGCTTCAAATGTAGTGTTTTTAGACTTCATATTTTTCCCCACTTAATTATACCGTACTTCAATATAACTTAAAGTATTATATATATGTTTCGATTATAGAGAGAGGCATGAAGAAACGAAAAGCATCATATGAAAAAATAATATTCTTAGGTGAACATTTTTAACGAGCTGTATGTTGCAGGGAGTTGAAACAAATGACTGATGTATCATTGCTTATCGCGCTGGGGAGATATCTTCTTATTATTTTGTTCCCTTTTATCGCCTTTTATATCGGCTATTTAGTCGTTACCAAGGCATTTCAGGATATGGGGTTTACGTCGCTGGAAGCAATTATAATTGTATTTGTTTCATTTCTGACGGGTTCTGGTATCTTAGATGGGGCTATTGGTTTGCCTTTGTCAAATATCCCTTTATTTCACTATGGCGAGTATTGGATGGTTGGGATCAATATGGGGGGTGCAATAATTCCTATTTTGCTAAGCATCTATCTGATTTACAAAAACAAATTAACGCCCTGGAAGCTTGTTGTCGGCATTGCCATCGTTGCGGTGATAACCTATTTGGTAACTGAGCCGGTTCCAGAACGAGGCATTATTTCTCCGTTTCCCTTTTGGCTTCTCCCCGTGATGTTTTCCAGTTTCACTTCACTTATACTTTGGTATAAAGCGCAACGAAAGGCAGCTCCTTTTGCCTATACAATAGGAACATTGGGTGTGTTGATTGGTGCGGATGTGTTTCATCTTATTGAACTGTTACAATTTGATATTGGAAAAGCCACCCCTGCAGTCATTGGCGGTGCAAACATCTTTGATATGGTCTTTCTCACCGGTATTCTTGCGGTGATACTTGATGGCGTGTTTACGTTTAAAGAGAAGAAACAAGTACCGGTTGATAGATAGGTTTTTATAAAATGGAACGATGACAGGGTGATATTCTGTTTCGAAATGCTTAATAGTTACCTGTTATTTTACCGAACAGAAGCAATCTATCTACTTGAGGCTTGCTATGGGCAGTGAAAAACTCGAAGATCTCATCGCGCAAAAAGATGGTTTACAGATTAAAGCAAATGCTGCAAAAAAGAAACGCGATGAACTCCATGACACATCAAAAAAGATGGCAAAGGAACGGGATACCTTAAATGCCAAGGTTCGACAAATCCGAAACAAGGTAAGTGAACATAAGAAACGGCGTGACGAATACAACGAACGCGTGCAACATGCCAAGCAACAGCGTAATGAAATGATCAAACAGCATCTAGAGATGAAAAAAGAAGTAAAAGACATGGAACGCTCACGCTCCAAACAATCTGGGGTTAATATCAATCATTTAAAGCAAAATCTCCGAAAGCTGGAAACCGAGCAGATGACCCAACCGATGTCACCGCAGAAAGAAAAAAAGCTGATAGAGACCATCAAAGGCTTGCATAAGGAAATTAAGAATCAAGAGGAAAAACTCAATCAAGATCCTAAGCTAAAAAAGGCCCTGGATCAAAAAAAAGCACTAAAGCAGAAGGCAGAAAAAATCCATGAATCTGTCGAAAAAATGGCAAAAAAGGCTCAAGAAGAACATCAACAAATGATTGAGCTCTTACAACAACTTGATTCTCTAAGTAATAAAACAACAGAGATTCAAGAAAAAATTGTGATGACAAAAATTGAAGCTGATAAAATCCATAAAGAATTTATTAACTATGTCAATACCATCCATGATCTTGAAAAAACCATTTCCACGAAGGAAAGAGCAAAGGATAAAAAGAAGAAAGAAGTGGATGTCACCACAGCTCAGAAACAGGCGGATCTCATCTTTGAGAAATTCAAACGAGGAGAAAAACTGAGCACCGAAGATTTGATGATCCTCCAAAAAGCAGGATTACTGTAAATGAGACGCGTATTAGGGAAAGGAGCGCATGATTTATTCTTGGTTGGAGGGAAAAAGAGAGTATGCAATGCGAATTATGTGGAAGAGAATGTAAGGTATGTAAGCCAACAAAAATAGATGGAGTTAAGATGCTTGTCTGCCCCAGCTGCTTGCAACATGGAGAAGGTCCCATTCAGCAGCAACCAACTGCTGCCCCACCAGTGTTCCGCGCACGAAGAAAACAGAGGAAAAAAGATGTTTTCACAAAGATGGAAAAAGAACTGATTTCCGACTATCCCGAGGTTATCAAAAAAGCGCGAGAACAAAAAGGATTGACGCGAGAGAAACTAGGGTTTCGCATTGGAGAACGTACGGTCACGCTTTCAAAAATCGAAAACGGGGATCTGAGACCCACAGATCAACTCATCAAAAAACTAGAAAAAGAACTGGACCTCAATCTTATGGAAGAGGTCAAACAAGTTCCTACGACACATCATCAGACCTCCGGATATACACTTGGCGATTTTGTAAAAACCGAATAACTCTCGTAAACAAGCTATGCAACAAGACCTGACCGACCACGCAGCAACAGCGATTCACGCCGGAGCAGTGGTGGTCTACCCAACTGACACCCAATACGCTCTGGGAGCAGGGATTTCCTATCACTCTGCGATCAAACAGATATTTCGGTTGAAGCAACGTTCTGAAATACAACCTATACCTGTTGCTGTGGCCACTATCAGCGACATGGAACATATCGCAATGGTGCCTGCACACCTCCGATCTCTGCTTACGAACCTTTTACCAGGTCCGCTCACTGCACTGCTTTCCAAACAGTCTCATATAGCAGATCTTCTTACCGCAGGATCAAAAAAGATAGCGGTTCGCATTCCCGATAACGATATTGCACGATCATTGCTAGAAAAAACAGGACCCCTTACAGTGACCAGTGCAAATATTCACACCCAACAGCCTCCCACCATGATTGCTGACATCAAAAAACTCTTCGGATCTGAAGTCGCCGTATATATCGACGGAGGTCGTCTCAGCGGGCAACCCTCCACCATTGTTGATTTCACCACCATACCACCATCTCTTATTCGGAAGGGACCCATTCCAATCCAACGTATACTGGACATGATATAATGGATACAACCATACGGGAAAAGTATCTTAAAGCAGGACGCATCGCAGCTGATGCACGCACCTTAGGAGCATCATTGTGCACAGATGGCACATCCTTTGAACATATTGCACAAACCGTGGAGCAACACATCATCAACCAGGGTGCAGGGATTGCCTTTCCTGCCAATATTTCAGTTAATACGATTGCTGCACATTACACCCCTCATATCAACGATACCCACCATATTCGAAAAGGAGATCTAGTAAAAATTGATGTCGGCGCCCATGTTGATGGATACATTGCAGATACCGCAGAAACCGTTGAAGTCGGCACCACCAACTATACCGAACTAATTGATGCTTCAAAAGAAGCATTACAACATGCTATCGACATGATAAAAGCAGGGGTAAACTTATCACATGTTGGAAAAAAAATCGAAGAAACCATTAAAGGCTATGGCTATCACCCTATTGACAATCTCACCGGTCATAGTCTCGAACAATACAATCTTCACTCCGGCATCTCTGTCCCTAATGTTTCCAGTCGGATCAACAGAGTGAAACCAAAAGCAGGTGATGTGCTTGCAATAGAACCCTTTGCCACAGATGGTCTTGGCCATGTTACCTCAGGATCGGGAAGCAATATCTATCTCTGTCAGAAAACACCTCGCGCTCGCCTTATCCGAGATCATAAAACAAAACAATGCTACCATCAGATGCAAAAGCATTTTACCTCGCTTCCTTTTGCACAGCGATGGTGCACTAGCTTTCTACCGGAGGGCTCGGTCGAACGGATATTAAAACGAATGAGCATGTATCGATTACTCCATCAGTATCCTCAACTTATCGAACAGAATAATGGGATGGTCACCCAGAAAGAACATACCGTGATTATAAAAGCAAATGGATGTGACGTGATCACGTGAAAAGGAACACGCGCAAATCAAAACCTACACAACTAAAAATCATCCAGATAGAGGAACTCAGCTGGAAAAAGCTTGAGCAATACGATAAGGAAAAAACAGTTATATTTATTCCCCTTAGCCCCCTTGAGCAACATGGTCCTCATCTCCCCGTGGGAACAGATTTTATGACTGCTCGTGATACTACAAAAGAAGCAATGAGGACGCTGATGGTGGAGCACCCTGAGCATTCCTTTGTTTTGTACCCAAGTATCCCTGTTGGATATACAAAAATTTCACAGGGTTTTCCAGGGACCATCTCAACGCATCAGAAGGCTATAAAAACCATTCTGTATGATCTCGTTTCTGCGCTTGCATCCCATGGATTTATCTATTTTGTGATTTGCACCTTTCATATGGATCTTGGACATTTAAAGGCGATCTATGCAACGATGAGGAAGGCACAGCGACGGTTTGACATTTCAATTATTGAGCCCTGGGGGCCATATTTTTTCAGTCATGACACCGACAAAAATGAACCGCAGGTTGGGTTTGATACGAAAAAAGAAGTGCATGCAGGCTTTCGGGAGACTTCTTTGATTCGGTATCAATATCCCTACTTGGTAGATTCATCGTATGCTGATCTGCAGCATATGTATCGTGATTTGTATTCACCACGGGTACTCGGTAAAACGTTTAAAGAGTTAGGTCTCACCGATGGTTATGTGGGAAGCCCTGCAAAAGCAGACAGTAACTACGGCCGGTGGTATTTCCAGGAAATCGTCAATACCTACGTTTCCGCTACGCAGGCTATGCTTCAAGGAAAACCACAAAGAGACCTTCCATCTCGTGTGAAACGATTGATGAAATCGTTGTTTTGGGTGTAATCTTTTTTTCTATGCGGTTGGTAGGGTGTAGGTTCCATCTCCATAGTAGGTGAGGCGGGATAAAAGGAGGAAGTTCAGTAGGCCGCCGGGTCCAATGATGCTGCATATCTGCTGAATGGACAATCCACGGCTAAGTAACAAAAACATTAGTTGTGAGGTGAGACTATTTGTCCAAGAAATTGTTCCCCGCGTCCAGCTGAGGTAGGTGGATGCTCCTGCTGAGAGAAAGGCATCTGCCATGGAGGAGTCATATGCAGCGTGGCAGGTTGCCATATAAATCAAAGCGTTGGCGCAGTCGTCTTCTTCATAATAGTACTCAATGAGCGCAGGGGTAAAAGCGATAAAAGCGTCATCTCCGACTAGTCCTTTGATAATCATGTGGTTAGTGTATTCGAATGCGTAGTCGTCTGGGGTGGTAGCTGTCCATGGTTCTCCGGTGGCGATGACCACGGCATCAGGGGTATGATCGCCGTCGATATCCCAGTAGCCTGCATGGGTGTTGAGATAGAGGATTGCTGCGGTGAGATTGTTTTTGATAACAGATAAGGTGACCTGGTTATCAGACAGATAAGAGGTTGCATAGCCTGCTGCATGTAAGGTGTTACCGATTTGGGTGCAATGTCGATCTCCATACAAATACGCAGAGGGGTTAAGGAGCAATGCGGTCATGTTATCTTCTGATGTTCTGATTTCTGTTAGCGGGGAACGGTGTGTTGTGCATCGGTTTGTATTTGTTGAGATTTGAGGATGATAATCAAGGAAAACCACGTAGGTACCGTCAACAAATTTTATGGTCATAGAAGTATCAATTGCAGAGGCAAATTCAATTGCGGGTTGGCTGGTAAACCAGCGTTCTAGTGAGCCGAGAGATAGAGTGGTTTTGAGAATGCTGTATTCGCGATGACTACTATCGGAGGAAAGAACAGAGGAGTGCTGAGAGATTAGATAAGCTGAAGTGCCTATCTGCGTATGTAGGAGAAGAATGAGGCAGAGGCAGGTGGTGAGAATGAGTTTTTTATGATGGATCATATTTTCAATCTCTATTTATTCCTTTTTTAATTATATAAATTTGTCGAACAAAGAAAAAAGAAGGAGGGAGGTGGCGTTTATATCAGCTCGTCCGGCGGTGTGAGTTGTTGGACGAATCCTTCGACTAGGCCGTTAAGAAGGTTCTCCAGGCAGCCACCGAGGTTGATGCAGGTGATGATGGTGACAGTTGCGATGACTAGTGCAATGGTGAGTAGCAGTGGCACCATGATAAGGACAATGATGAAGCAACCGAGTGCGCTTGAGGTCGAGAGTTGCAAGGGTATCGGATCGTCGGCGAGCGGTGAAATAATTTGTGATGCTCCTTTCATTTTCTCCTGAAGTAATGCAGGGTCGTTGAGAAGTACTTGCAGTTCTTGGTCAACTGCTGATTTGTCCAGGTCATAGTCATCCATGATCTGCTGAGCTTCAGGTGAGGAGAGGATGCGTTGGATTGCTGCTTCGAACAGTCGGGGTTCTGCATTGATTATCCGATGGGACCGTTCGAGCATTCCATTCAGTGTTGATCGTTTGGTTAAAAAGATCGTTGGTGCGTTTCGTTGGCCAAGATAGTCCTGATTTGGTATATGGATGAGTGGCTTGTCGAGTTGTTGCTGCATGCGAGCGGCGAACAATGGCGATGAAGTGGCATCTCTATTGAGTTCCTGGTGATGGACTCCCGCAACTGATGATATGGGGAGGAGCGCGATAAAAACAGCTGAAAGTATAGTTCCTACCAATATTTTTTTTTTCATGTTTCCCCCATGTAACATTATGAAACCAAACTATATAAATATATCGTTATAGTGGTATAAAATGGTAGAGGCTGTTGAAAAATTAGCTTGTTTCTTTGGTTTATTGCATTTTAGCATTG
>CAZTFR010000032.1:0-23561 GCA_964612945.1 uncultured Thermoplasmatales archaeon
CTAATGTGGCGAAGTTAAGTTACAAAGTCAAAAAACATTCATTCCTAGCCAAGACAACCTCTAAAAATTATTTGATTAGAATATTTTACTTCCTTTTTTCAGTTTTATTGTATAACCTTTGGTTACTTGCAGACATTCTGATATGGCTTGCCTTGTTTGGAGAAGTAAAACAAGACCATCTGATAACCTCAAAATACTTTGGAACTATACTTTATACAATAGATCCTGGAGGAGGATAACATGCTCCTTCAAACCAATTCTTTATTCTCTTTTTTTCTTAGTTTATAATAGATCTATATTCACTATTTTTAGTAAAAAACACCTCATTTTTGTCTCCAACAGATAGGAAAACCTGTTTTTCTCCCCATCAAAATCTATTTATACACAGTTTCTTTCCTGGTTTTCTCTTATTTTAGAGCACTTTCGGAACTACTGCTTCAACCGCAATATTTATATAGAAGTGTTTATATGCATTTCTTGATTTTACCAAAAATCTACAGAAGGAGGTATTGATAATTATGATGGCAGGAGGCCAACAACCAATTATAATCCTAAAAGAAGGAACAAAACGCGAAAAAGGAAAAGGAGCTCAACTGAACAACATTATGGCAGCTAGAGCAATCTCAGATGCCGTGAAATCAACATTGGGTCCCAAAGGAATGGACAAAATGCTCGTAGATTCCATGGGCGATGTCGTTGTCACAAACGATGGTGCAACGATCCTCAAGGAAATTGATGTCGAACATCCAGCAGCAAAAATGATTGTCGAAGTTGCCAAAGCACAAGATGAAGAATGTGGCGATGGAACAACCTCCGCAGTCATTCTCACTGGAGAACTTCTCAAATATGCTGGAGAACTCATCGAACAAAACATCCACCCAACTGTTATCACCCACGGCTTTAAACTTGCATCAGAAAAAGCAGTTGAAACACTCAACAAGATGGCAATGCCCATCAAAGAAGGAGATAAAACCACTCTCAAAAGGATTGCAATGACCTCTATGGCAAGTAAAGGTGCAAGTGCAGCAAAAGAAGTACTCTCCGACGTCGCTGTCGAAGCAGTCACTAGTGTCGCAGAAAAAATAGGAAATAAAACCTATGTCGATATGGACAACATCCAAATCCAAAAGAAACAAGGCGGAAACATCAGCAATACTGAAACCATCCAAGGAATCATCCTTGACAAAGAACGCGTACACGACGGCATGCCAAAACGTGTAAAAAATGCAAAAATCGCACTCGTCAACTCCGCATTAGAAGTCAAAAAAACAGAAGTCGACGCCCGCATCCAAATCAACGATCCAACCCAACTACAAGCATTCCTCAACGAAGAAGAAGGCATGCTCAAAAAGATGGTTCAAAAAATCAAAAAGAGCGGTGCAAACGTACTTATTTGTCAAAAAGGAATTGACGATCTCGCACAACATTTCCTCTCAAAAGAAGGAATCTATGCTGTACGCCGCGCCAAGAAAAGCGACATGGAAAAACTCAGCAAAGCAACCGGTGCAAGTGTCGTTGCAAACCTTGACGATCTCGCTAAAAGTGATCTCGGAAATGCAGGACTTGTTGAAGAACAAAAAATCGGCGACGACAAAATGACTTTTATCACCCAATGCAAAAATCCCAAAGCAGTCAGTATCCTCATCCGAGGCAGCACCGAACATATCGTCGACGAACTCGAACGCGGCATGCATGACGCACTCTTCGTCACCAAGGTTGCCCTTGAAGACGGCAAAATGACACCTGGAGGCGGAGCAGCAGCTACACGAGTATCTCTTGCACTCAGAGAATTTGCTACCTCAGTTGGTGGACGAGAACAAATGGCTATCGAAGCATTTGCAAACGCCGTTGAAATTGTACCGAAAACTCTTGCAGAAAACGCCGGGCTTGACCCTATCGATATGATGCTTGAAATGCGACGTATGCACAAAAAAGGAAACAAATACGCAGGAATAGATGTACCTGGAGGAAAAGTTGGTGACATGATCAAAGGAAACGTTATCGAACCACTCCGCGTCAGCGTCCAAGAAATACAAGCATCCTCAGAAGCCGCTAATATGATTCTCCGCATCGATGATGTCATCGCATCTAAAGGAGGCGGCGCCCCAGGTGGAGCACCCGGAGCCGGCGGAATGCCACCAGGAATGGGCGGCATGGGCGGTATGCCTGACTATTAAAAAAAACAGGCCTTTTCCCCCCTTTTTTTTCTTTTTTTCATGAAACAATGACATCAAAAAAAACCACCAAAAAAAAATCAGCAACACCACAAAAAAAGAAAACAGATGGTACTATAAACACCCTTCAAAAGGAATTAGACGAGAAACAGAAAAAAATACTCAGACTCCTTGCTGATTATCAAAATCTTCAAAAAAGAATGGAAAAAGAACTCCTACACAAAGAAAAAGAGATCAGAAACAAATACCTCTCAGAATTACTTACTCTTCATGAACTTTTACAAATAGCTTTCGACGATGCTAATCCAAAAGAAGGACTCCGCATCCTTCTTCAAAACATCGAACAATTTCTTGAAAAAGAACACATTCAACCTATCGAATGCATAGGAAAACCCTTCGACCATAATTGTCATCATGCAGTCACCACCATCGAAAAACAAGACTGTACTGACAACGAAATCGTCGAAGAAATCAAAAAAGGATATTTTATCGGAGATGAACTGCTCCGACCTGCACAAGTAATTGTTGCAAAAAAGACCACATCATCAAAGGAGGTGGAAAAAAAACATGAGTAAAATTATTGGAATTGATCTTGGTACTACCAATTCAGAAGTAGCCTATATTGAAGCTGGAAAACCAAAAATCATAAAAAGCGCCGAAGGACAACCCTACTTTCCCTCCGTCGTTGCTTTCACAAAAGAAGGAGAACGACTCGTTGGTGAAGCAGCAAAACGACAAGCCGTAACAAACCCTCAAGGAACCATACAGCGCATAAAAAGAAAAATGGGATCCGGGGATAAAGTCAACCTCCACGGAAAAGAATATTCACCGGAGCAAATCTCTGCCTTTATCCTTCAAAAAATCAAAAAAGATGCAGAGGATTTCCTTGGAGAAAAATTAACAGAAGCTGTCATAACCGTTCCGGCATACTTCAACGATGATCAACGACAAGCCACAAAAAATGCTGGAAAAATCGCCGGACTCACTGTTAAACGTATTCTCAATGAACCAACTGCAGCATCTCTTGCCTATGGCCTTGAAAAAGAAGGGGATCACTGTATCGCTGTGTACGATTTTGGAGGAGGTACGTTTGATATTACCCTCATGGAAGTTGGTGATGGCGTTTTTGAAGTCTTATCGACGAATGGAGACACCCAGCTCGGCGGCTCGGATATGGATCAAGCACTTGTCGACTACATAATAAAAGAATTCAAAAAGAAACACAATGTTGACCTTCACAAAGACGCGAAAACCCTCCAAAGAATCCTTGAAGCCGCAGAAAAAGCAAAAATGGAACTCTCCTCAACACTGCAGACAGACATCAACCTTCCCTATATCACCGTCGTCGACGGAGAACCCAAACATCTGGAAATAAAACTCAGTCGTGCGAAATTCGAAGAAATCATCACTCCTTTTGTTGAAAAAACAGAAAAACCATGTAAACAAGCATTAAAAGATGCAAAACTGAAACCCTCAGATATTGACCATATTGTTCTTGTTGGAGGAACCACACGGATACCTTTAGTCACCAAACAAGTAGAAGACATCTTCGGAAAGAAACCGAAACGAGATGTTGATCCCATGGAATGCGTCGCAATTGGAGCGGCTATACAATCTGGCATATTATCTGGAGATATTGACAAAGACATTGTCCTTTTAGACGTAACACCACTTACTCTCTCTGTTGAAACACTCGGTGGTGTTGCCACCCCGCTCATTGAACGAAACACGACAGTTCCCACCAAAAAAAGCAAAATATTTTCAACAGCTGCAGATAATCAACCCAGCGTTGACATACATGTCCTTCAAGGAGAGCGACCTATGGCACCAGATAACAAAAGTCTCGGTCGCTTTCACCTCGACGGCATTCTTCCAGCACCACGAGGTGTACCACAAATCGAAGTTGCTTTTGACATCGACGCAGACGGCATCCTCAATGTTGCGGCCAAAGATCTTGGAACAGGCAAAGAACAATCCATCCGCATCACCGGTTCAACAAAACTATCAGATACCGAAATTGAAAAAATGAAAAAAGACGCTGAACAACATGCTAAAGAGGATACAAAACGAAAAGAAAAAATCGAAATCCGAAACAATGCCGATGCACTTGCACATACCACAGAAAAAACACTCAAAGACCTAAAAGATAAATTCAACAAAGAAGACCAAGAAGCCATCGAAAAAGCATTAAAGGAACTGCACGAAGCACTTTCCGGTGATGATATCGATAAAATCAAAGAAAAAACAGATGCATTACAAGAAATTCTTCAGAAAGCATCCCAATCCATATATCAACAGGCTGCACAACAACAAGCTCAACAACAGGAGGCCTCCCAAAAAAAACAATCATCAACTGATGACGATACGATTAATGCAGATTACAAAGTAAAAGATGATAAAGACAAAAACAAGAAAGACTAAACTCGTTCTTTCTTCGCTATTACCCCTTTTTTATTAAAAGGTTTTACAATCATCACTGGACAAGGGGCACTTCGAAGAACTTGCTCTGAAACACTTCCTAAAAAAAACTTGTTAAATCCTTCACGTCCATGACTCCCCATGACAATTAAATCGGAGTCAGACACATAATTTGAAATTTCCTGCGCCGGTTGACCAAGCATCATCTTCGTCTGGGTAGAGATACCCCATGACTCTACTTTTTGTTTAGTGTTTTCAAGAAGAATATTTTTTTCTTGCAAAATTTTCTTTTCAAGCATCTTTGATATCATAAACTCTCTTGATTCATCGACATTGATAAGTAACACCTCGACATCAAGCGCCTTTGCAAAAAAAGCAGCCTGTTCTGCTGCTATTTGAGATGCCTCCGAGTCATCAATTGGTATGACCACCCGCTTAATCTGTATCATTGGTGCAATCCCTCTGCAACCCATGTCCTATAATCACTTAGAAATCAATTGTTGCTTTAAAAAGATACCCATATAACTACATTGCAGTGATGTATTGGTTTTATGGGAGGTTTAATCAATCCAACGAGGTTGGATCCACGAATCGATGAATCGTTCGGTCAGCTCTGGTTTTGCTCGAGAAATATCTGTGACGGTTACAATACCAATAAGTTCATTGTTGATAATGACTGGTAGCTTTTTAATCTGATATTTGTTCATTTTTTCAAGCGCTTTTTCTAGCGTTTGAAGTGGTGAGACACAATGAAGATCAGTGGTCATTATGTCTGCAACCTGGGTTTTTTCAGGATTTTTGCGCAGGCAGATAGTACGTTCAATGATGTCTCGTTCGGTTACAAGACCAAGACACGTCCTATTTTCTTCAATCAGTAAGCATCCTACTTTTTTGTTCTTATATATCATACATGCATCTTGAACAGTGGTATGCGGGGGAATAGTGATGACCGGTTTGGTCATAATTTCTTTGATGAGCATGGTTTTTTTCCTCTGCTTTGAGCGGTATTGTTTACCTAAGGTATTTTCCGATATGTTTCTGTGCATCTGATCGTTTTTGTTGGATTTCTCTAAGAAATGCACTCATGTGTTCGGCAGCTTGTTTTTTACAGGCACCGCACATTCGTTTCCCAGTGGTGCACTCATTATAGATTTCTTTGAGTGTGCTGTCGTCTTTGATGAGATGATACAAGAAGAGTTCATATATCACGCATTTTTGGGGTGTTCCCCCATGTTTTTTTTGTTCTTCAAGCGAAACAGCTCCTCCGGTTTTTGCATTCATGATTTTTTTGGTTGCCTGCTCTGGTGTATCTGATAGGAAGATGGCACTTTCTGGCTTTGATGAGGACATTTTTTCACCGGTAAGACCAGTGATAAATCGGTGGTAGGTTGAGGAGGGTTGAAAGAAACCGTATCCATTAAATTGTGGTTCTGAGCGGGCAAGCGCATTATCAATTTGGAGGATATCTGCGGGGGTGGCATCATCTATGTAGAGTGCTTTGTACTTCGTGATTTCTTTAAGATTAGTGAAGTTAAGCGTATGAAGAGTTTTTTTTGCATGGGTAAGCAAATGGTCGACGTTGCTATCAACTTTCACGAATACGCCGATTTTGTTGTCTTTTGTGATGGTGACATTGAAGAGACGGTGGGCTTGTGCGATGTCTCTGCAGAGTCGTATATGTGGGTCTTGGTCGACACCAACAGGGACCAGGGTAGGCCGTGGTCCGCCAAAGATGTCGAGTTGAACGTGAAGGATGTCACCGGTTTGGATAAGAGGTGAAAAGATATGGGTCATGTTTGTTGCGTTGTTGAACCCATAGGTTGCCTGCATTTGTGACCAGTTGACTTTTTTCCCAGTCAGAATTGCGAGATCTTTGACATGTTGGTCTTTTGATTGAAAATAGATTTGACACCGTTCTGGTTGTAAACCCAATGCGATATAGCTGGGAATATATTCGGTAAGGGCAAGCTGTTTGGTTTCTTGTAAGGTGTATCCTCGGGTGGCATAGGATTCAATATCGGCAACAGCAATGAAGATATCGGCACCAATGCTTTGATAATAGATGACTTCGTCAATGACCATCTTATGGCCGAGATGCATTTTTCCCGAGGGCATCAATCCGGTGAGAATCGCCCATGGTTTTTTTTGAGCAATAGCCTGCTGTATTTGTTCAAAGCAGCGATGGCCAAATATGATTCCTCTTCTGAGCAAGTGATGGGCATGAGGCAGGGTTTTCCAGAGGTCTTCGGTGAATTCTTGTATACCAAATTCGTCGCGTAATCGTGCGTAATCTTGGTAGGTTGTGGAGCTCCAGGGATCAATTTGCATGTTTCTCTGTGTGGAATCTGATTCTGTTTCAAATAAGTTACCGTTATTTTAGAGAAAAAGAATACGATGGGTGCACACTTTTTTTTAGCGTCTTCGTTTCAGTAGAATAATGCCACCGAAAATAAGCAGGGCAAGTGCTGCAATAATCAGTATGAGGTATATGATCTGCATTACTAGAGGTGTTGGCATATATGCGTTTGGATAGTTGTGTGCTCCAAAGGGCATGTGGCCGCTTACCGTGAATGTTTCTGGGTTTTCGATCGAGAGAGCACGGATTTCTTCTTGTTCCCAGTGATTCATCGAGCTGTATTCAGTGCTGGGCACCCAGATGCGCAGGTCAGGATCACCGTATAGGCAAACATTTTCTGCAAGATCCCACCACCATTGTGGTGGATCAGTGATGTATAGAATTCCGACTTTGCTGATTCCTTCAGTGTAGATTTCTCCTATGGTTTGGCCTAATGCGATACCACGTGGAACACCGTTCTGCCAGACATCAGAATACCATGAGGTAGCCCAGGGGTCCATAATTTGAAACACAGAGCCATGTCGCATCAAACTCAGATGCAGATATTTACCGGCGGGAAGACATGCTACGCTGCTGACACCGATAGAATGAAGATTGTCAAGCTCAGCTTCGATTTCTGGGCCAGAATACCAGCTTGTTCCGAACCGTCCGATGAAGACGCTGATAATTACGCCATCGTAGTAGTCTTGGGTATCCTGGAACCAATCTGGGACAATATGTCTGATAAGCGGAAGGCTTGATAGTTTTCCAAATATATCTCGAACAGGTCGTTTGGCAGTAGCCCAATCAAGGGCGGTGGTAAACAATCGAAGTCCCCGAGGATCTGGATTTCCTGCAAGCGCTGCGGCAATCCCATGAATTTCAGAGGTCATCGTATCTGGTTCTTCAGTACTTCCTAACAGCCATTCATAGCCCCGCCAGGGGTTAGTCTCTTTGTTATATCCTGCGAGCGGGATTGTCGGGTAATGGCGGCTGCCTTCAGCGTTTACATCCCAAAACATCAGAAGACCTCCATCTTTTGGGCCTCCATGCGTATTAATTATCCACAGGAGAACTCCCCGGTTGAGGTTTTCCATGTTTGCTTCAAAACTGGTGGAATACACTGGGTCATACCCTGCTTTTTTCAAATAGAATGGTTGCACTTCCGAGCCGCTAAGATCTGGGAGAAAACCACCTTGTTCACCATTGACTGCTAGCATGACACCTTCGTCGATGGGATTTAACGATTGGGTTTCTCCAGGTATATCGCCGTCTGCTGTTTTATATTTAAATCCCCAATAGTCGCTTGCGCGGCTATTGAATTTATGATCGTAACAAATTAAGGTGTCAAGAACAGGATATTGAAATTCTTCTTCTTGAGATTCTTTTGTTATTTTCAGTCCGAATTTCCCTCGAGCAAGCAAAGGCCTTCGTTCACTACTACTTCCATTAATAAGCTTGTAAGGGTTAGGATTTTTTAGGGCCGGATTTTCAAAAATAAGTTGTGGATAGAACACGCTTTTGGAAATCCATACTGATAGATCGGTTGGCGTTCCGATGAATCTTCCAGGTTTTGCCTTTCCTACAAACACGCGATCCCAGGTCAGACCGATATCGAATTGTCCTGCGACTGTCACAAGAGATTCCAATCCTTCTCTATCATATTCATGGTCCTTTAAGAAATCGTACACACGCGTTCCTGTGAGATACATCTCTGATACTGTTGGCAGTTTTGAAAGCCCATCGGGATGACGTCCCCATAATTCGTTATGCCAGGGAATTGCGCTCGACAATTCTGGATGATTATCGATGATAAGAAGAGGACTACCATGATGGGCGGCAAGATAAGCAGCGGGACCAAGTGCGGTTGCTCCCGGTAGCTCTCCTTCCGCTTTGAGCTTTCCAATATACCAGTAGCTATAAGGGTCGAAGGTGGTAAAAATAATATCGTTTTCATGTGATCGTTCCCGTATAGTATCATAGAGGTCTGAATACTCTGTGATATGATTTAACTCTGTTGAGTATGGTTGTAGTTGCGAAAGTATTTCATTTTGAAGATGTTTATGGAGATCGATGAGCGTGATATCGGTGACACCAAGTTTGGTTATTGCTTCTTTTGTGCATTCCGGAAGTGTATCTGTGGTAACATATAAAAGCGGAGCATTTACCAATGATGCATAGATTGCACCATTTGATGCTGATGCAAGGCCATCACCATAAGATCTCGTAAAATTCTGCTCCCAGGAATATTGAATAGTAAAATCAACGGGTTGGTCAAGTTCGTTTGTTGAAAACACGCAGAGTTTATAGTTTTCATCAGGGCGGCATTCACCAAGCTGTTGTACAATCATTGCTGTTTTACCTGCATCGTATATTTGTAAGTATTCTTCTTGTAAGGCAAAATGGCAGCTGGCTCTGACGCCTTCCTCTCTTGTGGATAATACTTCTTCACCGGAGGGGCCAATTAGTGAAATTCCAAGATCTGCTGAAGGATCATCCCAGGTTATCTCAAATTGGCCATGACGGCAGCCGAATGGAGGTTTTTCGGGGATATCAAGCATCACTCCAGGATACATTTCCACATCAATCTGGTAGATGACTTGACGCATGTTTTTTAAAATATCAAGGAATCGACCGTATCGTCCGAAGAATAGAAAATCGAGGAAATTACGATGTTTTTGTACTTCCAGCCCTGTTTTAATGATGTCACCTGAAAAAAGACTGTCATCATATGTTTTTGTGGGAACATCAGTTAAAGCAACGCTCCAATCACCACTTTTATAGACATAGACAGATGTTTTATCAATGTCCATACCGCCTGGGGCGTTCCATGCGTTGGTTATTCCTGCCATCATCCACTTGTCGTTTTCTTTACAGTAGATTTGTAGATCACGGTCCCCTGCAGGGATGGACATGTTGACGATGCCTTCAAATCCCGGTAATCCTGCATTTAAATAGAAACACGGATACCAGGATCGAACCTTAAGAAATTTATAGCCTTCCGGGACCGTAAATCTATGATACGTGGGATAAACCTTATTTGTTTTTGGCACCTCGAAATGTTCCTTCACTATGTCTCGGTTAGGTACTGTACCTGAAAGAGTGCCATATGTGGTATTTGTGGGTTGTTCCATGGTTGGTTCTATTACTGCTATAACGGCCTGATCTGAATATGACCAATCCTGAAGTGCTATCTTTTTTGCAAGAGATGCAGGGTTTGATTCTGAAATGATAGTATAGTTTTGAGCTTGCCACTCGGGATCTAATCGATTTTGTTCTACATTTATCAGGGTGAGTTGATCAAGCTTGGAATCTGCATAGGATATATAATCCTCCATAAAGTAATCAATTCCTTGACGAGCATTAAGACTGAGTTTTTCCTCCTCATCTGGAACATATCGATCATCGTAATAGAGCAGGGGATGTGTGTAGATTTGATCGGTGTTTTCATCATAAAAAATAGAGGTTGGAATTGATGCAAGATAGCCATAATCATCGATTAAACGAGCGGGATCATGATCAATAAAGGTTATTTTTTTTAGTGGAATATAGGGTTTCCAAGTTATACCTCGGGAAAATCCTTCCATACTCGGAGTACTTGTTTCCGCAAATGCAGAAGGAAGTATTGTACTGCAGAGAAGGAGTACGATTAAAAAATAGGTGATAGATATGTTACTTTGAAGTGCTTTTTGAATCATTTGCGACCCTCGTGGAGTATCGTGGCTTGTTTTTTCCTCCAATACCACTGAATTGTAAAGAGATGTTCACTTATATATTTTCTTTTATATATTGAATTAGAGTGTATATATAATTTATTATTAAAGAGTATCGCTATTAATAAATAAAGATTACTCGTCGAAGAATAGATAATTTTGTTAGCTATTCTAAATTAATCTTTGCTCTATTATAGAAACTTTCATGGCATAACAATGAATTTTTTTTCATAAACCTTTCTGATTATTTAATTTTCAAAAAAACTTTTATATGCTCTTTTTTTCTATAATATCTTATCGTTTCGTCTCAATTATTTTGGTAAAAAGCTTTGGTTGATTTCATTTTTTCCGGTATTTTTATTTAATTTTTTGAAAATGGTATTTTGCTGCTATTAAAACATTTGCATTTGGTATGAAATGAAATGTTTAAAAAGAGAAGGAACTTATGGGTCTTTAGAAATAAGATCAAAGGATTGATAGACCGGGTATGGAACGATACTGTTTGATGTGTGGAGGGCCATTGACGCCAGATGATTCGGAGGGAATTTGTCATCTCTGTAAACTTTCTATCATTTTTAATGATGACATTTACCCTGATATCGATGATTTTGCCTGTTAACTATCTTGTTTAGCGATGGGACAAATCATTTAAATGTGTGGGGTATAGTTTGGGTTTCTGAGTTACCATGAAGGCTGAGCTGCGAAAGATTCTGGAGAAACAACGATATGCCTTAGTAGGAGATCATTCTGGGGTGAAGCTATGTCATTGGATGCGGCAAAGTCTTTTGTTCAATCGGGTATGTTATAAACAACAGTTTTATGGAATAAAATCTCATCGCTGTCTTCAGATGACACCAACGATTAGCCACTGCACGCAGATGTGTTTGTTTTGTTGGCGATATCAACATTTCACAGAACAGTCCTTGGAAGCTGTGGATGATCCTGAGATGATTCTTGATGGGAGTATTGCTGCCCAACAGCGGTTACTCACTGGTTTTAAAGGTGATGAACGCTGTGATCAAAATAAATGGACGGAGGCACAAACGCCCACGATGGTTGCCTGTTCCCTCTCTGGAGAGCCAACCTTGTATCCACGTTTAGGTGAGTTTTTTGAACGCTGTCATCGGCGGGGCATGACAACATTTCTTGTGACCAATGGCACCAACCCTGATGTTTTAGAGCATTTGGATCCGCTGCCCACACAGCTGTATGTCTCTGTTGTTGCCCCATCAAAACAGGTGTATAAACGGCTGTGTGCACCTCTAATTACTGATGGATGGGAACGGCTACAAAAGACCCTTGCTCTTCTACCCTCCCTTTCGACGCGTACGGTGATTCGTCATACTTTAGTGGACGGATGGAATATGCGTGATAGCGATATTTCCTTGTATGCAACGCTTGATACAAAGGCAAATCCCCTGTTTATTGAACCAAAAGGATATGTGTTTGTTGGCGCCTCTCGTAAGCGTCTTACCATAGATCAGATGCCTTCGCATGAGAAGGTGAAAGCATTTGGGCTGAGACTGGCCAACCAACTTGGGTATACCCTTCTAAAAGAGTCATCTGATTCCCGTGTGGTACTGTTAGGGGAAAATACTCAAAAGATGTTAATTTCAACATAAAATATAGCTTATAGGACAAAAAAAAAAGAAAGGAACAAAATACTGCTTTTAAGCGAAATTTGCTTTAATTTTCCGCCGATCGATTTTGACTCCCTGTGGGGCGACAATCATCAGGTTATTTCCGATTCCAGCAATATCACCATTGATATCATCGGCGATTCGTTTCAGTTCAGTAGTGATTCGTTTCAAAATAACCTCTTCATCTGAGAGCTGTGAAAAATCAAGGATTAATACATTGCCACCATAGATATAATCTTTCATCTTTTTGATATCTTCATATCGCTGGATCATGCCGATGCCGACATGCATTTTCGCACCGGCATTATCATCATGAGTTGATTCAACGTATTTTTCTAAATCGATGTATCCTTCAGAAATCCCAGATCTTTTTTCACCAAAAATGCGATTAGCTAATCCCATAAAGTCACTCAACTCCTATGTATATTTGCTGAAACTGTAAATTAAATATCACCTTATAAGGATTTGCATTCAATAAAGTCTTAATATATTAGCGTGGGTATTTAAACTTCTTTCTAAGATCGTTTACTTATCAAAATCAAAGGCACCCAGTAAGGTATTTGATGGAACATGACGAAGGGCGACATTTCCCGAGCAATTCATCACCTTATCTCCTTCTTTTACTGGCCCTCGTGGAAGCGTTGCCGCGCCAGAGCAAATTTCATGATTTTCCCATCGAAGATCATCTTCATAAATCTTCTGAACGATTAGAGAACGCTTACTTTTATCCATGACAAGAACAGCGGGGATTTTGGTGTGTGATTTCCCTTCCTTACGATCAAATATTATAAAAGACAGAAAAAGACAAAACAGACCCGTTAAAAAGAACTGAATATGATAGTCCCATATGGCGGCAAACCAGCACACAATCCATGCAATGGCAAACA
Organism: uncultured Thermoplasmatales archaeon; assembly: GCA_964612945.1. Taxonomy (GTDB): domain Archaea; phylum Thermoplasmatota; class E2; order DHVEG-1; family DHVEG-1; genus CAZTFR01. The sequence goes on from CAZTFR010000032.1 coordinate 13,168, forward strand.
ATTTTTCAACAGGTGGAATTTTCTCAGCTGCTTCTCTAGCAAATTCTCCGAAATCTATTTCTATGAGCGCTCACCCATCCAACGCTTTTTTTTTTGAGTATCCCATATATGCAATCGTTTACTTCCTTATAAATTTGTTTTTTTTATCATACATGGGAAAAATCAAAAAGAAATCAACTGAAGGAAGGGAAAAAAATCAGGGGGTAAATATGATGAAAGACAGTCTCCCTTCCTCCGCTCCATACTTAATTCTGAGGTTTGCTTATTTGTGATATTTGTTGTTTTCAGACAGGCTGATAGTATGTGTTTGGTTGCTAAGCAGTAACACGAATAACGTAAGTATTTATATTGCTTTCGCTAAATTATTCGACATTTGCCGTACTTTCTCCTTATAATTAGAGTAATTTTTTTACATTTTTAATGATGTTATACCATCAATGTTGCAATCATTTACTTTTGATGAGCTGATAGGTCTTTATTTTTCCGATATAGTTCATTGTTGAAAAAAGAACTAGGCACCTATACTAACTGTATTCATTTCTGACGATTACTACACATGATTCTATTCTTTTATCATGTTTTCCATAAACTGAGAGAAGATAATAACCATCTACAACCTTTGAGGTATTCCAATGATGCACAAATACTTCCTTATATCCATTATCTTCTTCGATAACCTGGGAACGACGAGATCCATTTGAATGAAACATCCCATTTAGATACATCTTTGTTACCTCTGAACAATTACACGGGGAGACAAACACTGTAATGTTTACCCACCCGCTAACTCTTTGTGTTTTAGATAAAGAATAGATGAAAAGAGCATCAGCTTTTACATGATTGTCTGTGAGTGTATCAGCAACAAAAGGATTGATAAAAATTCCTGTTGCAATGCCACATACACTCACCGTTGAAATATAGATAAAAACTATCATCGTAATTGTTATAATCTGCTGTTCATTGGTCATGGTCATCGACAGTATTTCTTATGGTTGGAGTCTGTATATAAAAAATGGGAAAACGTTTGGAAATCACCGAATCGCTGTACTTTTCAATTGCACAAAACTATATATGATTTTCTCTATCTGCAGATATGATGAGTAGATGAGTAAAAAAAACCTGTTTTACATTCATGGCTACCAATCAGAACCTCATAGCACCAAAGGAACATTGCTTTACCGTACACTCGGATGCACCGCAATATCCTATCGATCAGGTAAACCTGAGGATCTTATTATCGCTGATGCATTACGCCGTATCTCACGAACCATCAGTGACAAACAAAACATCGTTCTCATCGGCTCATCACTTGGAGGATTTCTGGCCGCAGCAACTGCCTTGCATCACTCAAATATAATCCATCTCATTCTTCTCAACCCTGCCATTCTCCCACTAGACTTTGATATAACCTCGATTACCAGTATGCCGCATCGTATTCTACATGATATGAAACAACCTCAGCTCTTCAGCACAAACCTTCCTATGCCCATCACTATTCTTCGAGGAACAAACGATACTGTAGTCCCAGATAATTGGATTCTCACCTTCGCAAAAGCCCAACAGGCCACAATCCATTTTCTTCACGATGATCACTCTCTGACAGACTCACTAGAAAAACTACCTACAATTATACAAGAAATCATTAAGAGCTAAAAGACAAACCATATTATGATACTGTATGGATCTTCATCCACAGATCATCTCCAACATAATGAAGATTTTCTATTCCTTTCCCTGATGATTTAGCTTGCATCTCTGAACTATTCATCAATGCACGCCCCACAGAGAGATATTTACGATGAACCTCATCGACAACACCAATCACCGCATTCACATCAAAAGATGATTCCACGGACACAATACCCGGAATCATCACATCTGCACCATTTGTCACAAACTTCACCGCACCCATATCCACTACCACAAAAGGAAGCGCAACAGAATATCTCTCCAATGCAGGAAGCGTAATAATCAATTGATCCTTGGCATAAAAAAAATCGACAGTTCCATCAACCAAAAGCACTTTGATCCCATCTAATGATGCAAACTCTAAGACTGACTTCTTTGAAAAAAAAGAAGTATCATAGGTATTTTCAAGAATCATTTCAATCTGTGAGATCTCCTTTGTTTTTACCTGATGCCTATTTTTCAAAACCATCATCATCCTATAACACATTCGAAATTTAAAGTGTTACGAAAAAAACTATGCGCTTCCCGGCCCAAACTCTTATAAACATCAGCTATATTTCGTCCTTCCAAAGGTCATCTTATGGAAAAACCCCTGAAAATCCTTCACGGCTGTCTTAACAACCGCGTCATCGTAGAACTTCGCAACAATGTCCGCTACCAAGGAACACTCGACGGCTACGATGTCCCTCACATGAACCTGGTGTTAAAAAATGCTGACGAGATCATACAAACCGAACAAAAAAATAAACACAACACCGTGATTGTACGCGGAGACAACATCATTTTTATCTCCCCATAAAACAACAAGGTGAAACCATGACAAAAGGCACCACCTCACGATCAGGCGGCAAACGCACCCACACCATGTGCAGACGATGTGGAAAACATGCCTATCACATCCAAAAACGTGTCTGCGCAGCATGTGGATATGGAAAAACAAGTAAGCGCCGCAAATATACCTGGGCAAAAACCCATTAAATACAATCGGGAACTAATTTTATCAGCTCACGTTCTTTTCCCTACTATATCAGTGAATTGCAAAAGAAAATTTCTGCAAAAAGACCATTTTTGTGTATACTTTCACTAAACCCTCCTTATCTAATAAATACAACTGCGACTTGTCACCTATCTCATGAAAACCTTTGGAGCACCGGTAAAAAATGCTTGGAAAAACATAGCAGATAAGCAACAAAAAAACAAAAAAACCACCTCTGCTATACTAAAACCCCAGATCAAAACGAGCAGTCTGCGCAAATAAGGATGGTAAACTATGTGTTATAATATCGCTATCTTCAGCTCCATGAATGCATTAGAAGCACATTTTAATGCCCAATTTATAAACAGCGACGAATATCACCCTTACTATCATGTTTCATCATTTTCACTACCGAAAATCCCTATTATTACCAACAAAGATCCAAAAAAAATTCAGCTATTTACTTGGGGGATGATTCCCCCATGGGTACGCACCCAACAACAGGCAGAAGACATTCAACAAAAAACGATGAACGCACGAGCAGAAACCATTTACCAAAAAGCTTCCTTTCATCATGCCGCTCATCACAATCATTGCCTTGTTCTCATCGACGGATTCTTCGAATGGCATCATCACCAAGGAAAAAACTATCCGTACTTCATCCGCATGAAATCCCATGAACCCTTTGCTCTTGCGGGACTCTGGGAACAGTGGACAAACAAAAAAACAGATACTACCGCCTACACGTTTACTATCATTACCACTCCCGCAAACACACTTATGGCACATATCCACAACAAGAAAAAACGGATGCCTGCCATTCTCCCATTCACAAATTACCCGCAATGGCTTACCATGATTAAGAATCCCCACGAAGCACTCCACTATCTCAAACCCTATGATGATACACTCATGGATGCATATACCATTTCAAAGCTTATCACTGCAAAAAACAAAAACTCAAAGGCACCCCACGTTCTCACACCATTTAGCTACCCCGAACTTACTTCGGCTTCACAACAGCAGTCTATGTTTTCACAATAACACGAAACTGAAATATAACAATTTTAATAAGTACTAACTGTCTTTCCCCTCCCCAAAGATATACCGTCAGGTACTTTAAAAACTAATATCGACAAAAAAAAAAACAAAAACATGAGGGTTATCATATGGCATTTCTTGATCGTTTAGAAAAAAATATCGTAAAATGTGAAAAACGTGTAGATAAAGAACAACAAAAAATCGATGCACTTAAACAAAAATGTGATGATAAAAAAATCACCAAAGCAGAATTTAATCTAAAAAAGAAAGCTCATGACTCAAAAATTCACGCCTTAAACACCCGTATCCGAATTCTTCAAGGCGGTATGACACGAGAAAAAAAGCATCAAGAGGAAAAAGCGGAAAAGAAACAAAAGAAAAAAGAAGAAAAACTAAAAAAGAAACGTAAATGAGATTGCTCTTATGATCACCATAAAACAAGGCGATATTACCACCATTCAAGCAGATGCTATTGTCAATCCCGCAAACTCAACAGGCATTATGGGCGGTGGTGTCGCAGGGGCTATTAAACGTGCTGGTGGACAGCAGATTGAATCAGAAGCCCAACAACAAGCGACTATTCAAATTGGAAAAGCGGTTGCTACCACAGCAGGAACGCTTACTCCTACCTATGTCATACATGCCCCGACCATGACTCGCCCAGCGATGAAAATTACCTCAGAAAACGTATCAAAAGCAACCAAGGCCGCTTTAATGCTTGCATCAGAAATGGACATTCAAACCATTGCAGTCCCGGGGATGGGAACTGGAGTGGGTGGTGTTGATAAAAAACAAGCAGCATCTGTTATGATGGAGCTTGCCAAAGAATTTGAATCACAATTTCAAGAAATTATTTTTATCGATAGAGACAAACAGCTCATCGATGCCTTTCTTGAGCAACTGAAAAAGGATTAATAACGGATCGTAAACTCATCAAATTCTTCTGTATTTTTCACATATTTAACCTGTACATCGTCAACCTTAGCCATTGATGGACCAGAATGACACCATGAAATTATCTTAGTAATGTCCTCTTGATCTCCTTCAAAGATTGCTTCGACTTTATTGTCGGGGGTATTTCTCACCCATCCCGTAAGATTGAGCGACTCCGCCTGTTGTTTTGTACTTGAACGAAACCATACTCCTTGTACTCGACCAGATATTATAACATGTGCCGTTTTCTTCATACTTCTCATCAACATTCGTATAGTATTATGGACGGAACCGTAAGAGTGTACGCGGAAAAGGAATTGTATCTTTGATATTGTCTACCCCACAGATCCAGGCTACCACTCGTTCTACTCCAAGACCATAACCGGCATGGGGAACTGAGCCATAACGTCGCAGATCAAAATACCACTGATATTGATCGATATTTTCACCCATCGCTTTCAATCGATTTTCCATGTCGTCAATGTCCTGACTACGTTGCGAACCTCCAATGATTTCACCATATCCTTCTGGAGCTATCATGTCAAAACATAATGCAGTCTCTGGATGATTGGAATCCCGCGGTTTATAAAATGCCATAATCTCAGTTGGATAATGAGTGACAATAACTGGTGTATCAAAATGATTCATCAACGTATTTTCCTCAAGAGTTCGTAGGTCTTTGCCCCATTCAATCTGCATATCTTCTTTATTTTTCAGGATATCTAACGCCTCAGAATATGTTATAATCGGGAATTTCTTTTGCGAGATACGCCGTAGTTTATCAACGTCTTGATTGAGTATATCCTTGAGTTCTTTTTGATGATGGCTCAACACTTCTTTTACGATAAATTGTATCTCGTTTTCAGCAAAGGTAAGAATATCTGAGAGATCCGCCCAGGCAATTTCCATTTCAGCCATCCAAAACTCTGACAGGTGACGGGATGTTTTTGAACGCTCCGCCCGAAATGTCGGACCGACATTATAGATTTTTTCTAAGGAGAAAATTCCTGCTTCAGCGTAGAGCTGCCATGATTGTGAAAGGTAGGTTTTATCTTCATAATATTTTACCTCAAAAAGCGTAGATCCTCCTTCACATTGGTTCGGTTGAAGAACCGGTGCATCAAATTCAAAGAATCCCTGCTTTCTAAAAAATTGATGAATCGCATAAATCACCGTGGATCGAATCTTCAAAATCGAAGTGAGCTTCTGAGATCGTAACCACAGATGACGATTATCAAGTAAAAACTCCGGACTTTGATCCTTTGTTATTGGAAAAGGTTCTGCGTAATCAACTATCTCCAACTCAGAAGCCTCCAGCTCAAAACCTTGAGGAGCACGCACATCCTTTTGTAGCACGCCGGTTACTTTTATAGAGGATTCAACCAAGGCCTTTTTTGCATTATCAAATTCGGTATCAGAAAGTATCTCCTTTTTTGCAGTAACCTGCAGAACACCGGTTGCATCTCGAATAATAAGAAAAACAATATTTCCACTACTACGCGTCCGATAGATCCATCCCCGCACCGACTGTTTAGTTCCCTCTAGCTTTTCGAAGAAAATATCCTCAATTCTAACCCATTTTTTGTCGCTCATATCTGAATTGCAGTAATCATGATGTCTTATTAATGCTTTATGAATTACGGTACAAGAGACTCTCGTTCAAATATAAGAGAAACACCCCCCTAATGCTTAAATATACCTTCTGTTATTATTGTCAGCACTTCCTTATCTTATACAAGATAGTATACAACATTATAATATAAACAAAACACACGTAGAGGTATCCCTTTGACAGAAGAAAAAAAACAATCCAAAAAAGCAAAACAACCCGCAGAAACAGTACAAACAGATGAACAACACAATGCGCCTCGCAAGAATTCAGAAACTTATAAAGACAATGTAAAACACGACACACAACAAAAAGACGAACAACCACCAAAAGAAACCGATGAATACCAACCCTCTGCAGAAGAACAGAAACAGGAGCAACCAGCAGAACAACAAAAACCAGAACCATTAAAAGAAACATCACAACCACCAAAACAGAAAGAAACAGCTCCAACTCAAGAAGAACCAACTAAATCCGATACAGAATTAAACACCGAAACATCAAAACAAAAAACCTCTGAGCCAAAAGAAACAAAAGCAGAACCAGCACCTCAAGAGAAACAGCAAACTGCTACCACAGAAGAGAAAGCTTCCAAAGAAGAAAAATCCCCCGAAAAAGAAAAACAAGCCAAACCGCAACAAAAAACAGAAAAACAGGAAAAACCACCAAAAGGCAAAGACGAAGATTTTCGTTATATTGTACGTATAGCTGATACTGACATTGACGGCGACAAACAACTTATTTTTGGTCTTTCTCAGATCAAAGGAATTGGCCGTCACCTCGCGTATCTTGTGGTAAAAAAAACAAAGATCAAAGCAACCACTAAAATGGGGGATCTTACGGATAAACAAATTGACATCATCAATGATGTTCTATCTAATATCACCTCACTTGCACCCTCATGGATGCTCAATCATCGAAAAGACATGGATACTGGAGAAGATATACATCTTATCAGCGCACAGGTCAGTCTTCGCCTCCGGGACGACGTCAATATGTTAAAGATGATACGAAGCTACCGGGGCATTCGCCATGAACTAAACCTTCCAGTCCGTGGACAACGAACACGAGGAAACAACCGAAGAGGACTCGCTCTGGGAGTCTCTCGAAAACGAGTATAGGTGAGCTACTATGGGTCATCCAAAATTTCCTAAAAAACAATTTGAAACTCCAAAACACCCCTGGAAAGAAGAACGAGTTAAATCCGAACGGGAACTTATGAAAAAATATGGGTTGAAAAACCATCGAGAAATATGGAAAGCAAAAACCCATCTGGGTAGGTATCGTGAACAGGCACGAGAGCTTCTCGCTAAAATAGAAACAAAAAATCCCCAAATCAAAAAAGAAAGCAACCAACTACTACTTCATCTAACACGAATGGGAATATTAAAACAAGGTGGAAACTTAGACGATGTTCTCGCGCTTGAAATCGAATCGGTACTGAGCAGACGCCTGCAAACACTTGTTTATCTAAAAGGACTTGCCAGCACGGTTACTCATTCTCGACAACTAATCAACCATGGTCATATAGCAGTGGACAACAAAAAAGTAACTATACCGGGCTATGTGATGACCAAAGAAAAAGAAGCACATATCATCTATACCGGACGCTCACCTCTCAACGAGCTTTCACATCCCGCTCGACCAAAATCAGATTCCGTCACTTCAAAGGTTAGTCACATCGCAAAAGAAAAAGAACCTTCAGAGGCCTCAAAAACAGAAAAATCTGAAAAAGAACCCAAAACTGAACAAAAATCTTCAGAAAAACAACAGAAACCTTCTGCAGAACACCCTTCAACAAAAGAAAAAACATCACCTGAAAAACGTCAAAAAGAGCAAACTGAACAAAAAGAAACAACATCTGAGGAAAAAGAACAACCTTCAAAGGAACAAAAGGAAGATTCTACTAAAAACGAAGGAGAGAAATAACCATGGGTCGTGTAGGAATAGCACATATCTATGCCTCATTTAATAATATCATCATTACCATTACTGATTCAACAGGTGCAGAAACGATTACACGCTGCTCCGGTGGAATGGTCACAAAATCTGCAAAAGATGAAGGATCACCCTACGTGGCCATGAAAGTCGGCCAAACCGCTGCAGAAGCTGCTATGGAGAAAGGCTTTTATAGAGTAAATGTTCGGATACGCGGGCGAGGTGGGAAAAAAGGGGGATCTCCGGGTAGGGGGGCACAAACTGCCATACGATCCCTTGTTCGCGCAGGATTAAAAATTGGAACCATTGAAGATGTCACCCCTCATCCTCACGATGGCTGCAAACCAAAAGGTGGCAAACGAGGCCGAAGAATCTAATGGGAGCTTCTCATAATGAAAGCAAATGTCATTGAGCTTAAAGAGCACAAAGGCGTACTACAAATCGAAGACACGAATCTTTATTTTGTGAACACTTTGCGAAGAGTGATGATATCTGAACTTCCCAAATTAGCTATAGATGAGGTCATCATCTACGACAACACAAGTCCTCTTTTTGATGAAATTATTTCCCACCGTCTTGGATTGATACCGCTACCCACTGATCTTCGTCTCTTCACCTTTCGAGATGAATGTAAATGCGAAGGAAAAGGATGCCCTATCTGTACAGTCCGATACACACTCAGCAAAGAGGGACCAGCAATGATTCATTCAGGGGACCTCCAACCAGAACACGATAGCTATAAAATCAAAGATAGTAAAATACCTATTGCTGAGCTTGCTCAAGATCAACGCATCATCCTTGAAGTGGAAGCGGTTCTGGGGAAAGGCAAGGATCATGCAAAATGGCAATCAGTTATTGCACCGTCCTACCGCATGAAAACCTCTATCGAATTTGACAAAAAACATACCGATGACGCAAAAGAATTCATTACCCTACTTCCTAAAGACCTCGTTGAACTCAAAGGAAATGCTCTCATACTTAAAGATATCAATAAACTCCCTGTTCTGGAATCATATATCGATCAGGAGGACATCAGTTTTATTACTATCAGCAAAGATCCAACCAAATTCATTTTCACCTATGAAACTGACGGATCTCTAAATGCAAAGGATGCCCTCGACCATTCTCTTGAGATTATAGCTGCCAAGTATAAAGAATTTGCAACACATGTCAACAAAATAAAATAATCGCTAAAGTTTTTTTGTTACTAATAAAAAATTACTTGAATTTTAAAAATATACTTAGCAGCATATGCGGGCCTGTAGGGTAGCTTGGTATCCTTGTAGCTTCGGGAGTTATAGACTTGAGTTCAAATCTCAGCAGGCCCATCAGCTAATCTCAGAAAGAAAAAAATATATCAACTCAGATGATTTTTATTTTTATCAATAATAGTTCTAATGCATAAAACGGCAGAAAGGTCCTTAAGAAGAACACTTCGATATCTGCCTGCATTATTTCCAGTTGTTTGGATAAGCAAGGGGTAATTAAAATAACTTTATAACTTGCTTAATTCGTTGAGATAAATAGAGAAGAGGGTAACAGTTGTACAACATTTTTTTTATAGCACAAAGATGAATGAGATAATAGAATATCATCTGAGACGTAATGTTTGAAGCATTGTCTACAGAAATATTTGAATCATATGGATTGGTGAAAAGATGAAAAAAAAACTACGGTTCCCCCTGCTACGCTTTGAAATAGAAATGGAAATCGAAAGAAGTTAAGAGTGATCTATGCATACAAAACACATGCTATAATCGTTCTTCTTCATTTTTCTCCTTTTTCTACTAAATCGATTCCGATGAAATAAGATTGAGAAGTGATAATAAAATACGATAGTCTTAGAATTTTTTTATCAGATCAGCGATCTTTTCTCGTTGTTTCGTTTCGTCGGGAAGTGTAATTGAGGCTCGCCATCTCTTTGTCCCATCTGGGAGATAATATCCTCGGGAGATAGATATGAATTCTCGGTTAAAGTCATCGCCGAGTGCTTTTTTTTTCGCGATTTCTATGAAATTGTTTTTCCCAAATTTTATCTCTTCAGCCTCAACGGTTTCGAATTCTACCATGGTACTACTCACGGGTTAGGTAAGTTTTTTAGAAATTTAAAGTTTTGTACTTTATTAAATCTATTTATAATATGTAAGAAAGGCTTTTTTATTCCAACATGGGTTTAATACCCCGGAGCTCTGCTCCGGTTGTTTTTTG
>CAZTFR010000033.1:0-23425 GCA_964612945.1 uncultured Thermoplasmatales archaeon
TTTTTCCCAAAAAAAGGGATTAATATGTAATATTTTTTTTTTTTTTTGCTTTTTGAAACATAATCAGCTAATTATGGTACTTGGACCTGAACATTTTTAAATGATAAGGTATTATATAATTATTGGCAATTTGGAAAAATGGTAATGAATAATTGATGTGGATAATTATGAAAATCTATCTATCCTTATTTGTTTTTTGTCTGATTCTAGTACCCTTTTCCCAGATGACAATATCATTTGCAAACCTTGATACTCAATACTCAATATCAGATGATCAGCCTTCTGTTATTCTATCGGAGAGTTCTAATAGTGGATTGCAGAATTCTAGCTGGCCGATGAAATGCCATGACACACGGCATACCTCTCAAAGCCCCTATAGTACCAGGGATAATCCGCATACGGAGAAATGGCGGTTTAGAACAGGGTGGGCTGGTATTGAAAGCGGACCTGTTATTGGAGAGGATGGAACAATTTATTTTGGAAGTGGTGGATCGGATCGTAAATTATACGCAATTAACCCTGATGGGACGAAAAAATGGCATTATCAATTAGACAACTTCATCTGGAGAAGCTCACCCGCCATCGCAGAAGATGGAACCATCTATATAACAGCATGGGATAATCATCTCACTGCAATACACTCTAACGGAACCCGAAAATGGAAGTATCACCTGGGTGGACAATCATCCTCTCCAGCAATAGACAAAAATGGAACCATCTATTGTGGTTCAACAAGCGGGTTTATTTTTGCCATCAATCCCAATGGTTCATTAAAATGGAAATATAAAACAGATGGCTGGACGATGTCGGATCCAGCCATCGGCACTGATGGAACCATCTACATCGGATCAGAAGACCACTACCTCTACGCACTCTATCCCAATGGTACACTACGATGGCGCTTCCTAACCGATGATAAAGTAAGAGGCCATCCTTCTATTGCATCTGATGGTACTATCTACATTCCCTCAGCAGGTAATTATCTTTTTGCAGTTAACCCGGATGGTACGGAAAAATGGAGATTCAAAGGTGGAGAATCTGTGGGAAGCGCAGCTATCGCTAGTGATGGGACGGTGTATATAGGAAGTGGACGACTCTATGCACTACACCCCAATGGTACACTCAAATGGTCGAATGGGTTTGGCACCAGCTTTAGCTCTCCTGCGATCTCCAGCGATGGTACTGTGTATGTGGCAAATAAATACTATCTGATCGCAGTTGACCCCTCTGATGGTGGTGAGATCTGGCGGAAACAAATCGCCAATGAAAAACTCCGGTCGTCACCTTGTATCGCTGATGATGGAACCATCTATGTTGGTTCTAGTTGGAAAAAAGAGTTAAATCCTGATGGATGGGGTTTTCTTCATGCCTTCGGACCTGCATCGTTGTCTGTTGATGCTGGAGGACCATACCAGCGGGTCGCCGGAGGAGAAATACAGTTCTGGAGTACCACCCTGGGCGGCAGCCTCCCCTACAGTTGGATATGGGATTTCGGCGACGGCAACACTTCTACGGAGGAACATCCCTGTCATACCTACCAGCTTTCAGGGAATTATACGGTGATCCTTAAGGTTACGGATGGCAGTGGCAATACGAGTTCTGATACGGCGGTTGCACATATTGACACTGGATATCCAACAGTACATATTATGAAACCAAGATATAAGCTGTATTTCTTTAATATTCCCTTGTTTTCGTGGAGAATTCCGTTTATCATCGGTAATATCGATATTGAGGTTGAAGCGTATCATAATGAACTGGAGATTGCACGAGTATATTTCCTCATCGATCGTTCTATAAAATTTATTGACGAAGATGAACCATTTTGCTGGACCTGGACCGAGCACGTGGATCCTTTTCAAGCTCATGAGATTTACGTAAGTGCAGAAACGACTGATGGAAAAGGATATTACGATAAGATAGAGCATGTTCGAAAAATATTATGATCCACTCGAATAAACATCAGTAGATAACTAGATAAAATATGAGGTAACTCGTATGAACCAGCATACATCGATTGTAGCACCATTCTTAATCTGTCTATTAGTAATCTCCCAGGTATCAATATCAGGTTATCATTTTGACGAAAAAGACACACTTGAAGAATTAAATAGTTTAAATGGTAAAACGGAAGTCTCTGATGATGGGTTGCAGAATTCCAGCTGGCCGATGAAATGTCATGACACACGGCACACCTCTCAAAGCCCATTTAGTACTAAGGATAATCCGCATACGGAAAAATGGCGGTACAGGACCGGATGGGATGGTTATATTGAAGGTGGACCAGTCATTGAGAAGGACGGCTCTATCTACTTTGGAAGTCGTGGATCGGATCGTAAATTATACGCAATAAATCCTGATGGTACACTGAAATGGAGCTACCAAATGGATGGATCTATTTGGAGTAGCTCCCCGGCTATCGCTGAAGATGGAACCATCTACGTCGGATCGTTTGACACAGGGCTCTACGCATTCTACTCAAACGGGACACTCAAATGGCGATATGGTACCGGAGACTCTATAACGTCCTCACCAGCAATAGCCAATGATGGCACGATTTACTTTGGGACAATGTGGGGAGATGGAAGCGGAGGAAAAATATATGCCATCAACCCTGATGGGACAAAAAAATGGGAATATAAGACCGGATACCATATCGTATCAGACCCTGCTATTGGCGATGATGGGACCATCTATATCGGGTCAAGTGATCATTACCTCTACGCTCTTAACCCAAACGGCACACTTCGATGGCGATTCCTCACTGACAATCAAGTTAAAGGACACCCCTCCATAGCTGATGATGGCACTATCTATATCCCCTCCACCGGGAACTACCTCTACGCGGTTCACCCTAATGGTACGGAAAAATGGAGATTCAAAGGTGGAGAATCTGTGGGAAGCGCAGCTATCGCTAGTGATGGGACGGTGTATATAGGAAGTGGACGACTCTATGCACTACACCCCAATGGTACACTCAAATGGTCGAATGGGTTTGGCACCAGCTTTAGCTCTCCTGCGATCTCCAGCGATGGTACTGTGTATGTGGCAAATAAATACTATCTGATCGCAGTTGACCCCTCTGATGGTGGTGAGATCTGGCGGAAACAAATCGCCAATGAAAAACTCCGGTCGTCACCTTGTATCGCTGATGATGGAACCATCTATGTTGGTTCTAGTTGGAAAAAAGAGTTAAATCCTGATGGATGGGGTTTTCTTCATGCCTTCGGACCTGCATCGTTGTCTGTTGATGCTGGAGGACCATACCAGCGGGTCGCCGGAGGAGAAATACAATTCTGGAGTACCACACTCGGTGGCAGTCTTCCTTATCAGTTTCTGTGGGATTTTGGTGATGGTAACACCTCCAAGGAGGAACATCCACAGCACATCTACCAATTATCTGGAAACTATACGGTAACACTGTTTGTTATGGATGGAACGGGCAACACAAGTTCGGATACTGCTAATGTAACGGTCTGGACAGGTTTTCCTTCAGTGCAGATAACCCGACCAGACAAGGCATTGTATCTCTTCGATAGGCGTATTTTTCCGTTAAAAAAACCGTTTTGTGTTGGTGATATCACTATTGAGGTAGAAGCCTATCATGAAGAAGTAGGTATTGATTATGTTGTTTTTTATGTAGATTATACAATTATGCATCGTGATTACGAAGAACCATATACTTGGACATGGGGAAATAGATCCCTAGGTTTTCATGAAATTGGTGCATATGCGAAGGCAGAAAATGGAAGAGGAAGATATACATCAATATATATTTTTAAAATGTTATAATCAACTATCATAGCTATAATGTTAGCTAAAAAACAGCGAAAAAATGGGAGGTAATGTAATACGAAACAACATACCTTAATAATTGTTCTTTTTCTATTCTTTTTTTTATCATTATCTCAGATAGTACTATCAGACATATCTTCTGATGAATACATGAATTCAGATGACTTCAATAATAATACACTTCAAATACAATCCCTATCAAGCGGGTTGCAGAATTCCAGCTGGCCGATGAAATGCCAAAATTCACGGCACACCAGTCAAAGCCCATATAGTACCAAGGATAACCCGCATACGGAAAAATGGCGGTATAGAACAGGGTGGGATGGCTATATTGAAAGTCAACCTGTTATTGGAAAGGATGGAACAATTTATTTTGGAAGTCGTGGATCGGATCGTAAATTATACGCAATAAATCCTGATGGAACAAAGAAATGGAGCTACCAAATGGAGGGATCTATCTGGAGGAGTTCACCTGCTATCGCCAAAGATGGCACCGAAATACCTGTTGAGGGAAACGCAAGTGGCTTTTTCAAAGATAACACCTTTGTTGCTACGATAGGTATCTTTCGCGAACGACTCTAACAAAAAGAAGAAAAATTGATATTAGAAACATTTTTATTTTCACACTATCTTTTTTTGTTCACCAAAACCATATCAAATAAAAGTATGCGGAAAAAAAAACGATAGAAAGCAAGAAGATTAAAGCTTCGATTTAATCAAAATCGATCTATGGCTACAGCTTTTGGGATACTATGCCAAAAATCATAAAAAAAGGATCAAGCAAACGAGGTCTTCCCCCAGGTTCTTTAGTGCATATTGGAGAAAAAACAACAGACAAAATTACCATAACCATCATTGACTATGATGCAGATCACTTTGAGGAACATAGCTGTGAAACTGTCGAAGACTGTTTTGCATTTAAACACTCAAAGACAGTTACCTGGATCAACATCGATGGCATCCATGATGTTTCCTTAATTGAAAAGCTGGGGAAACACTATGATATTCATCCGTTGGTCCTTGAAGACATTCTTCATACCGGGCAACGGCCCAAACTTGAGGATTTTGAAAGTTACTTATACATCGTTTTAAAGATGCTGCATCAAACCGGTCAGCAGATCGATGCAGAGCAAGTAAGTCTTATTTTAGGAGACAATGTAGTAATCTCTTTTCAGGAGAAAAAAGGCGACGTATTTGACATCATACGTGATCGTATTCGGACCGGTAAAGGCCGTATTAGAAAAATGAAAGCAGATTATCTTGCCTATTGTTTACTTGATGCAATTGTAGATAATTATTTTTTGATTCTTGAACGTTTCAGCGATCATCTTGAAGAATTGGAGGATATCGTCCTTGCTGATCCCACTCCGGAAACACTACAGGCAATTCAACGGGTAAAACGGGATCTTATTTTTCTGCGGAAATCTATCTGGCCACTGCGTGAAGTAATCAGCGTATTACACCGAACCGAATCACGACTTATTCAGAAGGGAACGGGTATCTTTCTACGAGA
This sequence comes from uncultured Thermoplasmatales archaeon, assembly GCA_964612945.1. GTDB lineage: Archaea > Thermoplasmatota > E2 > DHVEG-1 > DHVEG-1 > CAZTFR01. Next base: position 5,309 of record CAZTFR010000033.1, read on the forward strand.
TGTCTATGATCACACCATTCAAGTCATCGACTCCATTGAGTCCTTTCGAGATGTAAACTCAGGCATGTTTGATATCTATATGTCCAGTGTGAGCAATAGGATGAATGAAATCATGAAAGTGCTCACCATTTTTGCAGCAATTTTTATCCCCTTGACCTTTATCGCCGGGATTTATGGGATGAACTTTCAGTATATGCCAGAATTAGCGTGGAAGGAAGGATACTTTGGTGTGCTAGCTCTTATGCTTCTTGTTGGAGTGACATTAGTTGTGTATTTTAGGAGAAAAAAATGGCTGTAAACACTCCTGTTTGTTGTACGCTATATATACCATTTGGGTAACAACTGTTCATAATCATACGTTCATATAAATAAAAATAAATTCAAGGACAAACAATGCATAAGAATATTTTAATATAGAAATAACTATCAGATTATGCATTTGAAATGAAACACATCTCTATTTTGGGGGCTGGACTGTCTGGTCTAACCGCCGGCATCAATCTTGCCAAAGCAGGCTATTCCGTCGACATCTACGAAAAACGTGCCGAGTGCGGTGCACGATTTAGCGGTGATTTAGAAGGCCTGGAAAACTGGGCACACCCTACACAGATGGAAGACGAATTTCATCGTCTCAATCTTTGTATAAACTTTGACTGTGACCCCTTCCACCAGATGTTCATCTCCAATGGCACAGACCGCCTTGATGTCACCTCATCAACTTATCCCATCTTCTATCTCGTCAAACGAGGAATTCTTCCAGTGAGTATTGACCAAGGTCTGAAAAAGCAAGCTCTTAAGGCAGGAGCAACCATTCATTTCAACACCACTACACCAATAGATACTATTGATATCATTGCCACTGGACCTACAGCCACAAAACCAATTGCTAAAGCAAAAGGAATCACGTTTCAAACAACCCATGAAAACATCGCTGTTGCCCTGGTGGGAAACACCACCTCCTACAAAGGATACGGCTACCTTCTCGTAAGTAAGGGATACGGCTGCATATGCACGGTATGCTTTCACAACTCCTACAACATCACCGACTACTTTACCCGCACTATTGAGGTGTTACAAAAACAATACAATCTACAGATAAAAAATGAAAAACCAGTTGGTGGAATTGGGACTTTTTTTTACCCCTGGCGACTTGAAGAACACGGAACACTCTACGCAGGAGAAGCAGCAGGTCTTCAGGATTTCCTCTGGGGGTTTGGCATGCGCTACGCCCTTACCTCCGGCTATCTTGCCGCACAAAGCATCATCCAAAACAAAAGCTATCCCAGACTTATACATAAACACATCTACCCTAAACTCAAAGCCTCACTTGTTAACCGATTTTATGTGATGAAACTTGATGATTATGGAACCGCGCTCTTCCGACAGGGAAAAAAACTATCTCCTCAGGAGAAAGTCGATTTAATGCAAAGGATGTATAACTACTCATTTCGAAAACGACTGGTATATCCTTTTGCACGACAGTATCTAAAAAAATCCATAGAAAAATAATCTATTTTTCATAAATCAACATTACCTCTTTTTACCCACCCTTTTAACTTAACTTCGCCACATTAGCACCTAATGGAAAAGATATTAGGAGCAATTCTCCTAATATCTTTTTATGAATTCCAATACAACAATACCATTAGGCGCAATTGTAATGCTCAAAAAGGTTGAAAATCAACTCTACATGCCAACTCGCAGAACGCGAACTCCACCGCATCCGCATGCTCGAAGAACGCGTGCTCGGCAACTGCCCAGAATGCGGCAACCCAAAACTCCGCTTTGACGGAAAAACCTACCGCTGCAGTAAATGTGGCTATGAATACCGGTGAAAAAAACAATGGTAAAAATAAAATATTGTCCAGAATGCGGATCATCAAACATCGACTGGACCATGCCACAAACCTGGTCAAAATACCACTGCCACAACTGCGGATACATCGGCGCATTCATCATCGAAGATGAACGTTCCGCAGAAAACATCAAAAAAAAATACCTTAAAAAACAAAAAAAGATTACGATCACTTATTTCAACACTATACAAAATATTTAAAAAAACAAATCCCGTCGTTAAACAAGGTAAAACAACAATCCCAAACAGAACGAATCGCATTGATGTGTTTTGAAGAAGATCCTCAGTTCTGCCACCGACACATAATTGGTGAACAACTCCAACTGATGAATACTAACGTTACAATTACCTGAGCGAGAAGCAAAATGAAGTCACCATCATCCCAAATATTTAATATCTTTAAATAGTTTCACCGGACGGTGAAACAATGCAAATAAGTGAAAATGAGATACAACAGAGGTTACAGCAACAGCTGAAATCACTCCTATCACCATTACAAATAAAGAGTGTAAAACTAGATCCTCGTATTGAAAATGAAAAAATCGCAGATATCATCGCAAAAACCAAATACAAAAAAAAAGTAACTATTTTTGTTATCGAAGTCAAATCACTTGGTGAACCGCGACATATCAAACAAGCAATAACACAAGTAAAACTAGTATCTAAAACAATACCAAACAGCTACCCGGTTGTTGCTTCCTCATTTCTCAGTGAAACATCACGTGAAATATGTAAAAAATCAGATGTTGGCTATATCGATCTGCTAGGAAACATCTACATTGATCTCCCACAAATACATATCGAGAAAGAAAGTAAGAAAACGAAACAAGTTGAAAAGAAAAAACAAAAGCAACTGTTCTCACCAGTTGCAACACGAATTATTCGATCATTATTGACTGAACCTGAGAAAAAATGGACCATTCAATCGCTTTCACAACAAAGCGAGGTTAGTTTAGGATATACCCATCGCGTTGTTGAAAAACTAACCGATAAACAATTTCTAGAGAGAAACAACGATTATAAATTATTACTAACGAATAAATCACGATTATTAGATACCTGGAGAGAGAATTATTCATTTAAGGATAATACCATCTATTCATATTATACCTTTGAAAAAAATAAAAACACTCTTTTCAACAAAATACAAAAAACATCACTATCAATCAAATCATCATATGCATTAACCCTTCATTCTGGTGCATCATTTATTGCACCTTACGTAAGATACACTGATGTCCACCTGTATATTAAATCTAACAGGGAAGATTGGATACAACACTTAGATCTTCGACCAGTTGAATCAGGAGCAAATATCTATCTTTTCATACCATATGATAAAGGTGTATTGCAAACCCTCCAAACCATCAAAGGAAATGTCGTTGCATCAAATCTTCAACTATATCTTGATCTGTATTCCTATCCAAAAAGGGGAAAAGAGCAAGCTGAAAAAATCAGAGAAGAAAAAATACAGTTTTAATCGATAGATAAAAGGAAAGATAACTATGCCAAGAACAGCAGAGGAGCATCCAGACGAAATCGTCACACTGTCAAAATCAGCAATGCTTGAACTTTGGCGAAGCTTACATCGCTATAACGACGCAATGACATTAATAGGTGGTTGGGTACCCTATTTTCTCTTAGAAAAATTTGGAGGAAAATCATACGAACATAATCATGTAGGCTCTATTGACATTGATATCGCCCTGAATGAATCAATCATATCTAAAAAAGAATATGCTAATATCGAACAAATAGTAGAAAATCTAGGGTACTGCCATAAAATTGACAATAATAACTGTCCAATTCCATTTGTTTTTCTCAAGGAGTTCCAAACCTCAGAAGCGCCCGTTACTATCGAAGTAGATTTTATTTGCTCTTATTATGGTAACAAAGGTCATCGTCATCAACATATCCGTGGATTACTAGCCAGAAAATGTCATGGGGTTGATATTGTATATGACAATTATATTGAAGAGGCAATTAGTGGACAATTTCCAAAAGGAGGTACAACAACAGAAAAAATACGCATTGCCAATCTTGTAGCTTCCCTAACAATGAAAGGAATAGTATTAGGAGAACGATACAAAGAAAAAGATGCTTATGACATCTATTACTTAGTTACCTATTATCAAAATGGATCCGTTGATGTAGCAAAAGAAATGAATGCTCATAAAACTAATAGCTTGATAAAAGAGGCTCTGACAACAATTCAAAAAAAATTTGCAAGCAGAGACGCTGCAGGTCCAGCATGGGTAGCATCCTTTTTAAGCGAAGAAGGAAATGATAAAGAAAAAAGAATTACTGATGTCTTTATGAACGTCAACGAATTCTTGAAAAATCTATAGGAAGCTAAAAACAAAATCTTTTAACGCAATTCCCTACGAGAAAGATGAACGGACGTGGCGGGATTCGAACCCGCGATCACTGGCTTAGAAGGCCAGTGCCATATCCAGACTAGGCCACACGCCCACCACAGAGAAAAACGCTGAGGGGGAGATTTGAACTCCCGCTCCCCTGATGGGGAACCGGCTCTCAAGGCCGGCGCGGTAGGCCGGACTTTGCTACCTCAGCAGGATGATTGTAAACAATAGCCACCATTCTCATGGTATAAAACTACCAGGAAATAAAAAAGAAGGTTAAAAAGCGTTGGGCTTATGATTTGAGCACAATTTCAATATGTACACCATCAGGAACCTGAATGCGCATGAGTTGGCGGAGTGCTCGATCACTAGCATCAAGATCAATGAGACGCTTATGGATTCTCATCTCCCAATGATCCCAGGTTTCTGTTCCCTCACCATCAGGCGATTTTCTGCAGGGCACACGAAGATGCTTGGTAGGAAGTGGCACCGGTCCTCGGAGGGCAACACCGGTTCGTTCTGCAATCATTTTAATCTGATTACAGACCTCTTCAAGTTTTTTGGATTCTGTGCTGGTAAGTGAGATACGTGCCTTTTGCCCTGCCATTGATGGTACACCTATGTAACTTTATAAAAAATAAAGAGAGAAGAGACGGTCTTATTTGGCCTCTTCAACGTCAAGGCAGACTCCAGCTGCAACGGTTTGTCCCATATCGCGAATGGCAAACCGACCGAGTTGTGGAATCTTTTTGGACGGTTCAATAACCATAGGTCGCGTTGGTATGATTTTGACGATTGCAGCATCTCCTGTTTTAATGAAATCAGGGTTTTCTTCCTTGACTTGTCCTGTTTTTGGATCGAGTTTTTTCTGAATTTCTTCAAACCGGCAAGCGACCTGTGCAGTGTAACAGTGAAATACTGGTGTGTACCCTTTGGTGATCACTGAGGGATGGTTCAAGACCATGATTTGTGCGGTAAACGATTTGGCAACAGTTGGTGGATCATTTGTGGGTCCTGCGACATCACCACGGCGGATCTGATTCTTGTCCACTCCGCGCATGTTGACACCGACGTTGTCACCGGGTTCTGCCTGTGAAATGGATTCATGATGCATCTCAATTGTTTTGACTTCGCCGGTGGCGCCGCCTGGTTTGTTACTGGGTTTAAAGATAAGTTGCATGCCTGGTTTCATAACGCCGCATTCGATTTTTCCCACAGGAACCGTACCAACACCTTTGATGGTATACACGTCTTGTAGTGGCCATCGAAGAGGTAGTTGTGTTGGCTTTTTGGGAAGCACAAAATTATCAATTGCAGCTAAGAAGGTGGAGCCATCCCACCAGTCAATTTTTCCTTTTTCTTTGACATTGTCGCTGACAAATGCAGAGACCGGAATGATCTGAAGTTGTTCGTCTTTGTATCCGACGCTTTTTGCTAGTTTAGTGATATCCTCTTTGACTTGTTCGAACCGTGCTTTATCATAGGCGGGTTTGGTATCATCCATTTTGTTGATTGCTACAATCATTTGTTTGACACCAAGGGTTCGTGCAAGAAACATGTGTTCTTTTGTCTGCGCCATGACGCCGTCTGGTGCGGCGACAACAAGCACTGCTGCATCTGCCTGTGAGGTCCCCGTGATCATGTTTTTTACGAAATCTCGGTGACCGGGCGCATCAATGATGGTGATGTAATATTTATCAGTATCAAATCGTTTGTGAGCAACATCGATAGTAACTCCTCGCTCTCGTTCTTCTTTTAAATTGTCGAAGATCCAGGCGAGTGCGAAGCTTTCCTTTCCTTTGGATTTTGCTTCCTCTTTATATTTTTGTATCATGTGCTCTGGGAATTGCCCTGTCTGGAGAAGTGTCTGTCCGACGAGTGTGGATTTTCCATGATCGACGTGACCGATGATGACTAAATTCATGTGGGGTTTGTCTGCCATACTTTTTCCTCCAAGCTATCTACATTTAGATGGGGTTTTTATGCTTTTTCATCCTCGGAGTTTTTCCTCGAGGGGTTTGATAGCGTATACGCTTGTTGTTTATAAGATTTGTTACGTCATTATCTGTTGTTTTCTACTGGGAAAAATTATTGAAATAATTATTATTTGATAGTTTCAATTATTTCTTTGACAAGTGTGATGTATCTGCTTGCAAGTTGTTGTGCTTGCTGCATGGTTTTTGCTTCTGCGTAGGTGCGAAAGATGGGTTCTGTTCCCGAGGGTCGCATGAGAATCCATCCGTTTTCAACGTACAGTTTAACACCATCAGTTTTATCAATTTTCAGGATGTCGTCGTTATCTTTGACGGTTTTGATGAGTTTGTTCATGACAAGCTGTTTGATGTCATTTGGGCACTGCATTTTTGTTTTGTAGACCTCATATTGTGGTATGTCTGCGATTAGTTCTGAGAGTGGTTTTTGTTCTTTTGCAAGGATCTCAAGCATCATCGCAATGGACATGGCTGAGTCGCGGCAGTATTGAAGTTTGGGGAAGATAAGCCCACCGTTTTCTTCTCCTCCAAAAACGGCTTGTTCTTCGATCATTTTTCGGGCGACAATGGGTGACCCTACTGCGGTGTAGAGTACGGTTCCGCCGGCTTCTGTGATGGCATCTTCAAAACAGGTGGAGGTGGTTACCGGGGTTACGGAGAGGCCTCCCTTGTTTTGTTTGGTGAGGTATTTGCCGGCAAGGGACAAGCTTTTATCCCCCCAGATGTAGCCGCCGTTTTCATCGACAAAGATGGCTCGGTCTGCATCGCCGTCTTGTCCGATGCCAAAGACTGCGTTTCCGTCTTCTTTTACTTTGTTCATCAGATCTTGGAGGTTTTCAGGGAGCGGTTCTGAGTTTCGACCTGGAAAGGTTCCATCTGGTTCACAATAAAGGGGGGTAAAGCTGCATTCAAGTTTGGTTAGAAGCAGTGGTGAGACCAGGCATCCTGCGCCGTTGCCGCAGTCAAGGACAATGTGAAACTGTTCTCGTTTGATTGCATTCACATCGACAGCGTCAAGGATTCCTTTGATGTAGATGTTGACGGCATCCCCCCAGAAGGAGTGATTGCCTACGTTTTTCCAGTCAGAAAGCGCATATTTTTGGGCGAAATAGAGTGCTTCTATTGCATTTTCCGCGTCTTTTGTAAATTCAGTTCCATCTGCTGCGATTCCTTTAATACCATTAAATTTGGGAGGATTATGAGATGCAGTGATAATCACGCCGGAGTCAAAGTGTTGTTCTTTGACGGTGTATTGTAGGGTGGGGGTAGGGACCAGTCCGGTGTCGACCACGTCACAGCCGGTGGCCATAAGCCCAGCAGCGATTGCGGAGTGCAGCATATGGTTTGAAAGACGGGCATCGGTGCCGATAGCAACACGGGGGCGCTGAATGGTTTTTTTCAAATATGTTCCCCATGCCTTGCCGATGTTGAGGGCAAGATCAGTGTTCATGTCTTCGTTGACTACGCCTCGAATGCCGTTGGTTCCAAATAATTGTGTCATATGTCTTATTCTCCAATTACATTTCCTATCTGTTTTTTTGGATATCCTTCAGGGATGGGTTGGGTCCATATCATTTTGTTTTCAAGAGTTGTATTTGGTTCAACTTCTTCGTTATCCCCGACTACGACATCCTTGAGATGAGCGCCATCATGTATCGTTGCTCCCGCACCAATAACACAGCGGTCAAGTGTGACGTTTTCTCCGATATATGCATCATCGAGAAGAACGGAAGAGTGAATCTGTGATGCAGAGTCTACGGTGATGTGATCGCCAAGTACTGCCTGTTGTAGTTCACCTCTTATGGTACAATGTTTCCCTTTAAAAACCTCTATTTTGTGTTGGTTGAGCAGTAACATGTTGACAGTGATGTAGCTTGTGATACGACCTACATCAACCCAGAATCCTTTGAATTCAAACCCGTAAAACCGATCAGTATCCTGAATGATTTGTGGAAAGATTTCTTTTTCCATGGAAACAAGTCGACCTGTTTTAATATAATCCAAAACAAGAGGTTCTAAAAGATAGACCCCTGCGTTGATGAGATTGGAGGGTGCCGCATCCTGTGGTGGTTTTTCCACAAACCGCGTAATTTTTCCAGTATCCGTGATATCGACAACACCGAATTCTGAGACGTTTTCCACGGGCCACAGCGAAATACTTGCCGCCGCCTGTTTCTGTGTATGGTAGCGTATCATCTCTTCTAGATCACTGGAACAAATCGTGTCTGCATTGAGCACAAAAAACGAATCAGTAAGATGCTCCTCTGCAAATTTCACCGCGCCTCCAGTCCCCAGTGGTTTTGGTTCATCATTGACAATAATTTCTTTGTTAAAATCCTGCTCTTTAAGATAGGATTCGATTTGCTGTTTTTTATAATTCACTGCAAGAATGACTTTATCGACCTGTGGGGGGAGCTTCTCGATAATATAGCTGACCATTGGTTTATTTAAAATGGGAAGAAGAGACTTTGCACGGGTAAACGTAAGCGGGCGAAGTCGTGTTCCAAATCCACCTGCAAGAATAATTGCCTCCATAGCATGTGTCCTCATCGTTGTGGTAGTGAAACGGTGAATCAAATAAAGCGTTAAGAATGTTTTGAACAACAGATAAGAGAAATAATGACGGCGAAATATATTTAAATAGGATTACTAATATAATGAACAGAGGGATATTCTTGATTTCCCATCGATTTATTTCAAAAAAGACAGGCATAGGTATCATCACCCTAATCTGCTGTGCTCTTCTTCTTATTCCAAGTTCAACAGCAGGTCTCTTTGACAAAAAAGATACCGTATTTCAGCACACAACTACCAACCAAGATAATGGCGAGTATTGGGGGCTGATCTTTGCGGTTGGGTATTACAACGGAGCCCCTGATCAGGATCGTCCAAGTATGATTGATGCGGCTCATGACCTGTATGAAGTGCTTGTTGAATCCCCCGAATGGCAGCCAGATCATATCCATATGCTTACCGCCAATCAGGCCACCGGGAAAAATCTCATACGTGAGCTTATTTGGCTGATACAAAACTCCAAAGCCAGCGATAAAGTTGTTATTTATCTTACCACCCATGGGTCACCAATGCGTAACAGCGTGGGGCTTCCTATTGATCTTCCACCCCGTGATGAAGCAGATGGTGCGGATGAAATTTTGGTGATGTATGATGGATTTATCAAAGATTATGCCATCATCTGGGATGATCTCCTCAACTTCTTTATCAGCCGTATCAAAGCCGAAGGAATCTGTTTGATCGTGGATAGTTGTTTCAGCGGCGGATTCAACGATGATTTGTTTATGACCCATTCACTATCCGAGTATACCGCTTCTTCATTTTCGCAAGGCATGATCGAGGAGCTTTCAGGTGAACGACGTATTGTCCTCATGAGCAGTCAAGAGGATGAGTATTCGTATGGCTCCATCTTTTCCTTTTTTCTCATCGAGGGTTTCTGGGGCTGGGCAGATCTTTTTGGTAATCTCGATGGAAAAAATTCTGCAGAAGAAGCATTTGATTACGCAGAACCGTTAACAAAACTCTGGACCGATTATAACCAACAACCCACTATAGTAGATAACTACCCCGGAGAGTTTGTTATTACCACTAACTAATCTTTTTTTTTATTAATATTTGGTCAGTGAAACATTTAAAAACTAGTAGAAATTCTGCTGTTGCACACGTTGGGCTCGTGGTCTAGTTGGTTATGACGTCGCCTTGACATGGCGGAGGTCTTGAGTTCAAATCTCAACGAGCCCACTGACACCTTACCTTTTAGGCGATCAAACTGATGATAATTGAGAGTGAATATATAATCATGGTCACATGAAAAAAGGGCAATATTTTCAGTCCATTTTGAGGTGTCTGCTTTTTTTGTAACAAGATATTTGCCGTAAGCAATAAGCCAAATCCAATGATAAATCCCACCCAGGCAATAAGAGGAAGTGTGGTAAGAAAGAGGCTTGCAGTGATAAAATGCAGAATGGAAAAGAGCAAAATCCAGTATACGGTTCCCCTAATTCCGTACAGCACAGTTACCGTGTTCATTTTTCGCTCTGTATCATTTTTAATGTCTACGATATCATTTGCTCCTAAATGAGCAATTGCAAAGGGGTAAAAGAATAAAAAGAGAAGAAGGGCGATAACATCAGGATGACCCACAACTAAATATCCTGCAACAGGGAACAGGGTGAAATCGGTTATTCCCAGAAGTTGGGCGAGCGGGAGTGTTTGGTTGCGTTTTCGTATCTGGTAAAACACTTCCATGGCATAGCTATAGATCATGATGAAAAGCAGATAGAGTGAGTGAGGATACGACAGGCTGAGAATGAGTACGGTTGTAATCCCTGCAAAAACAAAGAAGAGAAGTGCTGCTTGTCGGGGAGTAATTATACCTGAACTGATCGGCCGGGTATGAAACAGTCTCCAATACTTGGTGAGATCCTCTTCTACATCTTTTGTATCTAGATCTCGGTCAATATAATCATTGAGGATAAAACCTGCTTCGAATCCAAAAAAAGCGATAAACACTGATTTGATGATAAGCTCAAAGGAAACGCCTCCATAGTTTGCAAATCCAATGAATAACCCTGCACAAAACAACAGTGGCCAGGCAAAAAAGAAATGTAACCGCAACAGGTCTATCAGAGCTTTTATTTGTTGTTTCATTAACTAGCCAACTCAGCGTATGTATCAAACCAATAACAATTGTTAACTCTACGGGATAGAACGCTCTTTTTTAAATGTTATCTATAGAAACTATTGTTGTTCATCTAGATAGTACGGCTCGTATGACTTCTCTCATCATTTATATATAGTAAATTATATAAATAATCGTAAGCAAGATATATATGAGATATCAATGTACACAACTCATCAGAAAAAAACCATTGCACTCATCTCAATTGTCTTTTTACTAGTAATAACAGGAATACCCTCAAGCAGCACACTTATTGAATACGAAACAACGACCAGCTCTGAGAAAATACCTAAAAAAACTAATCAGATCAGCCCAGAATGGCAACACACCTATGGCGGAGAAAACAGCGATTTTTGTACAGCCCTTGAACAAACATCAAATGACGGATACGTCCTTCTTGGAACCACTTTTTCCTTTGGGGCGGGAAACACAGACATCTGGCTAATCAAAACAGATACCGCAGGCAAACAACTTTGGACAAAAACATTTGGGACACCAGGCAGAGATTCCGCAGGCAGCCTGAAACAAACAACAGATAACGGCTACATCATCGCAGCAACCACACAACCCAACGATACAACCCCCTCAGATATCTTGTTAATACGAACAGATTCTGAAGGAAATGAACTCTGGAATAAAACACACGGAGGAAACCAAACAGATACCGCTCTTGCTATCGAAATAACCCCTGATGAAGGATACATCATCGCAGGATACACCCGATCATATGGCAAGGGAAATAATGATGTTTTCCTACTGAAAACAGATGCCGCTGGAAAAGAACAATGGAATGTGACCTATGGCGGTGAGCTATCTGATGTTGGATATCATATCTGTCAAACAGATGATGGGGGATTCATTATAGGCGCATATACTGCATCCTATGCCACGGGACTTTATGATGCATGGGCCATAAAAACAGACGAGCAGGGCAATGAACAATGGAACAAATCCTACGGAGGAGCAGAGTTCGAACTCGGATGGAGAGACATCATCCAAACAGCAGACAACGGGTTTCTCATGACCGGTTCAACACGATCAGAAGGAGCCGGAAATGATGACACATGGTTGGTAAAAACAGATAGCAACGGGGATCTACTCTGGAGCAAAACCTTCGGGGGACTAAAAAACGATTACGGATCCGCAATTTATGAATTAACTGATGGATATATTCTCGTCGGATCTTTTGGCGCCTCTATGTCCAGCCCGGGAGATGCTTGGGTGATTAAAGTTGATTCCGAAGGCAACACCATATGGGTGAAAGGCTTTGGTGGTTATGAATCTGAAGGATTCAACAATATTATCCCTCTGAATGATCAGGAATTTATCATTGCTGGATCGACCGCATCATATGGATCGGGTCAGTTTGATTTCTGGCTTACAAAAATCAACTCACCGACAGAAAAACGCATGATTCTTATCGGTGGAATTACTGATATTGAACTCGCACATGATCATCTTTTTTTCAATGCAAAACACATAATCTCGTTCCAATTTTTTCCCATTCGTTTTTCATATTTAAAATCTGGAATAACTCTTACCATATCAGATGATTCAAAAGGAGTATTTGATCCAGAATTCATCTTTGGTTTATTTACCGTGATGGTGTAACATTTCACTACACCTTCAACCCACTGACATATCGATGTTACACATCAGATATATTTCATAGAAACATTCTCTGTTTTTAGAGGAAAAATCCAAAATATCTAACGAGAAAAACTATGCATAATGAGAGAATAATAAGAACCGAACAAACAACGAAAAATAACCAAACTCCTTGATCTTCTGTACCCTGTTGTTCACTCTTAAAGGCGGAAACGCTACCAGCCGTTGGATTGTAGATATAATTCCACATGCCATCTCCATCACTATCGATAAGATACGTTCCATCCTCATTTTTTTGTACATCTGTCATTGTGCTTGTATTGTTTTGAAATGCATCATACACGCCATCACCATCTTTGTCGAGGAGATAGGCATCGTCTCCGATACAGAAAGCGTCAATGAACATCGTTACTACAGTTGTATCAGATACTGCAAGATTGTCATCTTTGGCATAGACTGTTATGCAATAAATGCCGGATTGTGACCAGCTATGATTGAGTGTAACAGTTGTTCCATTTTCAACAAAATCAGTCATGATCACTCGCGTTGAATTGCTCCATTGAATATAATATCGGAGGGTGTCATTATCCAAATCTATGCAGGTCAAATTATACATATAGGTTTTATTTGTTGTTCCTGTGAGAGGGCCCTGAATGGTTGGTTTTGTTGGCGCTCTATTTGGTTGAGTGATGGCAACGGTTGTTTCATCGGTATCTGTGGCCTCATCGGTATCTGTCACGGTCAATATCGCTGTGTATATTCCTGCAGACGTATACGTATGCAGAACCTGCTCTCCAGTTGCGTTACTGCCATCGCCAAAATCCCAGTGCCATTGGGTTATGGTGCCATCAGAATCATCACTTGCTGAACCATTAAACAAAATTGCTTCTCCAATTGAGCCAACATACGGTTCCCCTGCAGATGCATCAGCTGTCGGTTTTTGGTTCCCAGCGGGTGGTGTCGATTGTTGTCCCCCTGAAGAACCTGGTGAATCAGGTGATGGATTCTCAGAAGCATCCTCAGTTGTGAACCAAAAAGTGTGATTTGTCCAATACCCTCCATCTGTTACATTTACATACCAGGTATAGGTGGTGTCATAATCAAGATTTGAAATCGGGCATGTTTTCGTCCCATTTTCTTCGTTGGTATGTGAGCTGTTTCCAGCATCTGGTGAAGTTTCAATCGTCGAATTGAAGGTATCTCCATCTGGATCTTCAATAACAATAGATACTGAAGTGGTGGTAATTGGTACATCTATTGATTGATTCTCAGGTGATTCAGAAGACAAGCAAGGCGGGTGATTTTCAGGTTCGTTCATAGTGGTAAAAACCCAGTTTTCGGACTGTCGTGTATCGCTTCCATCATCGGCAATGGTATACCACCGATAGACTGAATCGTATGCACGATCAGCCCAATTAGTCGAAGCAATACCTCCACTTGGAACCCCGGAGTCTGAACCAATGAGACTATCATCTGAGGCATCATAGAAGGTAACTTCTAAAACATCACCATTAGGATCAGAAACATCAACAGAAAGTGTTGGATTTACACCAACATTGATCGCATTATCTGAGGGAGCAGGATTTGTTGGAGTATCAGGAGCAGTATTTGGTTCCAGTTCTGTTGTAAAGTGATAGGTTTGATTGCTCCATGCTCCGCTTCCGTCAGAGAGACAAACCTTCCAATAATAGGTTGTTGCATACTGATTGAAGTCGCTGTTTATTTGAGAGATAGAAAACCCACTTTCCACACTGTTGTTACTGCCAAATTGTGCCCATGCACCCGTGGAATTGCTCCACCATGTTGCATTCATACAACCGCCGTCTCCATCGGAACAGACAACAGAGAGCCGAGGAGTTCTCTGAACATTGGCGCTTTGATTTGTCGGTGATTCATCTGATTGAGTAGGTCCAGTGTTTTCTCTATTATATTCATAGGCACCAATATCAATCCGGCTGCCTCCGCCAGAGGGCACTTCATCACGGGGATCACCGTTATCAATAAGAATGCTTCCTTCACACGGATGATAATTTGGTGCATCTGCAGAGTCATCAATGATGGGCAATGGATCTGTGGAATCCTGCTCATCAACGGTGTGCATCTCTTTGCCTTCTGCTTGCAATTCCTCTAAGGTATATTCGGTTTCGGGGGCATACATTTTCTTCCAAAGACCGGGTTGATCTCCTGAAACATAAGGGTGGCTATAACAATTATAATCACTTTCTATTTCTTCGAAAATACCTTCAGAATACATACATACGGCGCGGTAGCGTGAACCACCACGCGTCATACTGCTCAGAAAAAGGTTATTTTTCAACTTCATATCTGTGATCGTATACTGAAGAGTGATACGCTGGTTGATATCAGTGGAATGCAGAATACAATTTGTAATATTTATTCCATTGACATCAAGAAGATGAATACCATCGTGGGTTCGCGTTACCATCACCCGATTTAAAGTGACCTGATCGGTGTCATCAATCTGTAGGCCATGCGTCCGATACGTGTATTTCCATGACTCAGATGCTCGGTCCCATCCAGCGCCACTGCCACTGTAAATATTATAATTATTGAAAGCATCATGAATATAGACATTATTAACAGTGATATTTCTTGCGGATACTCCCCCATTCCAGTTGAATAAATTATAGTGTTTATCACAAATCTCGCCGTCATTAAAAAGTAGATTTTGGCTTCCATAAATAACTGCACCATTTGCAAAAAGAAAGCTATCAATTTCACAATTTTCAACATTATAGTATTTAACACCGCCATTGTGAAATTCTACGTTTTCAAGAAACACATGGGAACATTGACAAAACGCTCCGGTTACACCGTAATACCCCGATACAATCCCTCCACCGTTTTCTTTTTCATCAGGATGACCTCCGCGAAAGATTATGTTTTTTATGTGCAGGTGATCTTTTTGATTAATGTAGAGTGCGTGATCTCGTATTGTAATTTCTAAATCATGAACAGCTTTACGGGGATTTTCTCGATTACTTGCTGAAAAATAGTAGTATGGCTCATCATCGATTTCATAATAAAAGGTTGCACCCATTGAATTCACCGTGTACAAGCCATCATCTTTATCGGTGACACCGCCGTCTTTTGAGTTTGGGTTTTGTCCTTTTATCCATCGGTGATAGGACATATCACCATTGTGATGGGTCACATTGTTGCGAATGGTTTCATCTGATCGTCCCATATCTGCAAGTGGTCCAACAGTCTGCTGAACCTCTGAGGGGACAGAGAAAAAATATACATACGGATACGGATCACCGTATGCGTGAATGTTATCGTAGGATACATAGTCCTCAAAAGGATCAAACGCAGTAATGATAACATCGCCTTCCGTGCTTCCTTGAAATGTGATAGGTTGAGATTCTGAACCTGAATGCTGGGGAGTAAACATTTCACGATAGACACCGGGCATGATGTGAACGGTATCACCGGCCACCGCTGTTTCTGCTGCTTTTCCAATTGTCCTCCAGGGTGTATCTGAAGTTAACCCATCGTTGCTATCTGATGCTGAGGGATGATTGATGTCAACATGGTAGGTGATCTCTGAAGAGGACGGGTTTTCTTCGGCTTCTACAGATATAATAAGAGAAGGTAGACTGCTTATTAGTAATATAATAACAATAAAGCGTGAATTGAGCTTGATTATGTTCTTCATGTCCTCTCCTCATGATAGTAACAAATATATTGTGTTGTGAGTGCACCTAGTATTTACTTTGTTTTCACAGTTATATATTTGTTTTTATGCAAGAGTTATATCTTATGAAAATGGCTATTAATACTTTGTTGTACAGGTGTTATCTGTATTGCTTTTTGGTTGATTTTGTTATTCCAGTAGTGTAAGAATCAAGCGAAACAAAGGATTTCGATTGTACAACAGCTGTATATACGGATGGAAATGATACAGATAAGGAGTTGTAAGTGAACTATGAACAATGCAGAAATCTTGTGGGTTGTCTGTGTTTGATATGGTAATATGCCCGGTGTAATGCCTGTTTCTTCGATTAGGTGCCGCAACGGAGACATCAATGGTAAACGGTCCGGCCTCTGGAGTAAGATCGTCTCCATGATTCTGGCTAAATGTCCAGACCCCCCACTCTGGTGTTTCAACAATTTCCCAATCTATCATAGATTCTGGCTCGCCAATATTTTCAATAGTAAAACTGCCGGTTTGTGTTGATCCTTTCTTACAATTATCCCAGTTTAACACCCCTGTTGCCTTCAGATCTGAACCATCATATGCATCAAAAATATCGACAATGATACCCTCGATAAAGGTCAGTTCAAACGGGAGTTCCTCAGGGAGAAGATACCATCCGTCGTAGGATCCACCCCAGCCGAAGTTGAGATGATAATACCCATCCGTGTTATAGCCATCAATAACCAAGTTATGCCCTGCGGTTGATTGTTCATTAACAATGGCGAGATGACAGGGTAAAGCTGTTTTGATATTCTCTTGGACTCGCTCATATAGATCACTATCGCCATCATCTACAAGCTCGATATCTGCAAAGCCAAACCGATAGTAGGCCTGTTCTGCCTGATGAACACCAAAGGTACCTGACCCCTCAGGATGATACACCTGCTGACATGCAACACCACAGGCAAAAATGAGTGCGGCAAGATCATCCTCTGTTGCAGGTATTTGCTGTTGATAATGGGACACTAAACCATCAAGATGATCGTTCAGTTGAGGGAAGGAAAGAAAATCATATTGATTGAAATCATCATCGATGGTAAACGCATTTCCAGCATAATTATGATAGTAATCATCGGTGTCGTTGAACTGTATATGATTGGTAGTCTGATGATAATCAAGAATGCCTGCCATAGCAATAGAAGGACAACCCGCAAGACTACGCCCCCCTGAGTCTACATCAATAGGGCAAAATTTGTTATAGGGATCATACTGCGTCCATGATGTTTCAATCCATCCACCATACGTAGTAGTTCCCTTCGCAGGCCACTGTTGACAGGTGCGATCCACCAGTTTGTTCTCTTCCTTCTGAAGCAGCACCGCCCAGTCATTGGTGTGTTTTTTTCGTTGCTCCAAAAAAAGAGGTGTACTGCCCTGTAATCGCAGGTGAATATCGGTTCGTATCAGCCGAAAGAGTATATTGTCATCTGTATGATCACCACAACTATGAGTGACCGAATAAGCAAGCACGGGAGGAAGCGCGGTGTAGGCCGACACAACAATATATCCGATTGGTTGCAATTGATATACATATGCAAGTGTATCAGATGAATCATCGCAAAGTAAAAACACCGTATCATCGAGGGTATGGGATGGGGCATAGTCAAGCTGGAGTAATTTTGCCTCTGCAACCTGGTATGCAGTATCTTCAGAAATGGCAACAAAATTGTTTAACACATCAGAATATCCCGTACCGGTTTGACCAGTCGAACCTTGCATGCAAACGAGAAGACAGATACCAAATACAACAGTCTGTAGAATATGTTTCTTCATATGTTTTGATTCCCCAGGGAAGAAATATCTCCAAGGGATTTTTATACTTTATCTCTAAAAATGCTTTGTGTAATTATTCTTAATAGGAACTAGTCGATTGCATCCATCGGGAAGAT
>CAZTFR010000034.1:0-23175 GCA_964612945.1 uncultured Thermoplasmatales archaeon
AAAGAGCATATGTCATCATCTTAAAAGAATGACAACTAATTTTGTCCCAATGCCGTCATTTTTCAAAGTCTATAAAAATTGGAAAAAATAGATAAAAAAAGAAGGGAAAGGCAGCTTAGTTGCCAGCAAAGACATACTAGTTGTTCATTGGTACATAGGGGATGAACGCGGGATCACCATATAACGCATATTCGTAAAATGACATGTACTTGTTATCAAGGCGTTTATCAAGACCGGATGGCTGATTGTCTGCCATGTGCTTTTGATATTCTGCATCAAGCGATGCAATACCCGTGGTAAGCAAAGGCGGAGACCACCACACCTCCCAGTCTGCATCCTTCGGAAGGTATTGATTTTTCGCCTCTCGAAAAGCCATGCCAAGGCTGGTCTCTTTATTTTTTAATTCATCACAAACAAGAGAATAGATTAAAAATCCAAAGTGTTGATCGGGATAAATCCCCTTGCGGGCATCCTGTTTTGCTTGCATATATCGATACAGGCTCTGTCCGGGGAAATCATATTTGGTTTGTTTCGGTTCAATATATCCTCCAGGGACATTACTAGTAGTCGTAGAGGCCACCACAGCTGCGCATCCTGCATGCAGAAAACTCTGACTGGCTCCCTGCTGAGGATACATGCCATCAATTTTTCCACAGATACAGCTTTCAATCCATAGAAATGAAGGTCCCATATCCATATGTTCTACATTTCGTGTGGAGTAATACCCCAAACCACCGAGTGAGATACCTGGACCTAAACCAGTGATAGTCGCCATCTTTTCCCAAAATAATGGCAGAATACCACGGGGGAGCCCCATCCCAAGTTTATAGACGCCAATGTCACCCATGCTATACATATGTTGGTTTCCATGAGCGTTTGCAAGAACAAAATTAGAATGCTCGTGGGTTTCTCCGCCTTTCGCAACTCCTTCACCGATCTCTTGTCGGATCTGCCGGGGTGAAAGGAGAAATTTATTTAACAGATTTGCATTTTTAAGAAGAGTAATTGCTTCATTTGAAAAACCCTGATAGACCGCCTGGTTTTCTCTGACATACGACGTATCAAAGCCAAGCTCTTCTACCTTTTGTTGCAATGCAAGACCGTTGAAATAGGATGCACCGGTCTCTTTTTTCATAGGTTCTCCTCGGGAAATTAAATTCAGGATTTCACCAAACAATTTGTAACTTGCAAAGGGTTTCTGAAAATCATTGCCACCGCCAAGCATCACTGCGGCGCTATCTTTCCATTCATCTAAATCATCAATGATATCCTCATAGAAAAGATTGCGGCAAATAAGAGCACTTGCATCCTGTGCATCCCAACCGGTGATACGTCCAACAATGTTTTCCTGATAGGGATAGGTAGTATACTGATCAGGAACCTGCCCGCTCCATTCATCAGATTTGGGATCGATATTTCCATAGATGAAATCACTAGGAATTCCCGCTCCAAAATAATAGGGAACCTGATCGAACTCACTAACCGGCTGAATGGAATTTTCATAAATGAATTGAGGAAGCACCGTTGCACCACCAACCAGTGCGATATGCAAAGGATTATGTTGATAGTACCTTTGTAAATTCTGAAGATCTCGATCTTGTTTTACGGAGACCTCTGCCATCTGGGCAAGTAACTGATTTATTTCCTTATGTACTTCATACAGATGCTTATTTGATGCATCGGTGATTTTTGGATTCCGCCGTGGCATATAAAAACCAGGGGAGGGTTCACCAAGATACAAAACATCATCATCAGCAGTAAAGGCAAAGGAGGGACGACCATAGATGATTCCTTGATGATACGCGGTAAGATATGGAGCAACACTGGAAAGTCCTTTCATCATTGGATACACAGGATCACTTAATTTTTCTATCTCAATTTCAACCTTCACTTCACCCGTTTTACTGGCAAGCCAAAATGGTTGAGCAGTCACCTGATATTCTTCGCCACCACGGCCGTAGAGGACTGCTTCATTGTAGGTGACATCGGCTATGATATTTCCCTTATCATCACGAACGGGAATGCCACCTTCTCCAGTGCCACCGGCAAATACCTCAAACTTTTGTAATCCCGAGGGTTCATCATCATCAACGATGCCACATCCAAAAATAACATTATCTCCCAGCTCATCCACATGTTCATCATGAAGATTATACCCTTTGAATTTCACCAGAGCATATTTATAATCCTTAGGAATCGTAAACGTACCCACCAGGCTATCTCCCCCACTGAAGGAGGCAAGAGCCGCGGAGAGAAGATAGGTAGAGGAAGAGGTATCCATCTGTTTTGGTCCTAACACATAGCTTGTCCTGTTTAATAATTCTGGAGGCCAGGCATCCACCGGATTTGTAATTGTAAGATACTCAATAGACCCAAATTTTTCTTTAACAATCATACGGCTCGCATTCGTAATAGCGTTTACATCTGATAACCGTACTACATTGCCATATCCTCCAAGATCGGTTCCACAGACAATACTTGTTGTTACCCCCAATTGCTCAAACAACTGACGATGCTCAACCGTTAAAGAATCACAGACAATAACCGGAATCGAAAGATAACTTGCAAGTGGCGTTGCAAGCACACCTAAGCCGTATCCCTCCTCAGAATGATTGATGAGTAGTACCGCGTCACTGTGATTCCAATATCGCTCTGCAATCCGAAGCGACCACTCAGGAGCAGAAAGGGAATCATCAATATACAGAGTCACCGGACGATCAATTTGATCAATTGCATGCATCACCGATCGAGACGGAGAGGTAGTATTTTGAACAAACAAGGGAGTAACCATGCGATCAGAAGCATCATACCAGACTGCAACAGGTGTAGCAATTAAGGGCAGAAATGGATCTGTATCAGACACACTTATCGCAGTAGGTGTGTCCTGCGGTTCACCCATTACATCTAAGAGGACCTGAACCGACGCGACTTTTCCTTCCGTAATTGTTGGCTGCCATGTATACACTCCAACAGAAGCAAGAGCAAGTATCACTACTCCTAAAACAGCAATAATTTTATCATTCTTATTCATAGATGAACCTCAGTAGTTTTTAACTCCGACGGAAAGCGTATATTCAAATTTTTATATATAATACTTCCCAATATATTGTAATTGACGACATAATTAATAAAACTTTTTATGAAACAGTGAAATAAAAATAAGATTTTCATCGACCATACGTTTAATTATGAGACCACCATTACACCCCACAAAAAAGAGGAAATACAACATATGGCCGAAGAAACCCTTTCACCCCAACTCCAAGATCAAATCGCTCGCCTCCAGCAACTCAGACAACAAGTCCAAATAATTGCCCAACAAAAACAACAAGTGGACATGCAACTCAGAGAAACACAAGAAGCACTACAAGAAATTGATAAAACAACCGACAAAACACCCATCTACAAAAGCGTCGGTGCCATACTCATCAAAACCAAAGGAAAAAACGATGTCAAAAAAGAACTCAAACAAAACAAAGAATCACTGGAACTTCGAAAAACAACACTCGAAAAACAAGAAGGAAGAAGCCGAGAAAAACTCACCGAACTACAAAGCAAAGTCGAAAACGCCCTCAAAATCAACGCAGACCAAGATGAATCTACCTAAACTATGAACAGTCCTCTCGGACCACACGCTCAGAGGTACCCATGATACAGACCAAAACCAAACCACCAACCCATGATTTTAAATCAAAAATTTTATGCAAAACACTATTTATCTTAGGGATTATCACTCTTGCCCTTTATATCATACAACTAACCACATACCTCTTCACCACCGATGACACACTCGCAGGAATCCTCCTTGCCTTTATCATCCTCTTCTTTGGACTCGGCGTCCTCTCCTATTTTCTCTCCTGCCAATTCACTAAACTTGCAGAAATCGCAAAAGAAATCGAAAACCAAAGCACTCAAAACGATGAACACACGAATTCAGACTAAAAGCTACCGACCATATCTCCGCTTCCGTTTTTGATACGTTTGAATGGCATTCAAAAAATCACGTTTTTGAAACGCAGGCCAATACACATCAGAAAAATATAGCTCAGAATACGCAAGCTGCCACAACAAGAAATTAGAAATACGCTCCTCACCAGACGTCCGCAAAATAAGATCCGGATCCGGAATACCATTCGTATACAAATATGAGGACACTGTTTTTTCAGAAATCTCCTGCACATGCATCTCACCACGCTTCACACTATCAGCAATCCGTTTAATCGCCTGCACAATCTCCTCACGACCACCATACGCAAGCGCAATATTAAAAAAATACTGATCATAACTTTTTGTGGCCTGCATAATCTTCTTTGCATACTGACGAGTCTCATCAGGAAGAGATTCAAGATGACCAAAAATCTTAACCCGAACCTTATTTTTATGAATACGAGAATCAGAACACGCACGATTCAACTCCTCTGAACACAACCGCATCAGTGTCTTCACCTCCTCATCAGTCCGCTGAAAATTCTCCAAAGAAAACGCATAAATCGTCAACACCCTGATACCCAAATCAAAACACCAGTCCAACACATCCTCAACCCGCCGCCGACCAAACACATGACCCGCTTTCGGCTTCAATTCAAATAACTGAGCAAAACGACGATTCCCATCCATAATAATGGCAACATGCCGTGGAACAGGATGCTGTTTAATTTCCTCAATCAACTTATAATCACGAAAATTATTAATCTTTTTTGAAAAAAACGTATACAACTCAGATTGATACAAAGATGCAAGAATACGCTTTGCCACTGGACTTTGCAATGCATACTGTTCAAGATCATCAATTTTGATGCTTGCAAGAGTTTTTAAGGATGGTCTTTTTGCCAAAACGTGCTTCACTCCTTAATTTTACAAAATCACTCACCCTATATAGTAGTTACAATTAAAAAAGGATATTATTAAAAAATAGAAAGAACCTTTTTTTTAAAGAGAGGTTCTTCGTCTGTAGTAAACAAGTCCAGCAATGATGATCACAGTCAACACTGCTGCAATGAGTGCATAGGTGATATCAAATGGCTGAGCATCTTTCTCTGTTGCAACGCTTGCTGATATTGCAAATATTGAAGTACCATCTGCTTCAGCTTCAAAGTAGGCATAAATTACGTCATTGTGCACGTTTGTTGTTAGAAGTTCCTGCCATTCATCATTTTTATACCGCATGAGAATGACATCCTCTTTTTCGATGTCATTGTCCTCTAGCCAGCCTTGTGATATTTTGAATTTAATAGTCAATGATGCTATATCATCATCTTGAGCGTTGGTATGGATATCAAGATAGGAATGCACGTATTTATCAGCAGGTTCATCAACCTCTTCAGGTTTTTCATCGAATCTTGTAACATGAACTTCGACATCAGAGAGATCCTCTGCTGCATTGATTTCTATCTCATCGATGTTGGTATCCGTATCAGTAAATGATACCGTCTTTGATTCACCCTTGTTTATCGTATCTATCTTTTGTGTTGCTGAGGTGATTAGTTCTCGTATTGTAAATGTCCAGGTCTTTGTCGCTGAATTTCCTTTGAGATCATCGACCGTTAGAATAACCGTGTGGTCGGCGTCGTATTCCATTGGTATTGTTGGTATGTAGGTGATTTGTGTGTCGGTGATCGTTGCATAAGACGTTTTATCTGAACCATCGACTACCAAGCTGATCGACGTTGTATCAATACCTGCAGGATCTGAGTAACTGGCTTGAATAGTGGGTGTTCGATCGTCAGTTGCAGTCCCATGATATGGTGAATTGATGGTTATTACTGGTGGTGTCTGATCTTCGACGGTGAACGAATTTTCATCTGAGTCTGTTGTTTGTGATGCATTATCGGTTGCTTTTATACGGTAGGTCACTGTGGTTCCATCAGGGAATGGTCCAATTTCAGCATTATAGATATTATCATTGCGTAAGATCATTGATTTCGAATGCGCGGTCCCCTCGTTCCAGTGAAGTTCAACTGTTTCTAGCTGATAGTCGTCGGTTACGGTTGCGTAGATGTTGACATAATTGTTACTTGTTATAGTTGTAGGTTCATGGTAAATATCAGATATACTGGGAGCAGAATCTGAACTGCCTGTATCTTGAGGGGGAGTATACCCGCCACTACTATCATCATCAGTGGGTGTTTCCGAAGTAGTGAAATTGTATGTAGTCGTGGAGGTGTTTTGATTTCCTGCTCGATCATAGGATCGTACTTTGTAATAATATTTCGTACTTGCAGAAAGACCGGTGAGAGTTATTGAATGAGATGTGGTGAGCGTTGTACTTTCACTACTGGAGGATAAGTTTGAGGCGATGGTACTGTAAAGCACTGTGCTATTAGCATTTTCATTAGTCGTCCAAGTAATAGTTGCTGAATTCGAGGTCACACTACTTGCGATATCTGTGAGATTGGATTGAGTATTATCAATGTTGATGGTAATGTTTGCCCAGTTTTCCATTGCTGCCTGATTTTTCACGTAGAGTTGTATGGTGTAGGCGCCATCTGAAAGGGTGGAGGTATTGAGTGTTCCTAATGTAGAATCGTTTACCATTGAGGTTGAGTTTTCAATATTTGTCCAAGTTGATCCATCTGCTGAATGATTGAGCCACCAGCGAGTAAGATCAAGAGAGCTATCATTTGCTGTTCCTGTAAATGTCTGGTTTTGTCTACAGTAGGAATTATTTGAAGGGGAGCTAATGGTTGCGGTTGGTCGATCTGTGGATACTGTTGTTGAGGTGTCACCATTTGAGGTATAATCATTTTCGATGTTACTTGCATTATCCCGCGCTATGGATCTAAAATAATACGTATAGCCTGCAGATCCGTCTTCATAGCTTGCTGAGCCACTTGCATTTTGGTTAGTCAACCAATCAATCCAACTGCCAGTACCATTTTTCACTTGAATCGTTACATTATGAATGCCACTTGTTGCATCTGAACTACTCCAACTCACTGTAAACGGTGAAGAACTATACGCTGATGAAGGCTGACTAACACTAGAAGTGGGTCGTACGGTATCGATAAGGACATAGGCTGTACGGATTGTTTCAAGGTTGGTTGCATTGTCTCGTGCTCGATATTTCAACGTTCTATTTCCGTTGGTGGTAAATAATATCGGCGTGGATGCATCATATTGACTTGAGGCAAGCGTGGGATCGCTTCCATCTTTTGTGTAATAAATAGCGCTTACACCACTAATATTTACAGTATCTGTTGCTGAGCTGTCATCAGTAGATGTGAGAACAACGGTTACTGTAGTATTCTGCCAGCTGCTTGGTGCATTATCTGAGGTAATCGGTGGGAGAGAATCGATTTTTAATGTTTTGGTGTGGGTACTTTCGTTATTTTGTGTGCTATTTTTATCATAGGAATAGTAAACAATAGAATAAATTCCGTCATCAGTGATATTATCAACCGATACATAACTTGGCTCTGCAGTGGCTTGTACTCGTATTCTATCTGGATTTGATTCGTTTGTTGCATCGCTTCCATCGGTTGTATAAATGGTGAAGTTGACATTTTTACCAGAGTCTGTTGCAGTTAAGGTAAAGGTGGGTGCACTGGTTTGCCAACCAATGGGGATGTCATCTGTGGTTGATGGTGGTTTGTCATCCCAAGATGTTCCTGTCGCATAGTTTCCTTGTGTAGCATTGACGTTTTTATTTTCGTTTGGAGGTGTTGCTGTGTCAATCACGGTCACCGCATAGTAATATTGTTCGTCATCTACCGCAGTATCGTCGGTATAGGTGGTCGTTGAGATGGAAGTAATAGTATCAAGACGGGGTATATTTGTAACATTATCAAAGGAATCAGTATCCCGGTATATTTTATACCCGCCAAAGTCTTGTGCAGTGGATTGATTCCAAGTTAAGGTAACATTTTGCTCTGCATTTGGTTTATCAACGGCTGTAAGATTTTCGATTGGATTTGGCGCTGTCGTATCAACTCCCGAGGTGGTGGTAAAGGTTTTATCCGTACCTGTTCGTTGATTTCCAGCTGTATCTTTTGATTTCACACGATAATGATAGGTAGTTCCTGCGGTAAGACCAGTTAATGTTTGTGAATGACTGGTGACTTTGGTGGTATTTAGCGTCGTATTCGTGCCATAACTTGTGGTTGTCCCATATTCGACATAGGTTGTTGAGGCTTCATTGGTTGTCCAGGTAATGGTTGCAGATGATTGCGAAATACTTGAGTGGTTCACATTAGAAAGAGTGGGCGCGTTGGTGTCTAAGGTGATGGTATCATTTACATGATCTGCGATGTTTCCGGCGGAATCCTTACATCTGAAATATACCCTTTTGGTTCCATCTCCGCTGGTGAGAGGCCAGTTGTTTTTCTCTGTTGCATAGGTTTCCCAGGCAGACCAGTTTGTTGAATCATTACTGAAACTCATTTTTGCTACGTTATTATTATCCGTTGCTGAAACGGTGAGAGTAACGTTTGTCGTATTTGTGTATTGTTGACCTGAGTTTATGGAAATAGTAAGATTTCCGGGATCTGTAGTATCAAGTATAATATTGTCAGAGTAAATATTGGAGACTTTTCCCGCTCGATCTTTGACTTTAATGTAGACTGTTTTAATTCCGTAACCTGAGGTGAGGGTCCATTCTTTTGACTCGTTGTATTCCTCCCATGATCGTTCGCTGAATGCAACCGTGTTTGCAATCATCATGTATTCCACGCCACTTGTGGCATCTTCTGCAGCGATGCTGAGCGTTACGCTAACATCGTTTGAATGCGTGCTTGGTGTATCACCTTTACCGGTGATGGTGATGTTAACACTTGATGGTTTGGTGCTGTCCAGGGTGATGCTATCGTTGACCATCGTTGCTAGGTTACCTGCGGTATCATTTACTTGGAAAGAGACTGTTTTCGATCCATCCGTTGAGGTAAGGTTCCATGCTCGCGAACTTTGGAAATCTTCCCAATCGGTCCAGTTTCCACCCGCGTTTTTAAAGCGCATTTTTTTGCTTGAGTTATCTGTCGAACTCAAGGTAAGCGTAACACTTGTCGTGTTGGTGTATTGATCATCGTTGTTAATTGAGATTGTTGAACCCGTTGGTGCTGCAGTATCTACAACAACTGTTGTTGTTTCCTCTGCTTCATTTTCCGCATTTCCGGTTGCTTCATCGCTTACTTTAACACGATAGGTTCCATCTGATACCACAGTGTTGCTATCATCCTTTCCAATCCAGGTGGTAGTGTAGGTGGTTCCACTTCCTGACAGAGGCATCCCTGTTCGTTTGATGGCATTTGTGCTATTGTAGATGTTTGCATACAGTGTTTGTCCGGCTGTTGCAGTTACCGTGATGATAGTGGTGTCTTTTATCCCATCTGAGTTGGGGCTGAATGGATCGTTTGAAACGGTTACGGAGGAGACTGATGATGGAGTCAATTCTTGGATTGCACTTCCATTTGGCTCAAAATCAGTGTAATTATACGATGCTGTGGTATGCACATTGCTTGCCTCATCAAGGATGAGCCAGGTGCCATCTATATCTGCACCAATGCGAACATATCCAAGGAGATACGGCCCGTTGGTGTAGGAATCATAGATATCGTTGCCCTCGAAATGAAGTTGAACAGCGTGTTCTCCTACAGAAAGAGTCTCTGTTTCTTCATCAGCAGTTATCCAGGTTGTGCCATCGCTGGAATACAGATCACCATACACATCAAAGGTTCCCGCTGAAGTTACATTAATAGATACATTAACAATAAGATACTCATACAAACTATCTCCTGTGGTGTTTGATGCAAATGAGCTGTAATTTCCCATAAGTGTTGCTTCTTCTTCGGACCCTGCAACTGCATGTTCAAAACGGTCATAGGAATAGGCCTCTGTGGTGTGAACATCGGTTACACGTGCAACTTCACCGGTTCCCTGTTTTGATACCGCGATAAACGAAACATCATAAGGACCATTGAGTCCTTTATTGTAAATGGTTAATCCATCAAAGGCTAGCGTAAGTTCATACGTTCTGGCATCATATGATGTTTCATCAATTTTTGCTCCCGTAATTTTCGTTCCAGACTGATCTTTTAACCCACCAAATAGTTCATATTCACCTGCTGAGGAAAAGGTAACGTTAAAAGTGATGTTAAGACTATTGTTATAGCCGTCGCCGTCAGAATCCCAGACATCAGACGAAATATTACTTGTATTAATACTCACACTTGCTCCAAAATCACTTGCATTATAAGTGCCCTGTAGCTCATAATCAAAATTATCGATTAACTTCCAATCACTGGTCCGACGCATTTCAATATAGCATCTTGCAGGATCAACGCCCGTGCTGTTAATGATACTCCCGTCAAACTGGAGATAGCGAACATTGTCATATCCTGATATCGTTGACACATTTTCTAACCAGTCAATAAACTCCCAATTATCACCAAAGAGAACACCGTTGACTTGATATTCTTTGCTTGATGTTGAAAAGGCCGTAATATTGATTTGTAGATATTCATAATTCGGTGCAGAATCCGTTGTTTCACTCCGGTTCATCCCTGCAGGTGGGGTAGAAAAGTTTGTATACGAATAAGCTCCGGTTGTATAGCGATCAATACTATCCACTGTTGAACCTGTTCCAACACTTCTCAGTTCAATTCGTACATGATAAGGGCCGTCAATTCCTTTCTCATAAATATCGCCACCTTCAAAAGTGAGTGGGAATGTCTGCTCACCGGAATCATTTGTAGACACTTGGGTCTCATTCCACGTGATCCATTGCCAGTTTTGTGCTGATTCTTTATGAAGATCACCCCAGATTTTATAATCACCAGATGTTGATGAATTCAATGTTACATTGATTTGAAGGTTTCCCGCTGCTATGTAGTCTGCAGTTCCCGCACTTTGATCAACAAGTTGTACCCCAGCACTTGCAAAATCAGTATAGCTATAGCTGTTTGTTGTATATTGTTCAATAAAGTCATAGCGTTTCCATTCTCCGGATACGCTCATGAGTTCAAAATGCACCTTGTACGGGCCATCTATTTGTTTATTTCGTATCTGACTTCCATCAAATAACACGGTGAAATTTTCGATTCCTGTGCCATTATGGGTAATTTCTTGGCCTTTCCATGAGATAAACTCCCATCGGCCTGCTGAATCCTTGAAAAGATCTGCATGCAGCCAATATGTACCAGTAGATGAGGAATCAATACTTACGTTGACATCTAAATAACTATATGCACCAAGGGTACCAATGCCTCGATCTGAAGGTGAATAATCATTTTCTACAAAGGATATAGTGGATTGCTCGAATTGTGTTGCAGTATAGGTATTTGTTGTATAGCGCTCAATAACATCATATCGTCTCCAATCTGAAGGGTTTGTAAGCTCTAATCGGATATGATAGGGTCCATTGATATCACTACTTGAGATTATTTCACCGTCGAATTGAAGTTTGACGATTTGTTCCCCGCTGTCATCAAGGGTAATTTCTTTTCCTTTCCAGTCTATAAATTCCCAGCTATATCCTGTTTGTTTGTGAAGATCTGCATGAATCCAATAGGTTCCCGCGGTGGTACAATTAATTGAAACATTCACGTCAAGATAATTATACTCGGTATCGCTATCGGTATCATTGCCCCAGTCAGTAATATTTCCTTCATAAAATGATGCAGATGGTTGTTTAAAGTCTGTGTAATTATAGTCCTGTGTGTTGTTCCGCTCAATAAGATCTTGTTCTGACCAGGTGTCACGATCACGAAGGTCGATGCGGACTTGATAGGGTCCATCGACCTCACTATTTCGAATCTGTTCTCCGCTGAAATAAATCGGAATTACCTGTTCACCAACTGAGGAAGTAAATTCTTCACTTTCCCAGGCTATAAAGGTCCATTCGTAGCCTGATTGTTTATGAAGATCTGCGCCAATCCAATACTCTGTACCTGCAGACGTGCAGTTAACGGTCACGTTGAGTTCAAGATAATCATAGGATCCCTGTGTGCCGACACCACGATCTCTTGATCCAATGAGCTCTGCACCAGATCCTTGGAAATCGGTATAGCTGTACGTTTGTGTGCTATACGATTCAATATGATCCATTGTTCTCCTATTGCTATCACGAAGCTCTAATCGTATTTTATACGGTCCATTGACTCCTTTATTACGTATTTGACTTCCACTGAAAAGAAGCTTCACTGTTGATTCACCTGCAACAAGGTCTTCTTCTTGATTAGTCCACCCAAGCCATGTCCAACCATTCAGATCTTGATGCAGATCACCGGAGATTTCATAGGTGCCGTTTGTACCAACATTAACGGAGACGTTCACCTCTAAATAATCATAAAACCCATCATCGTCAGTGTCATTCCCCCAATCTGTAATGTTATCATCGACAAATGCGGCAGCAGGGGCTTGGAAATTTTCATAGCTATACGCGGGGGTATCAAAGCTGTCGATTACATCAAGAAGTGACCAGTCATCAGCATCCCAGAGTTCAAGTCTCAATTGGTAGGGTCCATCAATTTCTTTGTTTCGAATGATTTCGCCATCAAAGAGTAACGTAATGTTGTTCGTTGCCCCTGAAGAAATACTTGTCCAATTCTCAGTCCAATCAATCCAAGAATATTGCCATCCGGATTGCTTATGTAAATCACCAAAGACGACAACGTTTTTATCTTCATTTGCAGTCACCTCAACGGTTACCTTTAGATAGTTATAATTAGTATCTTCATCATCTGTGTCCAAACTCTCCGCGTGTTTGGAATCATCATCAAATTCTGCATCAGAGCCAACAAAATCAGTTGCATTATAGGTCCCTGATGTATCACCGTTATATCGATCTATCCGTTTACCGGTATCTAAGTTTTTCAATTCCATATAGAGATGATAGGGGCTATCATGATCTGATGAGCTGATACGTTCTCCCTTGAATTGTAAGGTTGTCTCAACAATTTCGTATCCATCTGCAACGTCACTTGAAGAAACTGTAATAAATGTGTTCTTCCATCCGATCCAATACCAGTTAAACCCGTCCTCTTTTGAAAGATCGCACCATAATTCATAGGTCGCTGCTTCAGTAAAATTAATCGTTGTCGTGATATTCAGAAATTCATACAGAGCAGTACCTGATTGATTATAGCCGTTATCTGAAACTGTTTGAATGCTTGCGCCAAGTTGAGAAAAATCAGAGGTACTGTAGGTATTTATGGACGTCGTACTCAGGGTGTCGATATCATTTCCTTCTCCCACTCTTTTCACCCAGAGATCAATATCAAAGGTGGTCCCTGAGTCAAATTCGTTAAGATTATTGTCATCAATATTAGCTGCGATTTCAACAGAGTCAAAATAGAGTTGAATTTCATGTTCGCCGGTGCTAAATTGTCCTTCATACCCGGCTCCTGCGATAAAGTTCCACATCCACCCATCTTGTTTATGAAGATCTCCACTGATCCTATAGTTACCTGATTCATTCACATTTACAGTAACATTGACTATCACCCACTCGTTATCACTTGAAAGTTCATCTGTACACTCCCCGGTAAATGAGATGGGAATATCTGCAAATTCTGTTAATGTATAGGGTTGTGTTTGATAATCATTGATGAAATCGATAGTATTCCAGTTGCTATCCATCAAATCAAAATGAATCGTATACGGCCCGTCATAACCCGAACTGGCGATCATGGCTGTATCAAAGGATACGACAATCGTTATTTCACCAGGTTCGGTGAAACGGACTTCTTTTTCCGATTGTGTAAGCCAAATCCATTCATCCCATTCAGGGTGTTGGACGACCTTATGAAGATTACCATGTACCTTATAGGTTCCCATCTCAGATGAATTGATTTTAAGTGTGACATTGATGGCATCACCTGATGGACTCAGCTCATCGCCCGTGGGAGAATCATCAGTAAAGCGAACCGCAGGTTGTGAAAACTCATCAAGGTAGTAGTAGGTATCTGTATCAAATTCTATTCTATCCAATTCATCACCAGTTTCTGATCGTAACCACAGAGAGATGCCATAATAACCTTCATATCCGCTTTTCATAATTTCATGCCCGTTGAAATCAAGAGTAACGGTCTGTTCACCAGTTTCTGTAACCTGAACCTGCGTATTTCCCCAGGTAATCCATTCTCGATATCCAACCTCTTTATAGAGATCACCAGAGATCTCATAGTTGTTGGTTTGTGAAAAGTTCACCGTTACATTCACCCGTACATAGTCGTTATCTCCATCCGAATCTTCATCATAGCCTTCATCAGAATGAGTTCCAGTGAAGATACCACCTGGCGGATTAAAGTCGGTGTAGCTATGAGGTCCGGTTTGGAATTCTCTTCCACCAAGCCATTCAAATGGATCGACCCGCTCGATTCGAACATGAAGTTGATAAGGGCCATCATAACCTGCGCTATAAATAGATTCACCAGAGAAGCTTAGATTAACTTCGTTAACTCCCTCAAGTAATGTTGTTTCATTCTCATCCCAAGTAATCCACCACCAATTCTGACTGTTCAGATCACCAGTGATGCGATATTCACCACTCTGTCCGGAAGAAACATTGACTTGTACTCCAATGATAAGATCCCCCGTTCCTGATCCATGATCCGTTATATTTTCAAGAGTTGCCGCAGGCTTTGTGAAATCAGAATAGTTATAGGGTATAGTGTACTCTTCAGGATCATACCAAGTAATCCATTTCTCGCGACCGTCATTAAATCGTTCATGAAGGTTAAAGTTCACGTTCCAAGGTCCCATTTGGTTACTATTATAGATGTCTGCTCCTTCAAAACGGATCGTGACATTAATTGTTGTATTGGTATCATACACTCCTCCTTCTGTAACATTAATAGTTTCACTCATATTCCAAGCGACAAAATGCCATTCCATCCCGTCATTATATTGTTCTTTTCTATGAAGATTGGCGTGGACTGTATAATCTCCAGGGGTAGAAGCGTTAATAGAACAATTTACCAATAATGCTTCGTAATCACCTTCTGTACCGAGTGCTTGGTAGGTGATACCCTCATCTGTTTCAAAGAAGGCCTTTGGTCGTGAAAAATCATTTGTGTTATAGCTATCATCAGTTAAATAATCGTAATCATCTAAATGCATTGAATCTCGTTTCAGACACATCCAGATTCTGAATTGCCCTGAATAGCCTCCACCTTGCCCTTGTATCTGTTCTCCATCAAAATATATCTGAACAACATGTTCGCCTGCAGAAAGAAATGTTTCCGTTTCATTGTACGTAATATGATCCCAGTTGTCCTTGTTCACACAACTTTCGACACGGTAAGTGCCATCGCTTGTCACATTAACCGTTACATTGAGTAGAAGATAATCATAATTACCTTCTTCACCAACGGGTGACTCTTCTGCAGATTCAATAACGCTACCAGTTGCGATATCAAATTTGCGTTCTGAATTCACCCTATTTTCGCCGTTATCCGCTGAAAGCCGTATCTTATACCAGCGCTGTTGTCCATCTGGGGCTGAAAAGGTGAAAGTACCATGTCCACTTTCGCTTGTAAATGTATCACTTGAAACTGTGACATCCCGATGGGTGTAATCATTCCAATACCAAATCTCCCAGGTAATCGTTGCATTTTGAACATAGGAGCTGTTGCTAATATATTTCAACTCATATGTTCCTGTACCCGTGCTGCCCGAACGATAGCGGTCTTTGTCTATTTCAAAATCTAACTGAAGACTACTTATTTGTATACCCTGAATATTTTCACGAGCGACTTCTTGCCGAGTCTGGTTATAAACAACCATTTTTATGATATAATCACCATTTGTAAACCCCGTAGTATTGATAACAAATTTTGCATCTCCAAATTCATCTGTTCGATTTGTCTGATTTGTCACATATATCTCACCCCGTGTGTTGCCTTCGCGGTATTCACGATAGACTTCGATATATGTGGGAGAATTTGATAGATCCGGGCAGGAAATATTTAGATAAATATTCTGCCCTGTCGCATATTGCCAGCGATCTAAATCCCAGTTAATCCAATATGGGCAGAGATGCCATGGTGGAAGAAGACGAATATTTCGTAATGCATCCTCTTCCTCTTCAAGAATTAGAAACTCATAATGGTTATCTAAATCGGGATTAAACGCATTAGCATCAAAATAAAAGTATCCTTCAGTACAGTTAAGTGTATATGCTCCTGTGGAACTATTTGTCGTATTTGAGGTACATCGATGCGTAGTAGAATCTTCAAGTCGTACCTGTGCTTCTAAGGGGTTCCCATAGACATCGGTAACATTTCCGTATACTGAAGAATTTTGAGGAGGCGGCAGATCAAATTCGGTATAATAATATTTTTCAGAGCTCATATGGTTAATTTCATCGAGGTTGCCAAAATCTTTTCTGACACGAATATTACACCATATCGATGCATTTCGACCTTTGCTATAAATCAAGGATCCGTCAAACGTCAGATTATAATGTTGCAACCCAGTCGTAACAAAATCTTTCCCTTTTGATATATGGGTGATATGAGGATCACCTTCAAAATTGAAATCCATAGTTCCAATGTCACCTTCAAAGGTATAGTGCCCTTTCTTACCAACATCAACTTGTAGACATACCACAAAGTAATCATATTTTATATTCCCATCAGTATCGCTTCCAAAGTCAGTGACTGTTCCTGTGAAGAAGATTGGTGGTTGTTGAAAATCAGAGTAATTATACGCAGCTGTCGTTTGATTAATCGAATCAAACCATAAGATTGCTTCACCAAGATAAAATAGATCAAAAACAATGGTGTAGGGGCCATTAATATTTTTCATGTAGATAGTCTCGCCATCAAATTTCAAGGTGACTGTTTTGTCTCCCGTATTCGAATATTCATTTTCTGTTTCGAATGTATCAATTGTAATCCCTGTAGATGAGCGGAGGGTGCCTACGACGCGGTATGTACCTGTTTGGTTTATGGTGAATTTGACCTTTCTTTTCAATTCATCGATTTTCCCGTTTCCATCAAAATCCTGAGTAGATTCAGATTCATATGTTTCATTTAGTGATGCAAATGGATTTGTGGAGCCTATGGCCATTCTGACTTGTTCATAGAATGTTGTGTCATTAATATCAGGATCATAATTAGGTCTTACAATTATAGACTCTGTGTTTAGCCCCCAGAATCTGATCAGTTCCGGTCTGATATTTCTTACGGTATATCCTGTAGGATAGTCTATGGTGATATTATGTTCAAAGGCAGGGTTTCGATAGTAACTGGTGAGTGTTGCTGAGTGCAGATCAGCTGTGTAATTTATAGAAGAAGTGGGAGTTAATGTTTCATTAATCCATATCGTGAAGGGCGTGAAGCTGTAAATGGATGAGTTGATAGGTAATCCTTGAAATTCAACGGTTGATGCGTTGACGGTATACTCGGTGCTGTCAACCATAAATCCTGAGGGGATATTGAGATAGAACAGAAGATCATCAAACATATTTGATTGATATAGTGAATTATTTACTGCGTTGATTGTTGTATTTAATTCATCAAATGATAAATTACCACTTTTATCAGTGTCCATGAGTGTGCGGACAATTTTTGCATTTCCATCAATCCTGCGACTCATGGCAACGGTTGTTTCATTCCACGTTGACATGGTCATGGAGATATTGATTGGATCTGGATTTGCAGAGTTGAGATCGATTCCACCAATTTCATCATCAAAGTTATAGCTTTCATATTCAGCAACAGTCACGTTGTACATATTATTTTGATAACCGCCAATTGCAAGCGGGGGACCATCTTTTCGTTTTCCAATGACCTTTGCAAGAGTTACCAGATTAAATGTTCCTGGATAGGTTGAAATATTAAACACACCTGTTGCATTGGTTCTGGGTAAATCTGCCATTTCTGCTTCATGAGGATGAGAAGGATCTACCAGTACAAGTTCGGTATAAGGTATAGGAGTACCCTCCGAGGTAAGTGTTCCATTGATCCAAGCAGTATAAGGTTGGGGGATTCGTTCAAGATAGATGGTTCCGAGATCATGATACGGATCAATAGGTCCTTCAGTGCAATTGATGAAATATCCGTCATACAGAAACCGGAATTCAAAGGGTGATCCGGGTTCATCATCAATTGTGTTAATCTCAAAATAGCCATTTTCATCTGTTAGGGTGCTATTCCAGAAATATCGTGGTCCTTCCGCAACTACTATTACACCTTGAAGCGCAGCAGCTCCATCAACATCTTTTACATATCCAACGACAAGATTTGTTGTCTCCCAGATGCGATCCATTATAATAGGCCACATCTCCATTGCACCGCCCTTTTGGGCGACCATATCTAAGGGGAATTGTTCTGGTTGAGAATTTGAATAATTTTGATGTGTGGCGATAATTTCGACTTCTACATTTGTATTTGTAGTATTGAATTCAATTATATAGTAACCTATATTGTTTGTATGGTTCCATCCAAAAATCTGAGATTGATCATTTGCGTTTCTCGCGGTCACATTTGCATTTATTACCGGTATCTCAGGGGTGTTATTCTGATATACATATCCATATATAGTAATATTAACTGGTTCTCCGCCAGATCCACCATCACCGACATCAACGGTAAAATTTAACCAAGTGATTTGGTCCTCATAGACGTCTATTGTGGGACCGGTTTCCTGGAATACATCCGGTTTAAAGCATTGAGTATTGTATTGTCCAACCGGTACATTATTATCAAAGATGTAATATCCATCGCCATCTGTTAGTTCGGTATATTGTTGCCCGTCATCAAGTTCCACGGTTGCACTTTCGACAGGGTTTTCTGATAAGTCTTTTACATATCCTTTGACCGTGCCTGTAGATGATCCTCCGCCGCCAGATTGTACGGTGATTTCATTATACGCGATATCTTGATCGCCATCTAGTGTTCCACCAGGTATTTCGGTAACATTGACTACGTTATCATTGCTAACTTGTAGAACTCGTGTCATATTATCCGTTGCTTCTGAGGTGTTGATGGTGAAGTTGCCCCAATAGATGCCGTCATTTTGAATATTGGTTGCTCCAGGGTGTGTGTCATTATCGGTGACGTTTACGAGGATCCATTCGCTGGTGTTAGTGTTGATTACTTTGATGTTATAGTACCATCCAGTGTCTGGATCTCCTGTGGTATCATTTACGGTTAGATTCACTACAACTGTTGAATTTGGATTAAATGTATTAGATGCGGAAAGCCCTTGTTCATCTCTATAGGTTGTCATCGTATCCTGAAAGTCGGGTTCAGATCCACCTTCAGGTCTAATTATAATTTCTTGATACGCGATGTCCTGATCGCCATCCAGTGTTCCACCAGGTATTTCGGTAATATCTATGACATCATTGACATTAACAGCAAGATTTGCTATTGTATCTGGTCCTGTTTTGTTTTGCGTTGTATCACTTAGGATGGTAAAGTTACCCCAATACCTTCCATCATCTGCCGTATTTGAAACATATGACAGTGTTTGATTATCGGTGACGTTTACGTAGATCCATTCGCTGGTGTTGATATTACTTGCTTTGATGTTATAGAGCCATTGAGAATCAGGGTCCCCTACAGTATCGTTAACTGTGAGGTTAACAAAAACGGTATCACCAACATTAAAATCAGTGTTTTCAGATAGACCGCCGTTTTCTTGATAGCTTGTAATAGTATCTTGAAACTGCGTTGGTTCTCCTCCTGAAGCCTCCGTTGTAAAACTCCAAATAGGTCCCTCCGTATTTGCCCCGTATTCATCCCATGAGATGATTTTCCAATAATAAGTATTTTCAGATGCGAGATTCCCGGGATCATACGTAGTTGCTGATTGATTTGAAGTTTGTTTTGGTGGTGGATTTGTGGTTCCAAAATATACATCATACGTTACACTATCTCCATCAGGATCATCTCCTTGCCAACTCACATCTGTGTTAAGTTGTCTATTTTCTGAGTTATTCGGTGGTTCCTCGCTGTGGGGTGTATCTGGTGGATTATTGGGACTTCCTCCAGAAAATACCGCGGTAATTATCTCATATCCAATATCTTCATCACCATCAAAAGTACCACCTTGACCAGGGGGTATTTCAGAAATATTAATTTCATCTCCATTAGATACTTGAAGAATGGTCGGATCACCAGGGCCAATAGCATTTGATGTTGCAACACTGCTATTAATCGAAAACTCTCCCCAGTACATACCATCACCCGGTGTATTCACTTCACTAAAGGGTCCATCGGTATCATTATCCGAAACGTATACATTGACCCATTCTCCTGAGTTAGTATTGGTGGCTTTCACACTGTAATACGGCGGTGACTCTGGATCATTGATACTATTATCCACAGTGACATTGATAATAACAGATGAATTGTCATCAAACTCTACTGTAGGAACAAAACTTCCTTCGTAGGAATGCGCCGTAATGATATCATCTCCTGGTGCTGCTTGTGCAATATCAGAAAACATCATGGTAGTTGTTGAAAGCACCAAAATGAATACCACATATATACTGAGAAATCGCTGGTTTACACTCTTTATCTTATAAAAATTAGATTTCCATCCCATCATCTTATCACCCACTTTCTATTCTTCTCTCATGTTCTTCAAGAAGGGTATCAATTCTTTTTGTAATATCTGAATAAAAATCAGATTGTTTATTCTCCATCACATGCAAGGTTCGGTGTTCTCGGCTGATGAAAAATAGCGTTCCAATGAGTATGAGTAAACAACCTAATGTTATAATGAAAGCGATCCAGAGAAATGGTGAGACTGTTGTCTCTTGCTCTGCGGGTTGAATGGCATATGCTGAGAGCTCTTCGGTAATACTATTATACTGGTAATCCCAGAGATCATTATTGTCGAGATCCAGATAATAGGTATCTTTCTGTCCCCCCACTATCGTTTCATCCTGCAGTGTAGTGCAGTAGAATAGATCATAGCGGCCGTTCTCATCTGAGTCAAAGAGATAGCCAATACTTTTTACCGCATGGGCATCGATTAATGTAATTACCGTGTTTTCAGAGAGGGCCGTCCCATCGGTTACTTGTACAGAGATACTGTACCTTCCAGGTGTTGTCCACTTGTGTTCTGCGCTGAATGCTATATTTGAGTCAAGATATTCGCTTTTGGTAGTAGTTCCATCGCCCCAGTTGATGGTGTAATGCAGTTGGTCTTGGTCTTCGTCAGTTGCTACGATGCTATAGCTGTATTTTGTTTCTTGCGTGCCGCTGGTGGATCCCTCTATAGATGGCGTGCTGGGCGGATTATTTGGCTTGTTTGTAATGATTGCTTCGGTAGTTATAGATGCTTGTTTTCCTTTGGTATCTGTAACAGTAAGCCTTACCTCGTAGATGCCAAGAGAGGCATAGCTATGCGTAGGTGTCGGACCAGTTGCAATGATTCCGTCGCCAAACTCCCACTGGTAGGACTGTATCGCATCATCATCAGAACTTTTCGATGCATCAAATTGAAGAGGAAAACCTGCAAATCCTGCATATGGCCCCCCTATCTCAGCGGTTGGGGCAGGATTTGGCGGTTGAGGAGCTGAAGAACTAACCCCACCTCCTCCTCCTCCTCCTCCGCTTCCTGTGTTCGGCGAGGCGGTCGTAAATGACCAGATCTCCCCCGTCGTTGAACAATTCTCAGAATCAATCGCGGTTATCTGCCAGTAATAGACCGTTTCGTATTGCAGTGTCCCAGGATCAAAAGAACTTGAAGACGCTTTTGATACGATTAATGGCGGAGGCGTTGTCTCTCCAAAAGAGATGTTGTATAGCAATGATGCATCATCTATATCTGTAGCAGTCCAACTCAGATCTGTGTTGATATCCACTGAGGAACTTGTAGTCGCTGGTTGAGGATTTTTTGGTTGACTGGGGGCATAATTTACCTGCGAAACAAGAGGAAATACGTCCTGATTTGCGCCCCCCTCAATCGAATACATTATCTCTCCGATACCATCGTAATTGCCATCAGAACCGCTATAATCATCCCAATAATTACCACAACAATTGGGTCCTCCGATAATGTTTTCCTCTGATGTTAGTGCACAATTCCATTGGTTGTCTCCATCATCAAAGGCATTGTTGCTATTTTCTACATAATTGTTATACACCATGTTGTTTTGTGATGAGAATAGATAGATGCCTTGTTTGTTTGCTTGTACGGTATTGGTATGGATAGTGTTCTCCTCTGCTTTTTCAAGGCGAATACCCTGTAATTTATGCGAGGAAATGGTACTTTTTTCAATAGTATTTTGATGGGACTGAAAACCATAAATTCCAATGATATTGTGATTGATTGTGTTTTCACAGATGTTGTTTTCATGTGAATCATCTAACTGAATTGCATAGTTGTTATTCTCAAAAATATTTCTTGAAATTAATGTATCATTTGAATGAGCAAGTTTGATACCATTGTTATTTCCACTGAAAGTGTTTTCATTCAGAGCGTTTTGATCGGCATTCTCAATGTAGATTCCTTCGTTATTGTCTGTTATTGCATTCATGTCGATGCTATTTTCACTAGCCTGCCACAGACGAAGACCGTATTGGTTATTGCGGGTGATGAGATTTTGAGAGAGATGATTGTTTTGCGCCTCATAAATGACAACGCCACATCCTACGTTATCTTGAATGATGTTATTTTTAATGATATTGTTATTTGAGGAGATTCGAATGGCCGCCTTTAATTCACCGGGCCCTGCATTTGAAAGCGTGAAACCTTCGATGGTGACGCCATCGGCTATAATATCAAATCCATAATAGTTCGTATTTGCATCAACAATCGGATGATTAATCCCACGAAGAATGAGTGATTTGTTAATCTGGATATTTTCCACATACACTCCTGCGTTGACCTCAATAATATCCCCGGATCTTGCGACCTCTACGGCATCCTGAATTGTGGGATAATACTCCGGTACATACCATGTTTTTGTTTTTTCTTCAGCATTCGTACCGAATGTTAGAGCACCAAAAATAATACTTACCACAATAAAAAGGGCGCAAAAAATGGTAAAATGGTTGCTTCCTGATCTAGTTTTCTGTCTCCTCAAATTTCTGTATTGCATCTCATCCACCTCTCTAAAGGATTTAGTGCTGTCGTAGGTTTAGACTGAAAAATCTAACCCGCTGGACAACACATAATAAATGCTATTAGGGAATAAATACTTTTTGATATTACAAACGTGATACTAGGGTGTTGAAAAATTAATTGAACCCTCCTGCTTTTCATTTAAAGCGGGATGCA
>CAZTFR010000035.1:0-21794 GCA_964612945.1 uncultured Thermoplasmatales archaeon
ATGCAGATCTGTATCGGTTTAGGTCTGCAAGGATTTTTCGGTTTTATTAAGAAGACGGTGAGCTAGCTAAACAAATACCAAAAAATATTCGGTGGCCATGGTATGCTGCTATTAGTATCACACTTTTAAGTTTCATATCTGGCGGCTTAAGTGGTAATGTTCTTGCGATACTTGTTGATTTATTTGTTTTAATTTATCTTACCCGCCCAGGGGTGAAAACCTATTTTAATATATCATCAAAATCTACTGGGGACCCGCCTATGAGGTATGGATGATTTTACTGATAATCAAAGGTATCTTCATTGATGGTACTGTTTTGTTGTTTTTGTAGATCTGTGGGTTTAATGTATTTTTCATACAAAAAAAAGAGTGATAGTACAACGATCATTATTGTTCCAATTGATATCATTAGTACATGATTAAGAGAAAAACCCGGGTCAATGTAAATTCCCATATCATCACTGATAATTATTTTTGTCCATTGTCGTATTTTAAGATATGCTGTTACTATTCCAATGTGTACAACTATTTTTTCAGAGAGGTAAAAATATTTTGAACCAAATATTCATTCTATATGACAGATACCCTATTTAACCATAAAATTCACTCATCTGAACGCAAACAGGTCTACTGATAGATTAATAACAAGTTTTTTGTAGTCCATCCGGATATCCGGAAAACTCTGTGAAAGAAATGCCACAAAAAGACACAACATCTGAATCATCAATACCACCAGTTCCAATGCTCCCGGCAGATCCCGCCCCATTAGGATTAATCGGACTTGCCGTTGCAGCACTTGTTCTTGCCTCCGCAGATCTCGGCCTTGCCTCAGCAGCAAAATCATTGATCATCCCCTGGGTACTGTTCTTTGGCGCAACCGCTCAGCTCATCGCAGGCACCGTAGAATTCAAACGATCAAATATCTTTGGTGCAACCGTTTTTTCAACTTATGCAATGACCATGTATGCCATCGCAGTAACCCTTAGTATCACCATCTTTACCGATGTATCATTTACTATCGCCTATTACGGCTTTGGACTCATTGCAATCCTTGTCTTCAGCATCATGGCAACCATTGCGTCACTGTATACAAATAAAATGCTGTTTATCATCTTATTCTTTGTAGATCTCGCCGTGATCGCCTTAATTCCCCATTATTTCTATGGGATCCCCTCTATTTATGCAGGACTGTTTCTTCTATGTGTCTCAGCGACATCCTTTTACACAGCACTTGCCGTTCTTCTCAACACCATGACCGCAAAAACAGTATTACCCCTCGGAAAAGCTTTTATGAGATAATTTCATAAAAAAAATACTTCACAAATTCGGATACACTTCAATCAATCAACCTGAACTTATTGGTGCATCTTGTCGTCACATTAATATTTTTTAACGCCTATCACCCCATAGGATGAAAATGATGAAAATTACAAATTCTAAAATGAAATCCATACTCGTTGGAGAACAAAAAACCTTTCCAAAATACACCACGCAACTGCTAAATCTTGCCAATCAAAATTCACAGGGAACACGACCAACCGTCGTAGGTCAATTATCTGAATTAATCACCGAATGCCCATATAACACCTATACCGAATGGAAAGACGGGTATACAGAAAAAATGCCCAACGCCATTGATGACTCATTTCATCGAATCAAACCGATGATAGAACATCTTAAAAATGCGATACATCAGATAGATGATCACCTCATAAGAAGCTGGATCGAAGACCTCGTATTTGAAAAAACCTTCATCGGATTCAAATTTCAAGAAGCAATCCTTAAAAAAATCTCAGAGATGACACACAAACCCTATACGCCCTCCACTCCCACAGAGGAATCACAGGGCATCGATGGATATATCAATGGCACCCCCAGCTCCATAAAACTACATACCTGTAAAACCAAAAAAAGTCTTATGGAAACCATCGACGTTTGCATTATCTACTATGAAAAAGGAAAGGATGGAATGAAAGTCGATATCAGTGACATCGAACACCTACTCGAGTAATGGAACATAGCGAAGATTATATGCAACAAAGAGATACCAAAAATAAAGAGGAAAAAGGCTTTTATCTGCAACAAAACTGATCAGAAAAAAATTCTGCACAAGATCAAACCAAATGGTATGCCCAAATCGTTTACGCCTCCACAAACATAGAACTAAGGAAAAAAAATGAAAATTAAGACCCACCACAAAGTGATCACCAAAAATTCAGAGACCATGACGGATCTTTCAGACAATTCAGTCGATCTCATAGTCACCTCACCACCGTATCCCATGATAGAAATGTGGGACTCACTGTTCTGTTCAATAAATAAAAAAATCAAACCGTGTTTGCAAAAAAAAGAGGGAAGAAAAGCATTTGAGCTGATGCACCGCGTTCTTGACACAACCTGGGACGAGATCACCCGGATATTAAAACCTGGAGGAATTGCCTGCATCAACATCGGCGATGCAACACGAAAACTTAACGAAAAGTTTCAACTCTACCCCAATCATTCACGAATCATCAGCTCCTTCGACAACGCAAATTTTTCAATATTACCAGATATTATATGGAGAAAACAATCCAACAAACCCAACAAATTCATGGGATCAGGAATGCTCCCCCCCAATGCATATGCCACATTAGAACATGAATATATTCTGCTATTTAGAAAAGAAAAAAAGAGAACCTTCACCCCTTCAGAAAAAAAACGGCGATACAACAGCGCCTATTTCTGGGAGGAAAGAAACCGATGGTTCTCAGACATATGGTTCGACTTAAAAGGAACCACCCAGAAACTACAGAATAAAACATTACGAGAACGCTCAGCAGCATACCCCTTTGAACTCCCGTATAGACTGATAACCATGTACTCGACCATTGGCGACACCGTGGTAGACCCCTTTTGGGGTACAGGAACCACAACACTTGCGGCAATGAGCTGTGCTCGCAACTCCATAGGCTACGAAATCGATAACAACTTTGTAAAAGCCTTTCAGACCTATGTACCAGCTATCAAAAA
Organism: uncultured Thermoplasmatales archaeon; assembly: GCA_964612945.1. Lineage (GTDB taxonomy): Archaea > Thermoplasmatota > E2 > DHVEG-1 > DHVEG-1 > CAZTFR01. Next base: position 3,013 of record CAZTFR010000035.1, read on the forward strand.
AATTACAAACGATACAAACAAAAAAAGAATAGAAAACCATAAAACATTTCTCAAAAAAAGAGAACACACCCATCTACCGATGAAATACCACTCAACATACTACCATTTCGGAGTGATGACTGCTCAGGAAAAAGAAATCCTCCTCTACGACATTGATGAGATCAAAACAAAAAATCAGAATGAGTATGCCCTACATCACAAAGAATACAGACATAACATGCAAAAAAAAATTGATAGCTACTAATTTTGCTTCTGAATTATTTCACCACCGGTAATTGTTGTTTAGAAACTGCTCTGCATCACAATTACAAGAGATGAAAAAAAAAGTAGATCGTACATAAACAAGAATCTCAACTAGTAAACAAGTAACGATTTCATTAAATCGCTTTCAATAAACAATTATATACCTACCACCCCATATATAGCCCCTGAGAGGCTGAAAAAGATGGCACACAATCTTACCTTTATAAGATACATATCGGCCATTGTTATCCTAATCATTGTCTTTGCATCCATACCCTCAGTGGTTGCCAAACAATCACATCATCTGCCCGAACTCATCCCCAAAGTCCAAGAACACATTAGAAACACGCTACAAACAGCAGGTGATGGAAACACTATGGATTGGCAGCTAGGCCAGTTTCTTCTCATTTTTATACTTGTCTTTGGTCTATATATCGATTACCTTACAAGTGAAGGATGGATTCCGGGGCTAACCTTTGCGATGATTTATCTCTTTGTCAGCTTCTGCATCTTAAGTTTGGGATGACGAAATCTAACTGACTGTCCCATTATAAAAATGTTATTTAAAGTAGAAAGATTTTACAATAATAACAAGGCAGATATACGATAAGTCTATAATTAAAAACAGGCGGGTTCTCTGCCGAAATAATAATGATTTAATACGTATAGTCCATATATATTCTATATAAGTGGTACCAGTAAAGATACATAAGGAGATTGAAGTCTCAGGAGGGGATATAAGGATATCACAAAAAACACATCAACGCATTGTTGTCTTTTGTGTAACTTTCTTTCTTCTATACCATGTACCGTTAGGCTGTACTGAGTATTATGCAGATATCAACATCACTGTCGATGATGCAGGTCTCGTGCGCATTGAAGGACCAACAAATCATCCTGATCTTTTAGTTGAACAATCGGAGATGTATACGTTTAAAAAACAGAGCTATTGGCTCTTAAATATCACAATCGATGAGGTGTTTTCCGATTATATCTACACCATCTCCTTGCCGCAAGGTGCCTCCATTAACTATATTAAAACATCAGGTTTCCAAGGAATAAATGAAGAAATGGGGCATTTAATTATCACCGGCTCAGGTGGAAATGAATCACTCTCCCTTGTGGTGCAATATCAGATAAACCAACGTTCGCTAGATCTCACCATTCTCGGGCTTCTTTTACTGATACTCATCGGCATCGCACTAGTCCTACTGTCTATTATTTTCCATAAAAAAAGAAACAAACCACCACAACCATCTGCACTCCTCAATCAAGACCAGCAATACAATTTCAGAGGCCTCACACCGCGGCAGAAACAGATAATGAGCCTGTTGATTGAGATAAACCGGCCCATAACACAAGGGGAAATCGAAAAGCACCTCAGCATTCCGAAAGCAGCAGTCTCCCGAAATGTACACTCCTTAGAGCTTAAAGGCCTCCTTGACATAGAAAAAATTGGGATGTCCAATCTCATTCGTCTGAAAAAGCGATAAACACGTATCATTTAATGACTTGTTCCGGTATGTTCCGGTGAAATTATTTATGTTCTTTCATCCAAAAAAGATAAGTAGAATCGGAAAAAAAACAGTTTCCGAGGTGAAAACGGTATGAAAAAAACAGTAGGAATCATTATGGTTCTCATACTACTGCTTTCAGTATCAACATGGGCAGTAGCTGATGATGCAGGAGACGATAGCAAGGAGGAGTATGAAACACCTTCAAACACCGGACAAGGACAAAATGAAACAGAAAATTCAGATGGAAACGAGACTCCCGAACCCGATGGAAATGAATCAGATATCGACGAGGAAACAGAAGAAGAAGTCGAAATCATGAACTCACCCCTTGGGGCAGAAATCAGACTTCTACAGCTTGAAAAAGCAATCACCAAAAATATCCTCAAAGGAGAACGCATCATTGCTGTACTGGAATCACTGGGATATAACACCACAAACCTCAGCGCACTACTCGAACAACTCCAGCTAGTACTTGCAGACGTTCAAGCAGCAAACGATACCGTCCAACAATTTATCGATCTGAAAAGTGATGCTAAAAACCTCACCAAACAATTTAGAGAAACACTCAAAGAACTGATTAGTGACACAAAACTCAAAGAAATTAAAGCTCAACTACAAAACCATGTATACGGAGAATTACAAAACTACAGCAAACACATCCAAAAACGAATCAAACAATTCAACAGAAACCAAATCAACAGACTCTACGGGCTCATTGGATTTACCAATGATACAATAGCTGAAGCCTATCAATCAGGAAATATATCCCTTGCAGAAGCAAAAGCTCAACTAAATAAAATGGTAAACAAGATGACTAAGGAAAAGAAAAACCAGATGTTCTTAGAGATGAAAAAACAAAAAATCAACAATAAATACTATGCTGACGAAGAAATTGATGAGGCAGTTGAAAACTTCGAAAAACGAAAACAGAACCGATCCGACAACAGATCCGAAAAGGCAAAAAATAATTCAAACAAGGCTAAGGGAAAAGGGCCGAAGTGATACAAAATGGATAAGAAAATAATGATCCTTGGTTTGCTTTTCATACTTTTCATGGCCATTACGATTACATACCTTGCCTCATATTATCTATCACCTGATCGAAATCAGCAGAGTTATCTTCCTACCGATGGCGAAGTAGACGATGAAGATATCGCTAGTGAAATTAACGATGTTTTCATCTCAGATGAGGATGAAATTGAAATCGGTGAGATGATCGAATAGAAAATTCCTCTCCATCTCTTCTCATTTTTTTTTTAAAAAAAAAATGCTTTAACTCTTTTTTCGCAGCGCCTTTATGGCAAGCTGGGTCATCCTCATTTTTGCTTTCACGCCACCGTTGAAACGCGCATTACCATATTGCGATAGTCTTCAGCAAGCATCAAAAGTTTTGAAATCTTCTCCATAGTTTCGCTCCGAACACTTCCTCTTGTTACAAGCTCATTTCCTGCTTGTTTGATGAATTCATATTTCTTGGTAAAAAGCCGAGGGATATACTGCAGTCCTGCAACAGAAATTAAAATCTCACCGCAGAGTCGTGTCTCCATTTTATCAGATAAGATCCGAAAGTAGTCACGGAGATGATTGAAATTTTCAATCTCAGGAAATCCACAAGAGGAAATCAAGATAAGATTTGGAAGAGCTGAATGCCGCTTCGGATGATTCGATCCGTCCAAATCAGCAGGAAGTTAATCAGGCTTAAGATTCAGAAACATCCGATCAATCATAGTTTTCACTGTAGCCGGAAGATGAAAAATATACAACGGCGCTGCAACAAGAAAATAATCTGCCTTGACAAAAAGATCGTAAAAATCCAAAAAATCATCATCATGGATGCAGACACCGAATTCTTCTAGCCAGTAATGCCAGCATCCCTGGCAGGGTTTCACATTCATTTTATGCGGATAGAATTTATGTGCTCAATCTCCTCACCCATGCCCTCAACAAAAAGATCAAGCATTTTCTCTGTAAAAGAAGGCGTTCGCAAGGATCCAGAAAGAGACACCACCATTTTTTTGATACTATAATCACCACTTCGTGATAGCTGTTGGTTGCAAAAAAAAATATGGTCAAATTTCCCAGGTCATCAGCTTGGTTTTTCCCAGTGTTCTTTTATGAAACACAACACCAAAAGCGCGGGGGCAACAATCCAAGCAGCGTAGAGAAAGAAACGGGTATATCCAAGGAATAGAAGAAGTGATCCGCTAAGAATTGCAATACTATAATCACCAAAATTGGTGATACTTGTCAAGAGAGAAAATTGGGTGCCACCAATCTTTGGATTAGTAATATCCATAAAGAGAGCCATTAAAGTGGAAAAGGTCACTCCACCCTGCAGAACACCTAAAAGTGGATACAATACCGCAAGCGTCTCCCAGTTTTGCACGGTAATTAGCAACGCTGAAAAAAGCATGGAACCCGTGAGAAACAACGTAAGTGTTTTTTTTCGACCCCATCGATCTGCAACCACTCCCCCCGTAATTGACCCTACGATTACACCAACGGGAAATAACGAGGTAATCAGTCCGATATGGCCCACATCTAACGCGAGTACATTCATCATATATCCTGGGAAGACAAACCGTAAGATGCCGAAATTCATAGCGGCAAGAAACCCAAACAAAGCGATAAGTAGGGTATTTTTCTTCTTAAACTCTCGTAGGAGCAGCTGCTTTGTCTTCGGTGGCTTGCGAACACTGATTTTTTCCCGCACGCACAAGGGGGAGCAGAAGCGTTGCAAGAATAATGATTCCCGTTACGATAAATGCAAGGTTGTAGGAAAACTTGTGAGCGATTTGGGTGAGCAGTACACTTCCGACGGCCATGCCGGCAAATAGGCTGGAAAACATCGCTGCATTGACCTTTCCGTGTTCCTCTACGGTTGTTTCCTGAATCGCCCAGGCATCAGCGCAGACATCCAGAAGGACAATACCAATAACACTGATGAGGAGAACCATTGTAAACAACAGCAAATATTGTGAGGGATCAATAAAGGCGAGGGGAAGCAGGGCGATGCCCCCAAGAAACCCGCCGATGACCACAAAGGGCCGGCGTCCTTTTTTCATATAATGATCGGTAAGTGGGCCAAATACAAATTTAAAGGTGAAGTGAATCGATGCCAGACCGGCAACAAGAGTGGTCGTTGCAATGGAGATGTCTTTTACGGTGAAATACACAATCAACAACATAAACACAAGCGCTCCCTGAATTCCATTGGCAAAATAGATATTACCGAAGAGAATATATTTTAAGGAGGGGTGTTTGGATAGATCCAACATCTAAAATTTAAATATATTACACTTATATAAGTATTATAATAAGCTATTCTTTGTACACAAAAAAAACTACAATACCACGATGATGCAACAACGGTCATACCACAAATCCATAACTATATAAGACAGAACACTACTATAGGAATACAGAAAGAAAAAGAAAAACAAGACTTTTTAACACACCTGTTTGAAATTCTTATGTTTTTTTAACCTCTTTACCACCAATCATAGACAGAACACGTCTGAGGAGGTGAACACATCACATGAAAGGAACCGTAAAATGGTACAACTATCGAAAAGGATACGGATTCATACAAGGAAAAGACGGAAATGACGTCTTTGTACACCACTCCGCACTCCCACTCGGAACAGAACTTAACGAAAACGATACAGTTGAATACGAAATGGAACCCTCAGATCGAGGACCCAAAGCAATTAGTGTCAAAAAAATAGAAACAACATAGAAAAAGAAAAGCAAGAGTTACCCCTACAAAAAATCGTATCACAACTACAACAGCACAAGATACTACGGGACTCTTCTCATAAATTCTATTCATTCTAAAAAAGTATTATACTACCGGAGGTGAAACACACCATGGAAAAGGTAACAAAAAAACTACGAAACATACTCAAATCAAAAGAGAGCCCCAATCTCCTCTACAAACAAACAAATAAAAAACGAGCCAGCCTCTTTGTCGACGATCTCTCGAAAAAATAAGCCCGCTTATATAAAGGGAGGAAGACACTGCTTTTCCCCCCTCTACCTCTTTATTTTCATCGATACGCAACAATAGTACACTATACTACATCGAACCAAATCTTTATCAACCAAAAAAACATGCTATAACATGGGGGAGTCATCGCGAGATAAAAATAAAGAGAGTACTATACTTTCTATTTCAATCTCTCCCCACCGACTCCCTCAAACCGATTTTTTTTAAGTCTAAAAACAACAAAGATACTATACCCATCGACTAACAGCAACTCAAAAAAAAAAGAAGGAAGATTAGCGGGTAAACACCGAAGGATTACAGGATTCACACAGCGGGATCTCCGTAATCATCGAACTCTCGTCAACAATATAGATGGTATCTATACCAAGACCGCGGAAATCAATTCCTTTGATAACAAACGCAGAATCTCGATAGGGGTTTCGATCAGCGTTTTTCACAATACGCCCCTGTACGACAGTAGCAAAATCAAACTGAAACACAACCAAGCCTTCATCCTGCACGATAGTAACATTTTCCTCACCCGTTTGATTACCCTCATAATTATAATGCTTCACCGTCCACACACCAGAAACAGTAGGATACTGCTCAATTTTCTCCTGCACCATAAAAGAGATATTAACCGCATCAACATAATACATCCGGGAAGTCTCCCAGGAACCCCACACACCAATATTGATATAAATCTCGCCATTCTCATCGGTCTCAACAAAATACTCAAATGATTTTTCCAACCACACATATCCCTCTGCATCGGTATGATGACCGGTATCATCTTCGTAGTTCAAATCATCACGATCAAAAAAGCCGTCACCAGAAACCGTAGTAATTAAATTAAACAAGTTAAAATCTCCAAAATCTGCCGTAGCAAACTGATACGACACCATAACTAGATACAACTGATTCGGCTGTGCTGCAAACACCTTTTCCATCCAAATCTTTCCAGCATCATTCACATTATCTAGATACAAACGCACCGCATATGACCCATTTACTGCATATGCATCAGAACGATTCACCGACCAATTTATCGGCGGATCAACAAGATCTGTTCCATTGATCTGCCAGCCTTGCATATCCTCTTCAAAGGAATACCAAAAACTCGTCTGCAATCCATCAGAATCCATAGGTTGCATACAACCTGAAAAAAGAACAGCAATCATCACACTTATACCGAATAGTAACACACAAAATACAACAGGATACGGTTTGGTTTTTAGATCCATACTACGTCTCATCTTATACACCCGTATTATTCATGATTCTTTATAAACCCACTGAAATGATTTGGAACCCACCAAACAACTTCACAGGCATGGTTGATCCTCCACTATCTTTCATACCTCAAATTACTGCAAGTTTCATCGAAATGTTTATATAAAATAAGTGACAAATATTTATATGTGGAGGAAGGTTAGAAATTGGAAATAAAATAATATTGCGCTCGAGAGAGAACGCTGCCTTTTTCACTTTACCCCCCGGTTTCCTAACCTTTCTCTATCCCCTTACGACAACAAAAAAATTAAAAGAAAGGGGAAAAAAATGTTTTTATACAAGTATGACAAACATTTTTTCGATGACATCCTCTTCTATAATCATCTGATCATATTGATTGTAGTATTCAACAGTGATATGATAAAATCCCAGTGGAAGATCAAACGTGACACTACATCCATCGGTTAGATCTAGATCATCTGCGGTAAACGTGCGAGAAAGCAATACTCTTGAGGCGACAAACCGCGCTGCGATGGCATCCTCGGGTTGCTCGGCGGTGCGTACAAACAATCCATCCGAGTCAATTGTGATAGCAAGATTTCTATTCTCTAAAAATCGAATCGGTCCCAGGGTGAGATTTCCAAACAGATACACATATCCCGGGTTGTATACACCACTGTCTGCATTGTCAAAATAGACCCAGATATTAGATTCATACATATGCCCTGCATCATCATAGACCTGAGCGATAATATGCCGCCAGCTTCGTTCAAAATGACGGGCACACAGCCAGCGGTAGATCCCGGAGCCAGGTGGATCATCTTCTTCTCTAATGACGGGGTCTTCGTAGGGTGGACCCGTGTCAAAAAGCACATAGGCTATTCCTGATCCTTGATCAGAAGCGGTTGCCTCCACCCAGAAATCACCTTGCACTGACTCGCGATCCGAGGGCTTTGTAATCGTACAATGAGGTGGTGCCTTGTCAAGAGTAAACGGTGCGGGCCCCTGTTTTGGCTCCAGGTTTCCTGCCTTGTCAACAGACCAGTAGTACAGATCCCATTCGCCTGCAAGTTGATTGGGATCCTCAGGTGGAAGATTAATACCGTAGTGATCATCGTATATCTGTTCAGAGCCATCATCAATCTGATAATAAGTATGATTCACCCCGGTTCCATATATACCATCGGTTGCGGAGAGAAAGATTTTAATGTTGCTGATGTACCAGTTGTTGCCCCCAAGATCTCCTTGGATATCATGAATGGAGGTTTCCGGGTGGTCATCATCAACCCCGGCATAGACAAGGCTCCATTCATCAACTCGTGGGCTTGTCGAAGGATTCGCACGTGATAACTCTGCACGGAGACGAAGGGCTGGGTAAGCAATAGAATCGATACCGGTTAAATCCTCTCCAGGACTTGCATGAGGAATCAACGTGGCTGTGCCGGTGCTATCACGAATTTCAAAGGTTGCCTGACCACTATAAGTCACATTAAAACTATGCCAGTATTGTAAATCATCAGGCGCGATTTCTTTGGAGGTAATGTACCCGGCGAGTATTAATTTTTTTTCAGTACCATAGGAAAAACTAAGGTCTTCCCCACTAGGTATATTCAATCTCCAAATATTTGCATAAATATCTGGATTGTCATTATACGGTGGATCATATATAATTCGTGTATCTTCCCAACTAACAAATATTCTTCCATCACCTGCAGCAATATCAGCCCAATCCCCCTCTGCAGAAGTACTTGCAGAGAGCTGAATTTCATCAGAAAACACTGTACCATCAGAAGCAACCAATTTGCCCCAAATCTTATGATGATCATCATAGCTTACCATAAACGTGGAAGACAGATACAAAGCAATATCAGTACAGACAAAATTTCCTGAGCGGATTTTAAATGGTGAAACAACAGTAGATCCTGAATCATCTAAGACTGTACCCCAAATATTCCCATACCAATCACCATCACTAATGTCCCCGTCATTCCAAGTGACTAAATAACGTTTTGTTTCTGGACAAAAAGCTACCGCGGGGAAATTGTAATCTATGCTTGCATGGCCATCAATGAGTTTTTCTGCCTTATTTGCACCAGAACCCGGGCCTATCATTTGAAGAGTTTTATCATATAAACCAACATAGATGTCAAACGGGCCATTCTCCGGATCTTCACCTTCCTCCCATACAACTAAATATTGCTCATGAATTGGATCAAACGCAATACAGGGCTCCGTTTGGCTATTTGCCGTTGTAATAAGTGCTTTTGCAGCGCTATGAGGATTACCATTCGAGTAATACAATCTGCCATAAATATTGTAATTTGAGGTACCCAATCGTGCATCCTCCCAGACAACACAGAAATGATTATTTTGGGAATCATAGACAACATCAGGATCTGCTTGGATATTGTTTTCATTACAAACCGTAAACACTGACTTAAGTGAACCTGTTGGGCTAACCAAACGGCCCTTAATATTCATGGTAGCAGGCTCTATCGGAGTTTCATAATTCTCCCAGACAACAAAATAGTTCCCATTTCCAAAAGCAATAGATGGATTTTCAGAACGATAGGTTGTACCACCATCATTGTAGATTCTAAAGTCAGATTTTTCGAGATCTCCATTTTGATTAAATATTGAAGCGCGAATCTCTTGTTTTATGAATGGTAACCCAGTGCCCTCTTCCCAAGCAACTAAGAACCGTTGATCTCCATAGGCAACATCAGGATCCCACACTCCTTCGGAGTCAGAATGATAACTAATTCGGTTATCATTTGGATATGATTCCTGCCAATCAGAAAACACATCATAGTAATTACTTTGATCTAATGCAAAAAGATTGCCATAAAACATATAGAGCGTTGTTGAGCCGATATAAAGCGTGGGAATGTTCACCCAGACAATGGCCTGCTGCGTATCACTTGTTTCAATCCAGTAATCCAGCCAAGTGGTGGGAAAATTTTTTTGTTTGAACCGGATATCACTATAATCAGATTTCATATCCTCATCATAGGTGATGTCCAGCTTAACCGCGTAATCAGAAAGTTGAATAGGATGATTATTGGTGATAGTAATAGGAAGCAACCTGGTCCAGCTTGGGTCCGTCCAAGCCGCATAGGTATTTTTTAATTGTGCCGCACCCTCTACAATTTCATAGCCAACAGACTGCGCAGGGTCAATCCATTGTTCAGTTGAAAAGTCATCGACCCAGCAGAAAAAAGCATCATTTGTAGTTGATGAAATGGTTTGCAGGGTCTTGTGTCCAACTGGTAATGCTTGAGAAAATGAGCTAACAACAAGAACACACAGTACTAGTCCTATCAGGAGTGTTTTAGCTTTGAGCTGCTTTTTTCGTTTTATCAATACAGTTTTCTCTTTCATCTTACCAGTCCTCCAGGTGATAATACCATTGTCCATTCCAAAGTAGATGCACATCGATATCACCAACACAGTTGAATATCAACCAAATCATTGGAAGGATGGTGTCTCCTTTCCACCAGCTTAAGCTGAGATAGATTCCTACGTCAAAGAAGGTGATATTGACTCCAAATTTGTCCTTAAAGACAAAGTAGAGATTCAGTGCCTTAAGATTAGGTTGGTTATGATGCTCATTGATTCTGAAGAATCCAGGATCGTTTATTTCCTCTCCTTGTTTCCATTGCCAATCCATGTCAAAGGCGAGATGTTGGGAGAGAATTGCATATCCATGCAAAACGCTATTGCTCAGCTGATCATCAAGGTTGAAATCGATTCGCACGTCCTCTTCTTGGTCAAAACTGATGGCAAAACAGCCAGATTCTCCAATGGTCCAATCCCCCGAGAAGGATACATTCTTTCCTTCTAAGCTGAGTCCAAAGGAAAACCCAAGTAGTGTTTCTAAAAAACCGTTAAACTTGAGATCTTCAAATCGGATTTGACCGGAGTCGTTGACAATATGCCAGTCAACCCACAGATCATCTGCGGAGAGGGTATCTGCTGAAAACGAAAGGGCAGTGTTGGTGGTAGATTCCTCAATAGAGAAATAATTACCGATGATGTCCTCTGTTGTATCTAAGGAGAGATATCCATTATCGGCGACATGAAAATGAAGTGAGGCATAGCCATTGCGTATCTCAAGAATGTTTTCGATGGCAAATGTATCAAATTCTAAATTAAGATGAACAGGGTCTGGTTGGGATTGGGTTCCTCGTTCTGCTGATGCATATCCGCGGAGTTGCCCCCAGTAGAGTTTGCTTTCAACTCCGGCGTGGGAGGGAATTTCGGTGATTTCGACGAGGGGCGTATCCATATCGGGGAGATAAAATCCAATAGCACCAAGGTTACTTGAAAAATCACGGGAGAGATCGGCATATACATAATTATTAGGATTCAAAAACTCCTCCGGATTCACATATAATACCGATTGGGCACCTATGCGTTCTTCTGCAGGTACCTTAGAGATCTGGAGAAACTCAAGATCAGGATCTGTTTCATTTTTCTTGGGATAAAATATGGTGAGATCAGCAAGATCTGCACTCATATCACATTCGAGATATCCATTCACGCCGACACGTACGAAGGTGTCGATATCAAGAGATACGTTGACATCCCATTGCAGTTTTGCATACGTGGGAATCCCTGAGAGTTTCACGTTTTCCTGTAATCGAGGCGAGCTGAGTGTTATTCCAATATCAAATGTATCACTAGCCATGTAGGTGATTTTTCCACCTAATTGTTCCTGATCACCTACAATATCAACATCAAAGCTCAACCATCTTCCTGCACCTACAACTGATGAGGGTACCGAGTCAAAGGTAACAGTAAGCCCAAGACTTCCTTCCTCTTCTTCCTCAACAGTTCCGCCTTGTAAAATATTTGAACCAAACGTAAGTGCAAGGGAATCACTGCTAGCGGTATGGAAATAGTAAAAGAGCTTCCCCTCCCGAGGTGTAAATTGAGTGACAGTATACGCACTGGGCTCATACATTTGTGAGAATTCGATATTATATGAGGGATACGTGTTTCCCTGCTCATATGAGGCAAACCCACACATCACCTCACATTGCTGGGTTCCTGTGATATCCCCAGGGTTGATTTCATGCTGAAAGATTCGGGGGCGGAAGATAAACTCTTTTGCCACCGCAAATGTTTTAATGACACGCTCTGGGATTTTTTCACCATCTGGGGAACGAAAGCCAATACGGGTAACAAGATAATCTTCTGATGCAGCTAATGGCTGTGGTGTATCATCAGGGAGTATTTGCAGAGCAACAATTTTTTCTAATACGGTTTGAACAAGCAGGGTAAGTCGGGGAAACCGATTTGAGGTCGCTAAACGATTATAGAGGGGGTGAAGAAAGGGTATCTCAGAGGATGCCGAAGACGTGCTCACCTTGTTTTTAATCATTCCAAGATTCACATGAAACTCCTGCCAGACCTCCAATGTGCCATAAGGATCTTCGACACCACCATTAATTTGCATAAAATCAAATGCGGTCGCCCATGCATTATGATCCACGGGGCCATCTGGAGTCATCTCTAAGATACCATATCGATAAAAACCAAACCCGGTTTCTAAATCATCCTCAGCATCATCGTCAAGGTTAAAGCTGATCGGGGTTCGATAGTTAGGATCCGTAAGCTTCCCTCGGATGAGCCACGGAGAGATATCGATTTTTTTCAGATCTTCATAGCCATTATAGGAGATTCGAATCCACAGACCAAACAGTTCATCACCACCAAGCAGTGGTTGACTTAACCGTTGTGGTTCATCAAGATCCGAATCTTCATACCGAACAATTCGTTCAGTAGCTGAAATAATTCTATCAACTAGCGCTGAGGAATGACCATCTTCAATCATTGCAACAGAGTGATTCTTCTTGAGAGACAGAGGATCTGTTTGATTTGCACCACTCTGCGCTGCCATGCCTATGCATAGCATGACAACTACAACAACCGCACCAACATACTTCTTCATGTTTTCCCACCTCTTCATCACAGTAAAGAAATATATATATCTATTAATAATCCTTAATAAACTTTTTGATTTTTTAGTACATTTTTGATGAAAATCCTTGCTTATTCGACGAAAAAATGCGACAATACTTGCGAAAAACAGTGATATCATGAAGCTTTTTAGATAAAAGAATGACAGGTTTCTGCACAATATACCACCAAATAGATGTCAGGCACACTTCTATTACAAGCACCAAGTCAGGAATTCGTACACACCGGAAACCATCTCCTTAAAATCGTAAGAGATAGAAAAACAATAAAACTCTTTTGCTTAAGGTGAAGAAAAAAACCATTTTTAGACGATACTTTTATATAAATTATAAATCATATTATCATATACACAAAAAAGGGATTGATCTATGTTCTTACCATCTTCGCGCCGATACCGGCTCGGTATAACACTGCTTGTAGTAGTAATAATTATACTCTCATCTGTTGCAATTATTGTATTTTTACCAGAGGAGAAAAAGGAGATCTCAAAAGCTCCTATTGAAGCAGTTATTGATGATCGTATCAGCCCTCTTGAAAATCAAGGTCTTGTGTTTGAAATACTGCGTTTACGTCATCGAGGATTGTATGACCAATTGACAAGTAGTAGAAACGATTGGAAAAACAAACCAACGTTCTATTTTATCACTGATATAGATGGTCTTGAATACATAAGTAAAAATGTGCAACAACACGGCAATGTTGATGAAACATTTTTTAACACCTGGGATACCATTTTTCAAGAAAATAAGATAGTAAAAGATGTCGAAGAGGAACAGGAAACTTCCGTTGTTTCTTTAACGATCATCGAGGTTGTTGAAAAAGGTATCTTGGGGTTACGAACACAAGAAATTGAACGAGATAGCTTCACCGTTATCTATGATTATCGAACGGGGCGATGGGATGGAGATGATTATTTCAAGGATGAAGATGGCTATGGTTACTATCTTGGTGAGACCTTTGAGATTTGGTTTAACCTGTATCAAATGGATTATGATAACGATTACATTCCCTACTGGACCGAGGTCAATGTTCTGGGAACCGACCCAATGAGAGATGATAGTAGGAGTGATCCTGATAATGATGGCATCCCCACCACGTGGGAATGGAAATGGGGTTATGATCCCTTCACCTGGGATGATCATGAGATCTTAGATCCTGATCTTGATGGTCTTGAAAATATTGAAGAATATCAGATGAGCAAGTGGTTTGCAGACCCCTTCACGCAGGATGTCTATGTGGAAATTGATGTGATGAAACGTGGCGGCCCTCTCGATCCACCCCATTACCTCTACGAAGAATCAAAGCAGGGAATCATTGAAAAGTACGCTGAACATAACATCCACCTCTTCATCGATGATGGATGGCCTAACACCCCCGAGAATGCTGGTGGGGATTTGCTGCCGCATTATGAGCGTTTGTCACAGGACTCCGGTATGATTTTACAGTTTTACAATAATTACTTCCCTGATGAACGAAAAGGAATCTTTCGCTATGTTGTCATCGGACATGCAGGCGGGTTTAATCACCCTGCAAAAGGAAATATCTATGATTCCATCTACATCTTCAATAATTTATATAATCTACAACCTATACAAAAATTAAGCCAATGGTTACGTCTCGGTATTGTTCCTACTGCCCGAGGATACCGCGTTGCTCTTGGAGCAGTATTGATGCATGAGCTGGGACACAGTGTTGGCATTATGCCCTGGGGTTTTGAAGGATGTGACAATATCACCTATGGGTTCTATCATTATCCCAAAAAAGAATACAGGGCGACATGGTCTAATTACGACAGTGTCATGAACTATGAATGTATCTACGATATGGATTTGTTTGATTACTCAGATGGCAGTAATGGGCCACCCTATGATCAAAACGACTGGGAACAATTATTTGTCCCCTCATTCCAATATAACAATGAACTCATTGAAGAACCCTTTTTTGAACCACCAGGGTATGATAAGATCGTCAGTCAGGAAAACAAGTTTGGCGTCACCCATTACCGTCACGATGAAAATCTCACCGCACAATTTACCCAAAGGATGGAAGGTAAATCACCGGTTGCTCCTATTGATATCTCCTGGTCTGTCTTCCGGCTGCAAAATGAAAGCAGCTATCCAAGTAACCGAACGATTAAGATTTATGCAAAACCAATCGTTGAGTATAGCAACTGGGTGGCATACGCAGAGGGATACGTTGATTCAGAGGGAACTATACAATTCTTTTCAATGCAAGATGCGGTTGCAGAGGCTCTTTCACAGCGGTAAATACATAGAGTCTCTATAACTGAACACCACCAAAAAAGTAATGTTCTCATAATAGTAAATATTCTGGGGGTGTAGAGCAGAATAAATACTTCTCAGAGGATGGAGTGGAGGGATATTCTGAGGAGAGAATGGAAACATAAGGATCGTCTTAACATAGTTTCTCTACAGCCCCGTTGGCATTCATGAGCTCTTTGTCATTAAATACTTTCCCCAATAATCTATAGGGGATATAGAAACTCTATACGGATCAACATTATAGAGGGGACTCAGAAGAAAAGCCTTATATATCGGACTTCGATAACGAAATTCGATATAATGTATGAACGGCACATTCTTCTTGGCTTCATCCGCCTGCATATCCTGTATCATGCCACCGACGAAAATGGCGTCTACGGGTTAGGACTCATCGACGAACTCGAAACTCATGGCTATCACATCAGCCCCGGAACCCTATATCCCATCCTCCACGAAATGAAACAACAAGGACTGCTCAACCAAACAAAACACACCATCAACGGAAAAATCCGCAAACACTACACCATTACCACCAAAGGAAAACAAACACTAAAAACCATGAAACACTATCTCACCGAACTTGCCAAAGAGGTCCTTTCATGAGTCTCATAGATCTCCAGAACGTCTGCAAAACACTTGATCAAAAACCCATCCTCAGTAACCTGAACCTCAGCATACAACAAGGAGACATTATGGCCCTCGTCGGACCTTCAGGAAGCGGCAAATCAACCCTTCTCCGCTGCCTCAACCGCCTGATAGAAATCGACAGCGGCATCATCCACTTCAACGGAAAAACCATCACCAACTACCAACCAACCAATCTCCGACGACAAATGCTGCTTGTCCAACAAGAAAGCATCATGTTCCCCGGCACCGTAACTGACAACATCACCTATGGACTCCAACTCCAAGGAGACAACAATCATCACAGTATCACACAACTGCTCACAGATGTCGGACTACCTCAAGAATTCACCCATCGGAATGCAGAAAAACTTTCTGGAGGGGAAAAAAAACGCGTCGCTCTCGCACGCGCACTCGCCCTTAACCCCCAGGTACTTCTCCTTGACGAACCAACCAGTGGCGTCGATCCGATAAACATACAAAAAATCGAACAAACCATTCTCTCAATTTCAAAACACAAAAAACTCACCGTCGTCTGGGTCACCCATGATGTCCCACAAGCAAAACGCGTAAGCACTCGCATTGCCAATCTCAAAGAAGGACATATCAAATCCGTTACCAAGGCAACCGACTTCCAATGGGAGGGGGCCTATTGAGCGCCGGTATCCCCTACACCCCCCTTGAGGGGTTGATTGTACTAGCCTCAGTAATGGTTCTTCTGCTGCTGGTTATTCTGCTCTCTGTTTGGAAAAAAATCGGTGTAGGAAAAGAATTCGCAATTGCTATTGCCAAAGGAGGAACACAACTGTTTCTCATCGCCCTTTTTCTTACCTTTCTCTTCAGCTCTGAACTCTGGTATATTCCCATCTGGGCGTTGATAGTATCAATGGTTCTCATCGGCGGATACACCTCTGCGAAACGAGCAGCAGACATGCCTAAGGCGTACCAAGTTACTACCCCTGCAATCCTCCTTGGTTCAACAGTGGTGCTTCTCGTTCTTGCCGTAACGCAAGCAATGCCTCTCTTCCCTCAATTTATCATCCCTCTTGCAGGCATGGTATTTGGGAACTCCATGGCAATCTGCTCACTTTCCCTGGAACGATTAACCAGAGAAATTCGAATGAATCGAGCTATAATTGAAACATCATTATCCCTTGGGGCAACAGCACAGCAGGCACTAGAAGGTTTCGGACGATTAAGCATCCGTGCATCCCTCATTCCCACCATCGACCGTCTCAAGACACTTGGGATCATCTTTATCCCCGGTGCCATGGCAGGTCTACTAATCGCAGGAACCGACCCTCTTGTCGCTGCAGAATACCAGATTATTGTCTTTCTGATGATCATCGGAGGAGGAATTATTACCGCATTGCTCGTTGTGTATTTGGCACGAAAAAAAATATTCAACGAATTTGATCAATTAGAAACGTGGGTATAAAAAAAAGGAAAAAAAATGGGAGAGAAGAGATTCGTTCTCCCACCTACTCTAAAGCTTTAGCGTTCTAGTGGTTCTATTGTGGTCCTTCAACAGAGTCAGGGACAAGAACTGCATCAATGATGTGGATGTATCCATTGGCACATTCGATATTGGCGGTAGTAACTTGTGCTGCACCATTGATGGTTACATTGTTATCAACAATCGTGAAGATAAGATTTGTACCTTCCACGGTCGCTGCTTCCATTCCATCGGTAATATCACCAGCTAGTACCTCACCGGAGATCACATGGTAGGTAAGCACACTTGTTAACGCTGTATCGTTGGCAAGAAGATCCGTAAGCCATGTTTGATTTACTGCTGCAAAGGCATCATCTGTTGGCGCAAAGACCGTGAAGGGTCCTTCACCCTGCAACGTGGTAACAAGCTCAGCAGTAGTCAAAGCAGTTACTAGCGTGTCAAATCCAGCGTCAATGGCGGTTTGCACTATGTCTTTCAGGGTGATCGTGAAATCCTTGGTGTATTCATCAGTTTGATCTGCATCATCAGTAACCGTCAAAGTCACGGTATATGTTCCTGTTTCAGTCCAGGTATGGGTTGGGTTTTGCTCTGTTGATGTAGTACCATCACCAAAATCCCACGCCCAAGATGCAATGGTTCCATCATCGGTTGATGTATCCGTAAAAGTGAATTCTGTTTCAATAAACATGTCGTCTGCTTCGTAGGTAAAACCTGCCTCAGGAGTACTGTTTGTCTCAACACAGCCACTTAGTACTCCAACACACATCATAGCACATATCAGTGGTGCTAGTAATTTTTTATCCAACTTTGTCAACCTCCCTATCTAATCCTATAGATTATATAGGCTATATATTTTATGTAGGTTACAGGGTAAAAGTCAAAGGTATAAAATCATTTCGTTATTTTTAGAAACATTACCCTATGACACCAATCCATATAGCACAAAAAAATGCTGAACAAAAAAAAGAAAATTTACTAATTATAAAAAATAGATTCATCATCATTCTCAACTAACCACATAATACGTGTAGAAGCAACAAGCTCATAATCTTTTATAGTTGACTCATCAATCGCAATAAAACCAAGATTTTCTAATTTTTCTATTTCAACAATAGACTGACTAGAACCATAGAGCTGACGGATTTTACCATAGGTAAGCTGATTGTTTTTTCCCCAGTTAATTATTTGTTTCTGCTTTTCTCCTTTACCATACAATATCATACCTAATTCACCACATATTCCGTCACAGCCATTTGTTTCCACGGCCCCTTGTTTTTATAGTACACAGGTATCCTCAATTCTTGGGCCTTTTGGTGCGCTTCATCAAATGAATCGCATTCCCATCTATCATTCCACCAGTTATAGTTATGCAGTCATAGCACTTTCTATAGTTTTTTTGTCCGTTCATGGATGTCCTTAGGAGTATAGAGACACCCCCAACACAGGCAACATAA
>CAZTFR010000035.1:21804-22841 GCA_964612945.1 uncultured Thermoplasmatales archaeon
CGAAAAAAAGCATGCCGTAAAATAACACAGGCAACATATCCCTTCGTATTCCAAAGCATTATTCAAATAATCTATAGGGTGCCTCTCAGGCTATATACTCTATGGAGAAAGCATTTAAAAGAAAATGATGTAATAGTCAACTGGTAAGGGGGTGCATCCCGTCAATGTGACATACCTTCCACTCTCCTCCACCCCTTCCCCTTTTTTTCAATAATCAATATACGAATGCTTAAGGCATACTGTTTCACTTCTTGGTAAAAAAAACACAATACCTACCATTCCTCTATATATTGTATGGGGACATGCTTTATAATGGAGGTCTTTTTTTGGTGTTTTACAAGGGGAGTTTGTATGTCTGAGACAATTGAACTCTGGCAGTCAAGTAAAAATGATCTATGGTATTTTCAGCATCTTTCATCAGAGGGAACAGTTCTCTTTCAAAGTGACGGATGTTCATCAAAAACGCAATGCATACAGCAGCTAAAGCAGATTGTCCCTGGCGTTCAAGAAGATCAAATACAGGACCGTGGAGCTGTGATTTCCTCAAATCAGCGACGGAATATTCTGCCTCTAGAAAGGAGAGTGGATTTGATTGCTCGTCCACTATGAGTATTGGTATGCAGAAGACGAGGCGCAATGGTTTTTCCATCTCAAAGCCCCCAACGGTGGTATTCTTGTGCAGAGCGGCGGATATGACTCTGAAGACGACTGTTTAGAAGGTATTGAATTAGTACGACGATTTGCAGATATTGCAATTGTTACCAAACCTGAATGTTCCTCATTGTCATAAAAAAATGAAGAGAAATAACGTAACTGAGGTGGTTATTTCTCGGGCATGTCGAAGAGTTCGCAGAGAATCCGTCCTTGGTTAACACCTCCTGCAGATTCATCAAGACGCCATCAGAGGAGACGTTTCACCGCATGCATAAGACGTAAACCGTTTGTATGATGAAACCAGGAAAAATTATAAAGGTTTACCTTAGAGCTTGTCTGAGAATTACTCACAAAACTTTTTAGTTAAAATACCTTGAGAAAAT
>CAZTFR010000036.1:0-22391 GCA_964612945.1 uncultured Thermoplasmatales archaeon
GCCCCGGAGCTCTGCTCCGATTGGGATAGCAGATTTTAGGCGATTCTATTTACTTATTAAATTTTTAGTAAATAATCTATTTATATCTACCAGTGACATAGGTATTTGTGGTGAGTAGACAGCTTTTTGGGTATCTTTTCTCTCTGATAAGCTGTTTGAATACCTGTAGATCATACCTAGAATTAGTGGTGGTATCTTATGAGGAGAAGCAAGCAAATCTCTACTGTTAGTTTGTGTATACTACTTATGCTGTTTTGTTCGTTATCTTTTTTCTGGGCTTTTAATTCAGGGCAGGCAGCTGCAATTATTTATGTTGATGATGACAATCCTGATCCTAACTGGTATGATCAAACGCATGTGCGGACGATTCAGGAAGGTATTGATAATGCATCTGAAGGAGACACTGTTTTTGTCTATAGTGGATTGTATTCGGGACGTGTTAGTATTAAGGTTAATAAAACTGTAACAATACTTGGTGAGGAGAAAGAGACGACTATTATTGATAGGGGAGTTTCTATATCTGCTTCTCAGGTTGTTATCAGCAATTTCACTATTAAATATTTAAGCATAAAGAGCGTTCACAGTAATTTGTATAATGTTCATAATGTGACAATTAGTAATAATGTTATCACTGACTCTATTTCTCTGAAAAATGTAGATTATTCACAGATAATTCAGAATACTATTTCTTCTAATAGTTTTGGTCGTATCCACCTGAGTAGTTATTCGACGTATAATACAATTTCTAAGAATACAATTTCCGACTGGCAGTGTATCTACATTGAGTTGTATTCAGATTATAACACTATCTCAGATAATATACTCCACTCAACACATAAACCCGCTATCGAGATTAGATCAGCAGGTGGTATGAAAATAACAAATAATATCATTGAGAGTGACACAGAACAAGGGATCTATCTAGCAGGTTCAGGGGCCAATGAAATCATAAACAATACGATCATCTGCTTGGGTGAAGATGATGAAGTAAGTGAGGGGATTTATGGAAGCACGTGTCCTTTTAATACGATTCAACAGAACAACATCACCGGAGCGAATCATGGAATTGGCATTCATTTACGTCATGGTGAAGACATGATTATTGATAAGAACGCAATAAATGACTTTACGGTTGGCATCAAAGTAAACTGGGATGGTCGACGTAATATTCTCTCCAGAAACACCATTACTCCCTCCGAAAATGGTATTGGAATAAGTCTGTGGAATTCAGCAAGAGATAATGTCATTACAGAAAATATTCTTTCTAACAATCTTAAAGGAATCGAAATTTATTCCCAATGCAATGGTAATACTGTCTCAAAAAACATCATCGCAAACAATACTCTGGGTATTGCTATTAGAGGAGTTTGTTATGATAACACTGTGTTCAATAACACCATTCGGGACAACACGTTTGGATGCAACATTACAGAGGATGAGCCTGCAGAGGGGCTTGTCTTCCCAGAGAATGTTCTTTATCATAATA
Source organism: uncultured Thermoplasmatales archaeon (assembly GCA_964612945.1). Lineage (GTDB taxonomy): Archaea > Thermoplasmatota > E2 > DHVEG-1 > DHVEG-1 > CAZTFR01. The sequence goes on from CAZTFR010000036.1 coordinate 1,487, forward strand.
ATTTCATCAACAACCAGTATCATGCTTTTGATGAAGCAAGCAATATTTGGGATAATGGCTATCCTTCTGGTGGAAACTATTGGGATGACTATACAGGAGGTGATGAGAACAATGACGGCATCGGTGATACACCACGGCCAATTCCTGAGTCAGAAACACAAAGCAAAGAAACAAGTAGCGATCGATATCCGCATATCGCCCGAGATGGTTGGATTGAACCCCAACTGGAGCTTTCTGCACCCGCAGTCATTCCAGAACAACAACAATTTTCTGTAACGGTGACTGCAGAGAATCAGCCCGTAAGCGATGTCACCGTAACCTTTGCAGGAATCTCGTATAGCACAGGATCTGATGGGACCGTGCTACTCACCACACCTGATGTCACCCAAGATACGCTATACACGATTAGCGCAGAGAAGAAATCATACCTCCCCGACCAACAGGATATCACCGTTCTCTATACACCACCACAGCCCAACCAGCTGGAGATAACCAAGCCAGCATCTGTCTACGAGGAACGAAAATTTACCATCACTGTCACTGCAGAGCAATTACCCGTTGAACAAGTACAGGTCACCTTTGCAGGAATAACAGAGGAGACCAATCAACAAGGAACGGCGTTATTCACCGCCCCTACGGTTCAGGAAGATACCGATTTTTCCATTTACGTTGAAAAAGACAACTACCTTTCTTCGACTGCATCAATTACCATCAAAGATACAGCGGACACCGTTATCACAGGTTGGTTATATGGTATCATTAAAGACACCGCAGAGGGTCCTCTTAAAGATGTACAAGTCTGTGTGATGCTCTCAGCTCAAAACGATCAATGTACATATACTGATAGAAATGGGTTTTACTCGCTTCTTTTACCACCGGGTACCTATCCGGTTATCATCAAAAAAGACGGATACGATGAGCGAACAGATACCGCAACGATTCTTGAAAACGAGCTGACCGAGCAAAACTACATCCTTGAACCATCTCTTCTTTCTCAACCAAAAGATACTACCGAGCAGCTGGTTGAGGAAAAAATCCTTGCAAACAAAGATCTTATTGGAGCAAAAATCAGGCTTACACCCGATGAGGAAGATATCTCCTATTATGCTGATACACTCGACATTGATCTGGCATCAACAGAAGAAACCATATCACTTACTGTCTCTGCTGATGATGATACCATCGGTACCATCCTTGTCGTCCGTATCGGAGAGGGCGTCCTCTCTGATCTAGATACTGTTGTTGTCACCTACGATGGTGCGAAGATATCTGAACAAACCGATGTAGAACGTTTTTTCACTATTGAAGATGGAGAAGACCCGGAATGGCTTCGTTTTTCCACTACCACCGGGCTTTACATTCTTGTTAAGATCCCACATTTTAGTATTCATACCATTCAAATCTCTTCACTTCTCGCTGAATATTTCAGCCCCCAGGCACTCCTCATCTATATCATAACAGGTATCATTCTTGCGATACTCTATGTATCACCCTACTTTTTTGGAACCCTGGACGAATAAAGCAAATTTTATAACAAAACAACAGCTTTCGAATACAAACCATAGAGGGGTCTGGAGAGAAAAATGGACAGTATTTATGTAATCATCAGCGCAGCTATTTCTATCTGTGCCTTGGTACTCTTGATCGTATCTGTCACAAGTTACAAACGATACCACAATCCAAAACTTTTCTTTGTCATCCTGGTGTTCTTATTCTTTTTCATCCGTGGTCTTCTACTCAGCATAAGTCTTTTTTATGAACCACTGAAATGGTTCATCTCAAGCTACTACACCTGGCTGGTCGATCTCGTCATCCTAAATCTTCTGTATCTCTCATCACTCAAGAGATAACGCATATGGATGAAATCCTTGATCTAAAAACTCGTAAACAAATCTATAAACTCATCGTACGACAACCGGGAATAAATATTGCTGATCTCTCCTCAAAATTCAACATTGATGTCCCCCTGGCGATTTATCATCTCCGCCATCTAGAGAAGCATGGCCTTATCAGCATGGATAAAGAAAAAGGATTTACCCGATGTTTTCAGAAAAATAGGGTGGGACAAAAGGATAAAACCTATTTTACTTTGTTTCGCAATGAAATAGCATTAAAAATCGTTCTCATTCTTTTAAAAACACCAAACAGTGGTCATCAAGATATTCTGAAGCATTTTGACATGTCACCACCGCTTCTTTCGTATCATCTACGAAAACTGCTGAAAAAACACATTATAGAGATACAAGTAATTCAAACAAAACGAAAATACCACGTGGTTAATGAGGATGAAATCACACGGTTTCTCATACGCTACAAGCCCTATAAATTACATAAAGGTATGAGTGACACCTGGGAAGATTTCAAATTTCATTATAAAAAATGATCAAAAAAGAACAAATAAATGCATACAATGGTATCATGATACGAACCCTTTTTATACTTTCATTATCCCCAATTTAAACCTTATATATGAAAGTGCATCTGTTGTCTTTTAATGGCTTAAAAATGGTTTAAATCGATAGCTTTATAAATCACGCCCACATACTATATAGTGTAGTGTTTTTTTTTTAAAACACAATATATTGTATGTGGAGATGTGGGATGAACTGTCCATATTGCAGCCATTTAGAAACAAAAGTCACGGATTCTCGCGACACCGGAAACTATACCATCCGCAGACGACGAGAATGCCTGAAATGCAGTAAGCGGTTCACCACCTACGAACATATTGAGATGACCCCCATCTATGTTATAAAAAGGGATGGCCGACGGGAAAAATATGACCGGTCAAAGATAAAAAAAGGCCTACTTAAAGCACTTGAGAAACGCCCGGTAAGCCATGAAAGAGTCGAAGAAGTCCTTGACAAAATCGAAGAACAAATCCGAAGGTTCGGTAAAGAAGAAATCGACACTGTTCAAATCGGGGAATACGTCATGGATCATCTCAAAGAACTCGATCAGGTCGCCTACATCCGGTTTGCATCCGTCTACCGATCCTTTACGGATGTCACCTCATTTGAAAAAGAGGTCAAACACCTCATACAAACATGCAAAGGAGAGAATGGAACATGATTCGAAAAATCTTGAAACGAGACGGCACAACTGTTGATTTCAACCCCGTAAAAATAACCAATGCTATCTGGAAAGCCGCGCAAGCCGTTGGTGGAAAAGACTACAAGAAATCAAGTGAGCTCACCGAAAAAATCATCACCATGATAGAAAAGAACCTGAAAAAAGGGGACATTCCAACTGTTGAACAAGTACAAGATACTGTCGAAAAAGTCCTCATTGAAGAAGGACATGCAAAAACCGCCAAAGCATACATTCTCTATCGGCGGCAACACCAAGAAATACGAGAAGTCGCTGGGCTCCTCAAAGACATCGACGTCGTAGATGGCTACCTGAGCATGATGGACTGGAAAGTCCAAGAAAACAGCAACATGAGTTATTCTCTTCAAGGACTTAACGTCTACGCTACAGAAAATATTATTTCTCACTATTGGCTCAACAAAATTTATCCACCCGAAATAGGAGATGCACATGCAAAAGGCTCCTTTCATATTCACGATCTCGGGACATTGGGCGCATATTGCGTCGGCTGGGATCTCAAAGACATATTACTGTATGGTTTCAAAGGAGTCGCAGGAAAAATTGAAAGCAAACCTGCAAAGCATTTCAGCACCGCATTGATGCAAATTGTCAACTATTTATATACCTTGCAGGGGGAGGCGGCTGGTGCACAGGCGCTTTCAAACTTTGATAGTCTTCTGGCGCCATTTGTTCGATATGATGGATTGAAATATCGAGATATTAAACAAGAGATGCAGAAGTTTTTGTTCAATATGAACGTCCCTACAAGGGTAGGCTTTCAATCGTTAGCTCATGATGAACCTGTTGTTTTTCGAAAAAATGGGAAGATAAAAGTTGAACAGATAGGAAAACTTGTGGAGGAAAACTTTGGAGCACATAGAGAATCAATCATACCAAATGTCGATGGCTATGGCAATCCTTCTAACGATTCCTTCGCAGTACCATCAGCTGAGAACTACGAAGTTCTGAGTTTTAATAAAAATGGAGACGTCCACTGGCATCCCATCAAAGCCTTCATTAAACATCGGATACAATCAAATGGATTTAAACGCATTCGAACCGGATCCGGCGAAGTAAAAGTATCCCCTGCTCATTCTTTGTTTAAAAGCAATAGCAATCATATTAAACCAGTACTTGCAAAAGAACTGGAGTGTGCTCGACCCAACGCCCGATTAAATGGGAAAAACCACGTCCTAGCTGTCCATAAACTCAACCACCAACTCCTTGGTGATACAAACTGCATTGATCTGTTTGATCTGATACAAGAACTCCCAGAAAAAATACAGAAACGTATCTTTATCAAAGCCAACGATGTCCCTCAGTTACAAGAAAAAATACAGCAGATCTATGGATCATTCAAAGAATTTCTCTACAAAGAAGGAAGAACCGATAAATCCACAGTGTACAAGGGATTTAAAAACAATGTCGTATCCTTTGAAACCTATCTCAAATACTCAGACGAACTACGAGAGGATGCCCAACTCTACATCAAACCATATCATACCACCCTCTATTCTCGATTTATACGTGGAGAGAAATTGAAGCACTTTGTGCAACTAGCGTCCTGGTATATTACTGAAGGAAAAGCAGTACACTCAGGGATCATGATCTCCCAACGAAAAACCAAACACAAAGAAATACTCGATATAGCACATGCATTAGACATTCCTACAAACATCTCAGAAACATATAGATACAGTACAAAAACAAAGAAAAAAACACAAACTATTATATCAAATATTAAAATGAGCGGGTTGTACACCTATATCCTTCCCTATCTAGCAGGAGCAACCGCTAAAGAAAAAACCATTCCTTCTTTTATTTTCGACCTAAAAGCAGACTATCGAAATATCTTCTTAGAGACTCTGTTTAAAGGTGATGGATACAATGATGTAACATCAAAAAGAATGACGTATTCATCGATGTCTGATAAACTCCTCACAGGTATATCGATATTGAGTGTTGTCAATGGGTGGAGAGTTCGTGTTGTTCCAAAAAGTAAGGGTAGAGCAGGTACTCTGCTTGTTTATAAAAAACCGAGAAAAAAACTTGACATCGTCGTTCAAGAGACTGCTGGTGTACCTGTCTATGAAATACAAGATTACTCCAATGGATGGAATTGGGAATATGATATTTCTGTAGATATAAGAGAGTGTGAGGAAAATTTTGTCGGAGGAACTGGGCTGGTCTTCTATCATAACTCACCGTTTACCAATATCACCTTAGATCTTACTGTACCAAACTATATGAAAGAAGAACCTGTCATTATAGGTGGAGATCTTAAAGATGGTACGTACAATGATTTTACTGATGAACTTAACATGATAAACCAATCATTTGCAGAAATCATGCTAGAAGGAGATGCGAAAGGCCGTCCAATGACCTTTCCTATTCCTACCTATAATATCACCAAGGATTTTAATTGGAATAATGATAAACTCGATTTAATTTGGGAGATGACTGCGAAATATGGAATTCCTTATTTTTCAAACTTTATTAATAGTGATATGAACCCAGAGGATGCACGAAGTATGTGTTGCCGGCTTCGACTTTCAAATAGGGAACTTCGGAAACGTGGAGGTGGGCTTTTTGGCGCGAATCCCAAGACGGGCAGTATTGGAGTGGTAACAATTAGCATGCCACAAATTGGCTACCTTGCAAAAGACGACACTGATTTCTTTGAACGTTTAGATCAATTGATGCTTCTTGCCAAACAAAGCTTGGAGATCAAACGAGAAATTATTGAAAATCTGACCCGAAGCGGTCTTCATCCATACTCTCGGTTTTATCTACAGGATGTGAAAAAGACCTTTGGCGAATATTGGAAGAATCATTTCTCTACAATTGGCTTGATCGGTATGAATGATGCTTTACTGAACTTTATGAATACAAGTATCGCAGACAAAGACGGAAAGGTATTTGCTGAAAAGGTACTGGATCATATGAGAGATAACATCGCTGATTTTCAGGAAGAAACCGGAGATATTTTTAATCTTGAGGCTACACCTGCGGAGGGTAGTTTAGCTCCAGATGAAAAGGTTCTGATATCACAAAGTGCCCCGAGACTAGATGAAATTGGTCCAATAATTGATACATATCTTTCGGAACATCAAGACAGGGTTCAAATGATTGGAACAAGTGAGGTTTTACCATTACGTCATGGGACGATGTTTACATATGGTTTTAGTAGAACAACCCAAAAAATGAAGAAATACCCTGTAACAGCGCTTATTAGGCATCCTGGAAAATCAATGTATGAAATAACTACTTCTTCTGGACGGCGAGTTAAAGTTACCGGGCAACATAGTGTTTTCACTCTTAATTCAGAGGGCCTAGTTGAGGAAACCCTAGTTCATAATCTCAAACTAAATGATTCTATTGCTATACCAAAACAGATAGAGATGGAAACAACATATAATGAGTTTAACCTAATCAAAATTTTTAAATCCTCCTCCTTTAGAAATAAATTATATGGTATCTTTCCATCTGAGTTCGTAGAGCAAGTAATTAATGATCCACAAGCCAAAACATGGGCTACTAACTACTATAACTCTGCATGGAAAGATGTTAAATATTTTTGGAGAAAAAGAAAAGTTATTCCGCTGAAGTTGATTTATAATTTGGATATCTCTATACCACGAAATGTGTTAGAATGTTCAAAAATTTTCTATCGAGCTAGTAAAAATACTCGTTCCATGCATGTTTTAATACCCGTTGATGAAGATTTTGGTTTTATCCTGGGAAGTCTTCTTTCTGAAGGATGGATAAGTGAAAGAAGTCAATTTGTTAATACCGATAATAACTATGCAAAACAATTCTTTGCATCTGTGGAAAAAATATTTGGTAGTGGCACTGCGTATCGTTCTGAAAGCAAACGGAATAAACCACGGAAAACGCTTAATACTGTTGTGTTAAGCAAGATTACCGGTCTCTTCTTTAAAGAGATTGGTTTTCAAGGGAAAAGTAAAGATAAAAAGATTCCGAATTTTATTTATTCTTCATCATTGGATTGTATCGGAGGGCTGCTGAGAGGGTTTTATCGTGGAGATGGATCATTTTACAGTAATAAAAGTAGGAGAGATTCATCTATTAGACTGTATACAAATTCTAAAGAATTAGCCGAAGGTTTAAACTTGCTTCTCTTACGATGTGGTATTTTTGCAACGATACGAGAAGACAGGAAAACCGAGAATAACCCGAGGTGGAACAATAACTTCATTTTATCAATTACCGGGGCAGATAATTTAGAGAAATTATTCCAGCGAGTATTACAAAAGAAAATGTTGTTTAGCAATGTTCATTCGGGACGGGAACTGATTCCAAAAGCTCCAAAGCTTATTAAACAAGTTATGAGAAAATACGGTATCAAACCTGAGGATATCGCTGTTCATAAAGATAGTCTCAACAGAAATATTAGAAACAATCGAATCAGTATTCAATACCTGAGGGAAATTACCAACAAATTGTCATGTTGTATAACCGAGAAAGATGGAACACTTGAACAGTTAAAAGTATTAGCCACCTCTGATATTTATTGGGATAAAATAACGAAGATAGAGACATTAAAACCAACAAAATATGTTTATGATTTTGAAGTTGATATAAAAGCTGATATGGTGAATAATTTTTTAGGGGGTAGTGGTCTGGTGTGTCTGCATAATACAAGTTATAGACTTGCACGTATTGACAAGTCACACTTTCCAGATATACGTACCTACAATCAAGAGTTCTATGGCAACGGTAGAAAAAAAATAGAGCCGTATTATACAAATTCAACGCAACTGCCTGTTGGATATACAACAGATGTATTTGAGGCTCTTGACTTACAAGATTCTCTGCAATCAAAATATACTGGTGGCACAGTGCTGCATATCTTCCTTGGCGAGGATGAACCCTCAGCTGTTGCAACCAAAAAACTCATTCGAAAAGTAGCAGAAAACTACCAGTTACCGTATTATACGATCACGCCAACGTTTAGCATCTGCCCGAAACATGGGTACATGCCCGGGGAGCACAAGTATTGTCCGAAATGTGATAAAGAAATTGGATATAAAGGAGGGAATTAACCAGATGGAAAAAGACATAGAAAAGAAAAGAACAGAATGTGAAGTGTACTCAAGAGTTGTTGGATATCTTCGGCCTGTCAATCAATGGAACCGTGGAAAACAACAAGAGTTCTCAGACAGAAAAACATTTGAAATGAATACAAAAAAGAAGGCTAAAGTAACTGTAACACAATGAACATAGGCGGGTTACAAAAAACATCACTGCTGGACTACCCTGATCATATCAGCTGCATCATCTGGACAGTGGGATGTAACTTCCGCTGTCCTTTTTGTTATAACAAACAGATCGTGGAAGGAAGAACTGAGGAGTATTCCGAAGAGGAGATCATTGAGTTTCTGAAAACTCGCAAAGGAAAACTCGAGGCAGTGGTGATTACTGGTGGTGAGCCTCTTTTGCACAAGGATATCAAATCCTTTATACAGAAAGTTAAACAGCTCGGCTTTTTAGTAAAACTTGACACCAATGGAACCTTTCCCGAACAGCTGCAGGATTTACTTAGCAATCATCTGCTTGATTATGTGGCAATGGATGTGAAAGCACCAAAAGAAAAATATCAAACGGTAGCCAAAAGCAAAGTTGATATATCTGATATTCAGCAATCAATTGATCTTATTCGAAAACTTGCACCGGATTATGAGTTTCGAACCACCTTTGTCCCTAGTCTTTTAGAAAAAAAGGATATCATTTCTATTGGAAAATGGCTTGAGGGATCAAAACGTTTTATTCTTCAACAGTTCAAACCCACCAGTTCTCTATTGGATCCAAACTTTGAGCAGATCACCCCCTATTCTAAAGAGCTTGAAGAGGAGACCTGTGAGGCGGTACGATCATTTTTTGATCAATGCATCATCAGAGGCGCTTAGAGATGTGCAGTTGTCGTATACTAGCTTCGTGACCGCTTTGAAGACTCCGGCGTTTGGTATACCATATTTTTTTATAGCCTCAGTGTATGATACCATGTAAACGACTGGAGGTTGTGTTATTTTACAGTCCCCGGATGTTGATGTGGCACGAGAGATTCTTACCAGTTCAGATGACTCAGTTGTTGTAGTTAAAGATCTACAGGTTTTGTTTCAAGAGAAAGGAGTAGGCATCACTCCACTTTGGAATGCAATTGAGTCATTAGGAGAGCAGATGAAGGAGTCGATTGTTGGTGATCGGGTGATGGGAAAGGCATCGGCGTTGCTCTGTTTGTATGCTGGTGTACAACGAGTCTATGCCTGTCAGATTTCAAAAAGTGCGCTAGCAGTGTTGTTACAGGCGGAAATCCCTGGGGAGACGGATAAAATTATACCGTATGTGACAGATAAACAGGGAACCGGTTTGTGTCCATTTGAACAGCTTCTTGAAAGAGTTACCGATCCAAATGAGGCGTATGAGTTGATACAGCAGAAGCTTGCATCTATGCAGAAATAAAAACTTTTTAAGCGGGGTTTGATTGTCTCATGCACACAAACATACCTTTTGAAGGGAGTCGTTATGGAATATGAGCTTGCTATTATTGGTGCAGGACCTGCAGGTTATACTGCTGCAATTTATGCAGTAAGAGCGGGTATTAAAACAGTCGTTCTTGATAAGGCAGGAGGAGGTGGTCTTGCATTGTATTCTCCAAAGGTGGAGAATTATCCTGGTTTTGCTGAGATTTCTGGTATGGATCTGATGGAGAAAATGAAACAGCATGCTGAGAAGTATGCAGATATTAATCTTCTCGAGGAGGTAACGGAGGTCATTACGCAAGAAAATCTTTTTTCAATTAAAACAGGTAATACAACATATTCGACAAAGGCAGTGCTTCTTTGTATGGGCACTGAATATCGTAAACTTGGTGTCGCCGGTGAACAAGAATTTCAGGGCCGCGGTGTATCGTATTGTGCGACTTGTGATGGTAACTTTTTTGTGGGGAAAAACGTCGCTGTTGTGGGTGGTGGTAATTCAGCGGTTATCGAGGCAATTTATCTGAAACAGGTGGGTGTAAAAGACGTCTCCATTATTCATCGACGAGATCAACTTCGTGCTGAGAAGGCATATGAGCAGGAGGCTCTTAAGAAAGGTGTGAAGATTGTCTATCATACTCATATCGAGTCTATTCATGGGGCTGAGAAGGTTACACATATGCTCTGTCATAATGTGAAAACAAATAAAAAGGATAAGATCCCGATTGATGGTCTGTTTATTTCAATTGGTGAGGAGCCGCAAAATGCGCTTGCAAAACAAATGGGAGTACACCTTGATGATCACGGGTATATCCGCGTTGATGATCAGCAGCGCACCAATATCCGGGGGGTGTATGCAGCAGGTGATATCACCGGGGGTCTTCGTCAGATTGTAACTGCCTGTGCGGAGGGTGCGATTGCGGCACTTGCTACAACAGAGGTTCTTGGAAAGGCCTATCCGTATTAGATGATTAATGAAGAGTTGGAATGGTGCGTATTTTGTTGTACTTAAGAAGCGTAAGAAGATGCATACCTGCCTTGTGAACCTCCGAGGAGAGATCCCCGGTTATTGTTTTTGGTTGAATACCAATAAGGGTTATTGTTGGTATGTATTGTTCAAGATAGCTAATGAATACAGACAGAGGAATGCCATGGGTGCTTATATGCATGGATCCGATTTTTCCTTTTGGTACGATTCGTATAGATCCTGGTTGCAGCTGCATGTCAACAGCGTCGATGATGAGGAGCTGATCTGGTTTTTTTTGTTTGATGACTCCGGTATAATTTTCAGGGACGGTTTCTGCGTTGATGACTTCATAAGGCAACTGTTCATGTATGAGTCGTTGTGCAAGAAAGGGTCCGATGCCATCATCTCCTCCTTCTATGTTACCGATGCAGAGTATCACAATAGTCATGGTCAATGGTTGAATGCATTGTGTTAGAAAAATATTATCCTATTGTTTTTTTTTTGATAGGAAACTTAAAATGAGTGTTTTTAGCTGCCTGATAAACAGTCTATGTAGTTTCACTTCAGGTATTTGAGGTTGTTAGTGATGGCTGAGACGATACAACTTTCTGATGGTGCTGGTGGAGAGCGTATGGATGCGCTCATTAAAAGGACGATTCTTCGCTATTTTTCTTCCACGTCTTCTGGCGGGGTGTCTCTTGAAGCATTGGATGATGCGGCAGTGATTGATGATATTGTTTTTTCTACTGATTCACATACCGTATCTCCATTGATTTTTCCTGGCGGTGATATTGGATCTCTTGCAATTGCTGGAACGGTGAATGATGTGTCGGTGATGGGTGCAACACCGCTTGCTCTTTCCGCAGGCTTCATTGTAGAGGAGGGTTTTTCTCTTGAGACTTTTGAAACCATTGTGAAAAGTATGGGTGAGACCGCATCTTCTGCAGGTGTTCCGATTGTGACGGGTGATACAAAGGTGGTTGAAAAAGGGGCGATTCAGCAGTTTATGATTAACACAAGTGGTATTGGTCGGAGGAGTCATTTTCTTGATGAAAATTTTGTGGAGGCCCGCAGGTTTCATCCGGTGCAATCCGATTGGTTGGTTGATTCGAATCTTTCCGAGGGTGACAAATTAATTGTATCTGGCAATATTGGTGAACATGGAGTGGCGTTGCTGTCGTTTCGTGAGGGGTATGGGTTTGAGACAGAGGTGCAGTCTGATGTTGCTCCGATTCATCGGTTGGTTGAGACGAGTCTTCAGGTTGGTGGTGTGGTAGCGGCAAAGGATCCTACCCGTGGTGGTCTTGCCAATACCGTAAACGAGTTCAGTGAGAAATCACAGGTTGGTATTGTGCTTTTTGAGGATGCAATTCCGATTCCAGGCGGGGTGCGCTCAGCATGTGATCTGCTCGGTATTGATCCGTTTGAAATTGGTAATGAGGGGAAACTGGTATTGGCTGTGGTGGAGGAGAAAGCAGAGGAGGTTTTGAAAGTGTTGAGGCGACATCCTTTAGGAAAAAACGCTGCGATTATTGGGGAGACAACTGATAACATTACAGGGGTAGTCCTTCAGACAACCGTGGGAGGTAGACGGATGGTACATAAACCACTTGGCGATCCCATCCCGCGGATTTGCTAAGAGAACGTCTTCCGGAAATTTTTAATAGTCTATCAAATTACATGCTACCCAGAGAGTTCCTCTATGGAGGGTAATGTTTTATGGCAAAAGGTCTGACAAAAGCTTTTAAAAAAGCACTATGGGTATATCATATCAACTCAGGTTCCTGTAACGGCTGTGATATCGAAATTATTGCAGCACTCTGCCCCCGCTATGATGTTGAACGATTCGGCATCAAATTGGTGGGCTCACCCCGTCATGCTGATGTGCTTCTCTGCACCGGTCCGGTAACCCGGCAGATGGCAGACAAGGTGAAACGAGCCTATGAGCAGATGCCTGAACCAAAGGCAGTGGTCTGTGTGGGAAACTGCGGAAACACGGGTGATGTATTTTATGAGGCGTATAATCTTGTTGGACCAATAGATAATATCATCCCTGTAGATGTCTATGTGATAGGCTGTCCACCGCGACCTGAAAACATCATCAATGCTGTTGCACAAGCATGGATGAAACTGGAAACACTGGAGGCATAAAAAGATGGCACAAGAAATTACCCCTGAAGAACTGGTGAAATCCTTTCAAGACACCTTTACAACAAAAATTAAGAATACCAAAATCGAACGGCACAAAGCAGGAAAAAAAGGAAACGAGCTCATCCATATCTGGATGACTGTTGACAACAGTGTTTTTAAAGATGCAGTAAAACACTTGATGACCTTTGAAAAATATCCTCATCATGCCGTGACATCTGGTTATGATATGGGAAAAACTATCAACCTTGTGTATCATTTTTCTATTGGATTTGGCACCCGGTTTAAAGAAATGAATCTGAATATGACCGTGGAGCTTCCCAAAACTAAACCAGAAATTGAAACGATTACCGATCTGATCCCCGGTGCTCTTATCACTGAGCAAGAAAAACAAGAAATGCTTGGCGTCAAAGTAAAAGGAATTCCGAAGGATAAGCGAGCCTTTATATCTCATGATTTCCCCAAAGATATGTATCCCTGGAGAAAAGATGAAAAAAATGCTGAAAAGATGGGTCGGAATCTACATGAGGTGAAAAAATGAGTACACAAACACTGTCGAAAACAACCTATCAGATCCCGGTTGGTCCGATTCATCCCGCTTTAAAAGAACCCGTACAGTTTGAGTTTACCCTTGATGGAGAAAAAATTGTTGACGCAGATGTCTCTCTTGGGCATGTTCACCGGAGTGTAGAATGGGCAGGGATGCGGCGAAACCCCATTCAGATTTTGTATCTCGCAGAGCGTATTTGCGGCATTTGCTCGTATTGTCATCCCATGGCCTTTGCTCTTGCTGTAGAACGAGCCGGGGGAATAGACGTTCCAGAACGTGCAGAATTTCTCAGAGTGATACATGCAGAGCTTGAACGTATCTGCTCACACGTTTTGTGGGCGGGTGTAGCCGCACATGAAATCGGTTTTGACTCTGTCTTGTTTCTCACCTGGCAGGTTCGGGAAAAAGCCTTAGATCTCACCGAATATCTCACGGGAAACAGGATCACAAAAGCAATCTCTATGATTGGAGGAGTACGCCGAGATATCACCCCAGATATGCATCCAACCATCAATGAAGGACTGGATTTTCTCAAAAAATCCTTTGCAAAGCTTAAAAAAGTGTATCTTGAGGATAAAACCTTTAAGATGCGCAGTCAGAACTGTGGCATTCTCACCAAAGAAGATGCATTACAACTCTGCGCTTGTGGGCCAACCACTCGTGCATCGGGGGTGAAAAAGGACGTCCGGCTGGATCAGCCCTATTTTGCATTTGGTGATTTAGACTTTGATTATGTCACACCTGATGTACTCACCGGAGAAGTCAACGGTGATGTCTATGATCGTATCATCGTGCGTCTACTTGAGGTAAAACAGTCAATTGAGCTTATCGAACAAGCAATTGCCCGCATGCCTGAAGGAGATATTGTCTCCGAGCCAAAACTGGCAAAGCTTCTCTCCGCATTAAAGAAAGTGGAAGGTGAAGGTATTGGCCGCATGGAGGCACCCCGCGGGGAGGTCTTTCACTATGTGAAAATGACCGGGCAAGAACACCCCTATAGTTGGAAGGTGCGAGCGCCAACCTACAACAATATACTCCCCTGGATTCCTATGCTCTTAGGTGAACAGATTGCAGATATCCCCATTGTTGCCGCCTCAACAGATCCCTGTATGTCCTGTACCAACCGAGTTGCCGTTATCAAGGATAACAAACGGTCTCTTCTCGACAAAGAACAGCTCCATCGCCTGAGTGTGGAAAAAACACGGAGGATGATAAAGTGAGATTTACCATGATACCAATGGTTCTCGCGCAGATGTTTAAAAAGCCATTTACCAACAAGTTTCCTGCAAAATATATCCCCTCATCAACCACCGAATTTATCAAAGCCGTAGGAGAAGAAAAAGCAACACTCATCCCACCAATTGAGACCCCACCGAACTTTCGTGGAAAAATCCAATATGACAAAGAAAAATGTATCGGCTGTAAACTCTGCATCAAGGTCTGCCCTTCAGAAGCAATTGAGTTTAAGGAAAAAGAAAAGAAAATCAAAATTTATCTCGCCCGGTGCACCTTCTGCTCACAATGCAATGACATCTGTCCGGTGAACTGTCTTTCCATGAGCAATGAGTTTCTGCTTGCCGATACCGATAAATACTCACAGGATTTAATTGTTGAATAAAATAGGAACCGTGTGATGAAATTTATTTTCAAAGGAGTCGTGCAAGGTGTTGGATTCCGACCAACGGTCTATCGGATAGCACAGCAGCTCGGGTTGAAAGGATATGTACTAAACACTGGTTCTGAAGTAGAAGTTGTTATTGATAAAGACGAAGATCTCTTTTTGAAAACGCTACAAGAAAATCTTCCCTCTATTGCGAAAATAACCAGTATAGAAAAACACCCAGATACAAGAACATTTTCGAATTTTCATATCCGTCACAGCCGGCAGGGCGATCGACACTCTCTTGTACCCGTGGATATTGCGCTGTGTGAAGACTGTTATAACGAACTGTTTGATCAAAAGAATAGGCGGTATCAGTATCCCTTCACGAATTGTACCCGTTGTGGAGCACGGTTCAGTCTGATCACTGATGTACCCTATGATCGTGAACGCACCGCTATGAAACCCTTTCCTCTCTGTACCACCTGTCAAAAGGAGTATATAACACCAACCGATCGGCGGTATCATGCACAGACCATCTCCTGTCCCAAGTGCGGGCCGGAATATCATCTGTATGATAAACATCAAACGGATTTAGGTTCAAAACAGGCCATTCAAAAGTTTGCACATGCCCTTGATGAAGGCGCTATCGGTGTGATAAAATCCTGGGGTGGCATGCATCTATGCTGTAAACTTAGTGAACTCGAACGGTTCCGCAGATGGTATGGACGCCCACAGAAATCATTTGCTGTCATGATCAATGATATCCAGACCGCACAAAACTACGCAACACTGACCAAACAACAAAAACTGCTTCTTACATCAAATAAGCGACCCATTGTGCTTGCGGAAAAGAAACAAGCAGAACTTGCCTCTCCGGGTTTGAATACCATCGGATTATTTCTGCCCTATACTGGTGTTCATCATCTTCTATTTTCTCATCTTTCCACAGATGCATTAGTCATGACGTCAGCAAATCTGCCCGGCGAACCCATGCTTATTGAAAACACATCCGTATTCGGCCTTGGTGCAGAGTACTATCTCCTGCATAACAGGATGATTCCAAATCGTGTCGATGATACCGTTCTTAAAACATGGAAGAATCACACATTTTTCCTACGAAAATCACGAGGATATATCCCCGATCCTATTGCTGTACCATATTCATCACGTATCGCAAGTGTTGGTCCTGATGAAAATATCACCGGCGCTCTCTCTGTTGATAAGCAGCTTTTCTGCACACAATACATTGGGAACTCAAAATACTATTCAACGCTTGAATTTCTTGAATCAGCACTCAAGCATTTGATGCATCTTTTTATGAAGAAACCTCAGCTTGATGGCGTAGCAATGGATATTCATCCAGGGTACGATTCACGGGAGATTGCCAAAAAACTTGCTGAAACATTTCATGTTTCCACTGTTGAAGTGCAACATGATTGGGCTCATGCAGCATCGCTTCTTCTGGATAGTGGCCGTGATGAGATGATTGTATTGGTATTAGAGGGGCTGGGCTATGGTACAGATGATCGTTTTTGGGGAAGTGAGGTGCTTTTTACCACGTTTTCTGATTTCAGCCGTCTTGGCCATCTTGATTATATTCCTCTCATCGGTGGAGATATGGCCACTCGTGATCCGAGACGACTGGTGTTTGCCATCTTTGAAAAAATCGGAAAACACCTCCTTTTTTCAGATAAACAAGCCCAACTTTTTTCACGTATTATGAAGAATGCTCCTCTGTCTTGTAGTCTTGGAAGGTATCTTGATGCACTGTCTTGCTATCTTGATATCTGCTGTAAGCGAACCTATAGCGGTGAGCCTGCTATGAAACTGGAGCGTTATCTATCAAAGGGTGCCCAACGGTATCATTTTGATGTTTCTGTAAAAAACAATATTGTTGATGTTATCGATATATTTGCTCAGCTTGATTCTCTTGTAAATCAGCCCTTATCAGAAAAAAAGAAGGCCGATCTTGCGTATTCTTTTGTGAAAGCAGTTGTTGATGCGTTATCTACTCTTGCCGTTCAGGCAGCAGATGACCAGGGTCTTTCCTCAGTGGGTGTATCTGGAGGAGTTTCATATAATATTCCTATTGTTGAAATGATTGAACAAAAGGTGAAACAGGCAGGGTTCTCTTTTGTAGCACATAACAGAATTCCCAATGGTGATGGCGGTATTGCAGCTGGCCAAAATGTGATTGCTGGTACGAAGTTATAACGGCGGAGCTATAGTGGGGTACCAATTATATTTGTACGAACGGTCCGATAATCATTCCTGAATCTTGTCGTTTTGTTACTCCCTCATCTGATTTGATAGAAACAGTTACGTTTATTGATCCAAGTCCAAGTACAAGACCTGATTTGATGGTTACTACTTCTTCGGATGCTAATTGGGGTATGGTTTCTCCTTTGTTTTTGTCAACAAGTCCTAAAATACCGCCGGTGATGGTGATATTCCAGCATATGTTTGACACGGGTCCGTCATTGATGTTTTTTACCTCTGCAGAAACACCAATTCCACCTTTTATGTCGATGATTTCTAAGGGTTCTTCAAATCCTGCTTGAAGGTTCCAATTAAAATCCATCTTATATTCGGTGAGTTCATGCCATGTTTCCCCATCCATGGTGATAAAGCCGCCTTTTTCAGGGACCATGGGTCCGGGGTCGCAGCCTGCAGGGAATTGCCCCTGCGAATGTGCGGAAGTTAAGGTGATCCATAGATCCTTCCCAGCGGGGATAGGTATGCTCTCCGTGAGGGTGACATCATACCATCCGATTTCGGTGACGGTGTATTGTTCTGATGTCAATAATGCCCCAGGTTTTATTGTCGTTCCTTCATCATAGATGCGGACGTCTCCAGAGGTCGTATACGGCTCATCTTTTCCCATCAATCCATGATGGTGTCGAATGATAGAGATTTTATTGCCCGCATACGGTCTGAGTTCTTCAGGGGTCAAGCGTATCCCCCATTCAAACGTGCCTCCGCCTTTCAGCCCAACGGAATCATGGTTTATTCCATTGTCATACCCTACCCATATGGTATCGGTAGTTTGTGGTGTAGTTTGAGTGTTTGTTTGGTTCTGTTTAGGATGTTGTGAAACTGGTGTGTTTTCAGGTGGTAATGCACTTATTGATGTGGATACGACAAGGGTGATGATAATAAGCAGAAGCAAGGCATGCTTTCCCAAGTTTTTCATGATAGTCTTCATATTCTCTATTCCCCTATTTTGTCAAGAACACTTTATATTTATAATATCAAGTATATATAATTTATGTAAGATTTTTTGAACAATAAAACAATATATCAAACGAAAGTAAAGAGACATTAACTCTTTATAGCAATCATATATGTTCAGGTTGAAAAACAATGGGGAAAAATAAGGATCTGTTCAAAATTATTATGCTAATATTATGCGGTATGCTTTTTCCCTTTATAGGGTCTCTTTCAATTATTTATGGTATTGAACCAGTCCGGTTAGGCAGCGCCTTTATTGTTTTTTTGGTTTTGTTTGGCATTGAATTAGTGGTGGTTTTTTTTTATTTTTATGTGGGAAGCCGGCGTGCTGAGAAACATATACAACAATTAAACCCTTTAAAAAAAGATGATTAAGGGATGCTGTTGGGTGTTTCTGCTGGATGCCAATCAAAATTTGTCCAGGGTATGGGAAAATCAAAGAGGGAAAAAAAGGGATTGAATTCCCCCGGTATTTGTTTTGGGTTTGATCCTTGATGGTTGTCCCAGTAGTTTTGATCCCCGGTGGTGAGAAAGGCATTCCAAAAAAAGGCATGTGTTGCTTGGTGGTCTTCATTGTTTTGGATGAAGTTGTTTGTGGTTGCCTGGTTTTGTACGCCAAGGTTGATGTACACTCCTTGTTTTTCGTTTAATTGGATGGTGTTCTGTGAGAGAGTATGGGCTCTTCCTAGAAAAATCCAAATTCCGTAGGTGTTGTTGGTGATACAATTATTTATAAGAAGCGCCTTTTTGCATCCTATTAGTTCTATGCCGGTATATTCGCCGTTTTGTATAGTGAAGCCTGAGACAGTGACGTTGTCTGCTGCTATGTTCACCACTGAGTTGTTTGTTCCGACACTAGTGAGTATGGTGGTTGAGGAGTGATTGCCGCGTACCTCTATGGTTTTATTAATGGTGATGTTTTCCTCATAGATTCCATCCCATACCAGGATGAGATCACCAACGGATGCATTGTCTATTGCTGCTTGAATGGTTGTGTACTCTCCTGCTCCGTCATCATCGACGATGATGGTATTTTTTTGCCGTGTTTGCCGGGCCATTACTTGTTAAGACGCTTCCTGCTATGGAATAGTTTATGACAAAAAAGAGTGCGAAGACGATTAAAAGAACTGCAGCATATTGTAGGAAAAGGTGGCGAATTTTTTTCATATATTCCCCTGTACGAAAAACCATATCGCTAATTAGATATAAACTTTTTTATTGAAAACAAAGGGAAAAAAATATGGTTAGAGGGGAACACTTTTTCGTTGCGATCGTTCCTCAACGATTTTATTGATCACCGAGAGTAAATGATTAACATCAAAGGGTTTGGTAACATATTCATAGATGTAGGGGTAGTATTCATCAAGCTCTGCATCTTGTACTTTTTTTGCGGTGAGAATGACAATGGTGACCATGTCCATGAATCCTTCCAGAACCATTTGATGCATGGTTTCCACACCATCCATACCAGGCATCATCAGATCAAGCAGTATAATGCCGTGAAATCCTTTTTGTAATTCCTTTAAACATTCCCATCCACTTTCAACAGTGGTAACGTCAAAACCGTGCTGTTCGAATAATTCCCGGAGACTAACAAGAATATCTTTGTCATCATCAACAATCAGGATCTTTTCTGTAGGCATCATACTCCCTCATCGTTACCCTATATTCTACTTGTTTAAGAATTCATCTATCCCATAAAAGATAAATATAATAACTTTATTCCGGGTTCAACGAGGTCAAAAAACTATGGCAGCAGTTGTTGATGAAGAAACATGTACTGGCTGTGGTGCTTGTGCCGATGTCTGCCCTGTTGATGCCATTACGGTAAACGACAAAGCAAAGGTCGACGAAGACACCTGCATTGACTGTGGAACCTGTGTTGACGAGTGCCCAGTTGAAGCAATCAGTATGTAAAATTCTATTCCTTATTCTTTTTTTCTTTTCTTTCTAATCGCTTTTGTACTTTTTCACTTGTAAGTTCTTGCAATGCATCGGATGCTATCCAGCGTGCTGATTTAGAATCGATCTTACTCATCTTTTTTGCACAAGTGATTGCTTTTTTATTTAAGATAGTTGATCGTTTACCTATGTTGCGAAGTGCCCAGCTCACTGCTTTTTTCACATACTTTTTCTCATCAGTTGATTGTTTGGTAATTAATTGGAAGAATTGTTCAATTTTTTGATCTGATGCTTTTTTATCATGCACTGCAAGCCAAGCCATCAATGCAAATCCTGCGCGTTTGACAAATTCCTCATTTCTATCACTCCACTCTATTGCTTTTTGATAAGCAAACAGTGTCTTATCAAAGAGATGGCCACAGCAATGATCGCACAAATCCCAAGAGTTAAAATCAACCGCCCAAGCTTCTAATTGTTTTTCGGTTACCTTTTTTGGATCATCAATAGATGCTGCAAGCATTTGTGCATCTCTTATATTTGTATCCCAGAGTTGTAATGCAAGATCGTGGTTGGTTCCGATTTCTTTTGCAAGATTCCGTATGGTGGTTACAGAAACACCAAGGTTGTTTTCAGCAGAAATTCCAAATCGTGCCATACCTTGCACATTGGTTGGATTTGAAAGAGATTGTAACCTATTTATGATCTCTTGTATATTCATGTACTTTCAATGACCCTCTTGAAATCTATAAAAATAATAGTATTAATTTATTTAAAGGCATGTATCAAAAGCGATTGTGGAAGGAACTAAGATTAATAAAGCAATTTTTAGTGAGTTGAAAAAGACAACATCCTATTTTTCTTATAAACTAAGGCCGGGAATACTGCGTGGACCGTAGTGAAACGAAGGGCCCGCA
>CAZTFR010000037.1:0-21640 GCA_964612945.1 uncultured Thermoplasmatales archaeon
TTTTCTCCCCCTTGAGGGGGAAGCCATGATATTTATATCATGGAGGGGGTGACATAATTCTTTTCTAAATTATATCGATGAAGGTCTCGATCTGAAAAGCAAACTTAACGAATGATTTACTATCGACATGTGACGAATAACTAATGGGCAATTATTAAAAGACCCAATGAATTTCTGGAAATCTATTAATGGAGGAAAAAGAAAAATGGCATCAGACAGTAAGAAATCATCGCAAATATCAGGATTTTACAAAAAACCGATTTCTGAACGAATTAAGCATGTGCAAGAATTTGCACACCTAAGCAACGAAGATGTTGAAACCATTCATCAATCACTCGACATGGAAACAGCCGATCGCATGATCGAAAATGTCATCGGCACCTTTGAACTACCCATCGGTATTGCTGTCAATTTTTTCATAAATGGAAAAGACTACCTCGTTCCGATGAGTATCGAGGAATCAAGCGTTGTTGCCGCAGCAAGTAACGCTGCAAAAATTGCTCGCATCAAAGGAGGATTCAAAACAGAATCTACCGAACCCCAGATGATTGGGCAAATGCAGATACTTAACGTAGACGATGTTGCCGGAGGAGCACAAAAAATACTGGATCACAAAAACCAATTGCTCACGCTTGCAAATGAACAAGACAAAGTTCTGGTAAAGTTTGGAGGAGGGGCAAAAGATATCGAAGTGCGCATTCTTGATAGCCCTCTTGGAAAGATGATTGTCACCCATCTTATCGTTGATGTTCGTGATGCAATGGGTGCAAATGCCGTGAATACCATGGTGGAAGCACTTGCCCCCATGCTGGAGGAAATCACCGGTGGTCACGTCCGTCTAAAGATCCTTTCTAATCTTGCAGACAAACGACTGGTTAAAGCAACTGCTGTATTTGACAAAAAAAAATTAGGTGGCGAAAAGGTTGTCGATGCGTTTCTAGAATCATATACCCTTGCTGCTATTGATCCCTATCGAGCTGCAACCCATAACAAGGGGATTATGAATGGCATAGATGCCCTTATTATTGCCACCGGCAACGATTTTAGAGCAATAGAAGCCGGTGCGCATGCATATGCTGCCCGTGATGGGCAATACCACTCTCTTTCTACCTATTATAAAAATGATGACGGCGATTTAGTTGGAGAACTTGAGCTTCCCATGGCCGTTGGGATCGTTGGTGGCGCTGGAAATATCCATCCAAAAGCACGACTGTGTAAAAAAATCTTAGGAATTAAAACTGCACAAGAGCTTGCAGAAGTAGTGGTAAGTCTAGGACTGGCCCAAAATTTTGCCGCAGTTTATGCATTATCAACTGTTGGCATTCAAAAAGGTCACATGCGTCTACATGCAAAAAATATCGCTGTAATGGCTGGTGCTTCAGCTTCACAGATAGATACTGTTGCCGAGCAACTCATCAAAGAAAACAAAATCAAACTAGACCGTGCAAAAGAAATCGTGGAATCACTTACATAATCCGCTCGGCGATATCCTCAGTTTCCCGTTCGCAATAGTAACAACGAATCCGTGGTGGATCCTGATCGACAAGGATAAACCGTGTTTGCACTGGCTCACGTGCATTCGAAATGCAGGTAGGATTTGAACATTTCACTAGGCCAATAATTTCCTCAGGTAAATGCACCTTATGTTTTTCCGCCACCTCTAAATCTCTGATGATATTGATTGTCGCCTTTGGTGCAATCAACGCTATTTTATCGACTTCTTTAGAATCCAGCTCACGATTTTCAACTTTTACAATATCTTTTTTTCCAAATTTGCTTTTTACATTCATCGCTACACTGATCACCGAAGATGTCGATTCCGGGAGATGCAGTACATGCAGGACTTTTATGGCACAACCTGGTGGTATATGGTCAATAACGGTTCCATTCCGAATCGGAGTAATTTTTAATTTTTTCATTTATGGTGTCCTCCCATAACGCCTGACAGTAATGCCATCCGAATAGGTATACCATTGAAGGCTTGTTTGAAATACAATGCATTAGATGTTTGATCCACTGCGGGGTCAATCTCAGTGACCCGAGGAAGCGGATGCATGATGATAAGATCCTCTTTTGCATGCTTTAAAAGATCGAGATCCACCCGGTACATGCCGACGACACGATTGTATTCCTCTGCATCTGGAAATCGTTCTTTCTGAATGCGTGTAACATATAATACGTCAGCATCTTTCACTGCTCGCTCGAGATTTGCGGTGTTACTTGGCTCCACTCCAAAATCATTACACTCTGCAATTAATTCTTTTGGCATCTTCAAGCTATCAGGAGATACAAAGGTCAATTCTGCCCCAAAGAGTGAGAGCGCATATGCAAGAGAATGTACGGTTCGCCCATATTTCAGATCGCCCAATAGGACCACTTTTTTATTCTTGATTTTCTTTTTTTCCGATTTAATTGTAAACAGATCAAGCAGACATTGCGTCGGATGCTGACCTGCACCATCTCCACCATTTAGGACTGGTGCATCAGCAAACTCTGCAGCAAGACGAGCCGCCCCCTCCTGCGGATGACGCATCACAATCACATCACTATAGGCATCAGCCATCCGAATGGAATCAGCAAGACTCTCACCTTTTTTCTGTGAGGTCATTGTCTCATCAGCAAATCCTATCACGCTCCCACCAAGACGATGCATCGCGCATTCAAAACTCAACCGTGTACGCGTGCTGGGCTCATAAAATAGAGATGACAAAATTATACCCTGCAAAATCTGCGTTTTCTTCTCACCACAAGCATATGGGATCATCGCGTGAGCGCTCTTCAAAATACTGGTGATATCATTCTTTGAAAAATCCCGAATCGAGATAACGTCCCGATGCGTAAAATCAACAACCATCAGAAAAAACTGAAATAGACCCCGCCTTAATAAACTTTGTAGCCACACCCCATCTGTCCTTTCTTAAAAAAAAGACCAGAAAAAAACCATAAAGATTGATTAATATAGGAGAAAAACCATATCAAATTAGGTACCATGGCTGAGAATACTAAAGACCAAGACAAAGACGTCGAACGTCTCCGCCGCATTTTAGATGAAACACATCAGACTACTTCCTCAAAGCCATCTACAAAAGAAAGCAAGGCACTGCAATCCATCCGCCGGCGTCTCCATCAGCAACATAACACCGCCGAAACACCCCCTCCGGCCACCACAGACCTTCTCCAAGACAAAACCAATCTCCAACCAAAAGTAACCATTCACCCAAAAGAACAACCAACACCACCAAAACCCCAACAACCGCCATCTGAACCAAAACCCCAACCCGAAAAACCAAAAGAAAAACCCAAAAAACAACCACGCCCTTCACCAACCCTTCATCTCACTGTCGAAGACCTCTACGAAATCGAAAAAATACCCTTACAAAAACCAGAATTTCCCGAGGTCAAACCACCACAGCCCTCATCAAAAGCATCATCATCACCACCGCAGCAAACAGAAAACGAGACTCTTCCCCATTGGGAACACGTTTCTGAACCTTCAAAAAAAGAAAAACAAGAAGAACCAGAAAAGAAATCAGAACTACCAAAGTTTCAACCCGTGACAGAACAACCATCGGAACACAAACAAAAAGAAAGCACTGGTGAAATCTCCACCTGGGAACCAATCACTTCACCCTTCCAAAAAGAAAAACCACTCACAAAAAAAGAACGCAGACAACAACAGAAAAAACAAAAAAAAGAGCACAAACAGAAAAGAAAACAAACCAAACGGAAACAAAAAGAAACCAAAAAATCACTCAAAAAACAAAAAACCATTAAAACAGCACCTACCCTTTCAGATATCGACGAAAAACAACTCACCTTTTTAACAAGCATAAAAGGAGTAAGTATTTCCACTGCCTACCTGCTGTATACCAATGGGTATACTTCTCTAGAAAAACTAAAAACTGCAACCACAAAAGAGCTCACAAAAATAAAAGAAATCAACAAAAAACTTGCGAAAACCATCATTACCAACAGAGACAAACATATTAAAGAAGAAACAGCACCCTCAGAACCCACCACAAAGAAAAAGCCAAACACCAAAGTATACAGCCACGGTGAATATACCCTATACAAAAGAGAAATCCAAACAACTTCTGGAAAAACACGCATCATTCATTTTTTCAGTAAAAAAAAGCCACCAGAAGGAGAGCCTGTTCCCCTCCCAGAAGGGTACACCGTTAAGGTCAACAAACGCACAGGGCTTCCGTATCTAACTAAACAAAAATAAAAATCTTTATGTGATGTTTGCTAAAAATATTATATAGAGGTACCATTTTTACCATCTATATAGGTGAACCACTGTGACTTGGAATGGTCCTCTGAATAAAATCGATGACTATCGGTATGAAATACCTGCGACATATAGAGGCGAAAAAGAAAATCTACAGATGCAGACATCAGCTATCATTTATGCAACAGATTCTATGATCGCATCGATCCGAAAAGACAACGCTGCTGAACAGGCCGCAAATATAACCATGCTCCCTGGAATACTTGGTAATGCTCTTGCTATGCCAGATATTCACTGGGGATACGGATTTCCTATCGGTGGAGTTGCTGCGACAAGTGCAGATGATGGTGTTATATCCCCTGGAGGAGTCGGGTTTGATATCAACTGTGGTTGTAGACTTCTACGAACCAATTTGTCTTTATCAGACCTCACGCAGGATTCTATCCGCCAACTGGTCGACACCATGTTTCATAATGTGCCCTCTGGAATAGGATCAAAAGCAAAAGTGCGTCTTTCCCAACCAGAATTACACCACGTACTTCTACACGGAGCACAATGGGCTATCGATCAAGGGTACGGCTGGGATGAAGATGCCACCTATCTTGAGGAAAACGGATGTCTAAACAATGCTGATCTTAGTTCAATTTCAGCTAAGGCAAAACAGCGTGGCGCCCCCCAGCTTGGATCACTTGGTGCGGGTAATCATTTTTTAGAAATCCAGAAAGTAGCAGAAATATTTGACAAAAAAGCCGCCAAAGCATATGGTATAACCCACCAAGATCAAATAACCGTGATGCTCCACACCGGTTCGCGGGGCTTCGGTCATCAGGTATGTACCGATCATCTTCAAGTTTTAGAACGTGCCACAAAAAAATATAATATCAGCCTGCCAGATCGGCAACTTGCCTGCGCACCAGTTCATTCCAAGGAAGGACAATCGTATCTTTCAGCGATGGCGTGTGCAGCAAATTTTGCTTGGTGTAACAGACAGATGATTGTCCATTGGATTCGGGAGTCTTTTGAAAAAATCCTTAAGGCTCCTGCAGAAGATTTGGGTATGCATATCGTCTATGATATCTGTCATAACATTGCGAAACTTGAAGAACATGAAATAAATGGAGCAACACAAAAGATGTATGTTCATAGAAAAGGAGCCACTCGATCATTTGGCCCTGGCTTTTCAAACCTTCCAATAGAGTACCGAGAGGTCGGTCAACCCGTTCTCATACCTGGTGACATGGGTACAGAAAGCTATCTAATGAAAGGAACAACTCAGGCAGAAGAAACCTTTGGATCCACCTGTCATGGTGCAGGAAGAGTGATGTCCCGTCATGCTGCTGTGAAAAGATGGAGAGGAGAACACATTATGCAGATGTTGAAAAAAAAGGGGATCTATGCCCATCCAGCTAGCTGGAAAGTTCTGGCTGAAGAAGCACCCGGTGCCTATAAAAATATTAATGAGGTTATCGAAGTTACACATGGAGCAGGACTTTCCAAAAAAGTCGCCCGACTCGTTCCTTTGGGAGTTGTGAAAGGATGATTGCGATAAATACCCAAATAATTTTAAATGGGAGAAACCATATGTAGGTGTAATGGATGGTGATGCAATTGGATCAGATTTCTATTGTGGATTTTGAAGAAATCGACATGCGTGATGCAACCGTAATCGCAGGATTCCCCTCAATAGGGTTAGTCAGCACAATTGTTGCGAATTATTTAATTGATGCTCTTGGACTTAAACAGGTAGGTGCCTTACAGTCTCCACATTTTCCCACCCTCTCTGTTGTGCATACTGGTGAGCCCTTATCGCCAGTGAGAATCTATGCAGGGCGGCTTCAAAACGGTCAGCGACTTGCGGTTTTTGTGTCTGAATTCAAACCGAAACCAGATTTGATCAATTCCTTGTCAGATGCCATTATGAATTGGGTGAAATCAAAAAAATGTAAATTATTAATCTCACCTGAAGGCATGGTCGTAGAGGGGAAAAGTTCTGGTGAAGAAGGAGCAGTGGATGCCTACGCAATTGGATCAACTGAAACTGCTCGAAATCTTTTACAATCAAAAGAGATCGCACAATTTAAAAATGGTATTATCGCAGGTGTTTCAGGTGTTCTTTTAAATAAGGGGAAACATGATAAATTTGATGTCGTGTCTATTCTCACAGAGGCACATCCGAATTATCCTGATGCGCGTGCTGCTGCATCAGCAATTAATGTGATTGCAAAAGTAATCGGTGTTGAGATTAATGTTGGTCCGCTGTATGATGAAGCGGAGCGGATTGAAAAACAATTACAGAAATTCCATAAGCAGGCAAAACCAATGGTATCTGGTGCAAGTCAAATACCACAGCCTAGTATGTATGGATAAACAAAGCAGTCTATTTTCTCAACCTTCTTTTTTTTTCTTTCGAATCTTTTAATAATTACTGCAGCATGATAGATGGATAATGACTGGTCGGGTTCCTCGTTCTCATCCTCGCTATTTTTCTTTGATGACTCGAGAAAAAATTGCTCAAGGATTTCGTGATGGTCTTGTCCATGAGACAGGTTTGATTGCTCATGGTCGTGGGGAAGCATTTGATTATCTTCTTGGTGAACACACAATCCCCCCTGCAGAACTGGCTGAACATATGGCTGCGGTAGCCCTTGTTGCTGCTCGTCACCCCGTGATATCTGTGAATGGCAATGTTGCTGCACTTGCGGCACAAGAGTGTGTGACTCTTGCAGAACGTATTCCTGCATTGTTGGAGGTTAATTTGTTTCACCGCTCAAAAGAGCGCATACATCGGATCATATCAGTATTACAACAAGAAGGCGCTACTGAGGTGGGTGGTTTTCAGGCGGATGCTCGTCTCCCTGGTTTAGATCATGATCGTGCTCTTTGTGATAAGAGGGGTATTTATTCTGCAGATGTTGTCTTGGTTCCTTTGGAGGATGGTGATCGATGTCAGGCATTGCGAGATATGGGAAAAACGGTGATTACTATTGATTTAAATCCTTTGTCTCGTACGGCAAAAAGTGCTCATGTTACCATAGTTGATAATCTTCTTCGCGCACTTCCTCAGATCCAGAGTTTTGTTAAGGAGAATACAAACAAAAAAGCAGATGTTGATCAGTTGCTTTCTCAGTGGGACAATGCTGCAAATTTACAGAAAACAGTTGCTTTTATGTCAAAAAGACTAAATTCCCTTTTTTGATACGGCAATGTTGTTTGTTATGTATCGAACGCATTATTCCACGGAACTCTCTGAAAAAGAGTATGGGAAAAAGGTTCAGGTTGCGGGATGGATTCAGGATATCAGAAACATTGGCTCGATTGCGTTTCTTATTCTTCGTGACCGCCGGGGAACATTTCAGGTGACGGTTCTGAAAAAGCAGACACCTGATCTCTTTAAACAATTAACCAGTCTTTCCCGTGAGTCGGTGGTAGCAGTCACGGGTCTGTGTCAGAAAAACGAGAAGGTGCGGAATGGCTACGAGATTCTGCCTGAACATGTTACGATTCTTTCCAAGGCTGATTCACCTCTTCCATTGGGTATTGTTGATAAAGTGGCTGCTGATTTTGACACTCGTTTTGATAACAGATGTCTTGATTTGCGAAAGCCTGAAATACAGGCTATTTTTTCGATTCGAAATACGGTTCTTGGCGCTGTTCATGAGTTTCTTCGTAAAAAAGGGTTTCTTGAGGTGCATACGCCCAATATTATTGCCAGTTCTTCTGAGGGTGGTACTGAGATGTTTTCTCTTCAGTATTTTGAAAAAAAGGCCTTTCTTGCACAGTCTCCTCAGTTGTATAAACAGAGTTTGATGTCTACTGGTCTTGATAGGGTATATGAGATTGCGTGGTATTTTCGTGCAGAGGAGCATAACACCCGTCGGCATCTGAATGAATCTACTGCTGTTGATTTGGAGATGGCTTTTATTAAAAGTGAGGAGGAAGTGATGCAGATTTTAGAAGGATTAGTGCAGCATATGTGGAAGGCTGCTCAGACATGTACTCGTGAGCTTTCTCTTCTTGACAAGACCCTTACTGTTCCGAAACTTCCGTTTCTTCGGGTGCCCTATGATGATGCGATTGCGATGGTGCAAGATACTGGTTCTTCTATTCAGTGGGGTGAGGATCTTGGGACTGAGGAGGAACGGCAGTTAGGTGCTCTTCTGAAAAAGGAAAAAGAGGCAGAGTTTTATTTTATTGTTCGCTATCCTCTTGAATCAAAACCGTTTTATACGATGCCTGATGGGGAAAAGTATTCTCGATCGTTTGATCTTGAGGTAAAAGGAGTTGAGCTTGCATCAGGTAGTCAGCGCATTCATACTGTTGAGCATTTACAGGATCGTCTGAAGGCCTGTGGTCTAAATCCAAAGGATTTTACTACCTATCTTGATGCCTTTCGCTATGGGATGCCGCCTCATGGTGGCTTTGGTTTTGGACTTGAGCGATTCTTTATGGAACTGTTGGATATTGAAAACATTCGAGAATGTATCTTGTTTCCTCGGGATCGAACACGATTAACACCATGAACAATTTCAATAGTGTAGGGTACTAGCCCATTAAGGTTTTATAGGTGCATATCAATTCTTTTCTACTTTAGGTTAGGATGGGATGAAGAAATTCAAAATAAGTATTAGTTTAAAGTTGGCATTGATACTTTTATTAGTTTTTATTCTCTTTCTTTTTTTCCTTACTTATCTTAATATCACACATTTGGATGATTTCTTCGTTGATAATTACTCTGAGAAGGGTGAAGCACTTGCTAGATCGTTTGATGTAAGTCTCGGTTATCTTTCAGATATTAATAATACTACTGCGCTACAAGATTTTGTGAATGCTACAATGGCTTCAAATCCTGAGATTTTACAGTTACGTATTTTCCGCCCCAATGAAGAAGATAAGCTACAAGTAGTTGCATCAAGTACTCTGATTGATAGAGGTATGATCGGTGATCGATATCATAATTTTAGCTATTGTCGGTCAGTAGATTCACGGGAGCATATAGTGGTTTATTATTTAGATGAACGGAGAGAGATACCAGTTATTACTATTATTGTGCCGATAAATCAGTCCACATCCATCTATGGTATTTATGAGATTGTATTTTCTATGCAGCAAGCTTATATTGATTTAGCACGTTCGATAAATTTTCTTGTAGCAGTTGCAGTGGTTAGCTTCTTTTTTCTCTTTTTGATATTGTTGATTCTACTTCGTTACAGTATTGTAAAACCCATTATCACTCTAAGAAATGTTGCTAGAAAGGTAGGCCGCGGTGATCTTTCAGCTCGAGTTAATATTTTATCAAAAGATGAGTTGGGAGATCTTGCCTATTCATTTAACCAGATGACACGTGACTTGAAAAACTCACAGGAAAAAATCGAGCGGCAAAACAAAACATTACAGGGTCTTTTGAAACAAAAAGATATCTTTATCGGTCAATTGGGTCATGATTTGAAAAATCCGTTGACACCATTAGTTGGTTTACTCCCCATTATTGAATCGCAGGAGAAAGATCCTAACCTAAAAAAGCATCTCCAAGTGATTCGGTCAAATGTTGAATACATGCGCGAACTAATTTTTAAAACTTTAGAGCTTGCTCGACTGAGAAGCTCGAGTGTAAAGCTTAATTTTGAAAATCTTGTTCTTGCTGATGAAATTGATCATGTGATAAAAAGTCAGAAAATATTTTTGAAAAAGCATTATGTTACCGTTGAGAATATGGTCGATGCGTATCTAACAGTAAGTGCTGATAGGTTACTACTCACAGAATTATTAAAAAATCTAATTTCAAATTCAGTAAAATATACTCCTCATTCCAAAGGAAAAATACTTTTTAGTGCAAAAAATAAAAATGCTAAAGTTCAAGTTGACTTAAAAGACACCGGCATCGGAATGACAAAAAAACAGTTAGAATGGATTTTCGATGAATTTTATCGTGTGGAGCAATCAGGAGATCACTATGAATCTCATGGTCTTGGTCTTTCAATTTGTAAACACATTGTGAAATTGCATGGTGGAAAAATTTGGGCAACCAGCGCTGGAAAAGGTAAAGGCTCAACATTTTCTTTTACACTACCTAAAGGCAAGACATAATAAAATTTTATACTTCAATATTTTATTTAGTTTTTAACAGGAATAAAAATGGTATGGGATATTTTTATTGTTGTTGATGATGTGTCAGTATTTTATACTGTGAAACAGGGATTTGAAACACTAAGTTCAGACTATCATGTCACTGTATTCGCAGGTGGAAAACACTGTTTGGATTATCTTAAAACACATACTGGTCCTGATTTATTCATTCTCGATTTGCTAATGCCAGATATGAACGGTTGGGAAATACAAAAACAATTACAGCGAAATATTAAATGGCGCCATACCCCGATACTATTCTTATTAGGAACTAAAGATGAAACTAGTAAATTAATTGGACAATTAGGCGGAACCGCTTTTATCGAAAAACCTCTTTCTTTACCTTCATTAAAGAAACAAATCGATCGTCTTTTGAAAACATGATATTTTTTTAAAAAGTTTTTTAAAATTGTATCTATTATCTAATATTTGAGTTAGATAGAAATATGGTAAAAAAAATTTTTATTGTTGATGATGAAGATTCTATCCGTTATACTGTAAAAACAGGGATTGAAGGGATGGATTCAAATTATCAAATGATTGGGCTGGAGAGTGGATTGAAATGCCTCCAAATGCTACAGGAGGATCATCTTCCTGATCTCATATTACTTGATATAATGATGCCTGAGATGAGTGGGTGGGAAACCTATAAACAGATTCAGCAGAATATGAAATGGCGTGATATACCTGTTATCTTTATCACTGCCCGAACCGATAGGTATGCTAGGGAAGCTGGTGAATTTTTTGGTGATGATTATATTGAAAAACCATTTGAGATTCCTGAGTTAAAAAAACGTATCGATAAAGTATTAGTAAAGTAAAATTCTATTTTTTTAATAATATAAAGTCATGTAATAATATTATATTTCTCATTTGGGATTAATACATTCTGTAAAACTATCAGGAAATATTTAATAATGAGAAAACAAAGAGTATAATTTTATTACAGAGATCAAACGGTGAGGAGATAATGAATTTCAATGTAGCTTTATCCAAGACAAAAAAGAACAAACACAAGATAATTGCCTACGCATTGCTGATAATACTCCTTTTTTCATACACTATTCCTAGTGCTCTCTGCATAAATCAGTTGAGTACTGAGGATCTTGATAATTCAGATAGTCAAGAAGAACAACAGCAAATATCAGAAAACTCAAACACAGAAACAAACGATGACCAATCAGCAGACGATCAAGAAAATGAAGAACAACACCAAAATGATTCTCAATCTGATGATCCGGTTGATTCTACTCAGCAGGGTAGCAACACGACGAACAGTTCATCCTCACAAAACCAAACCAACAAGACAAGAATAGTGAAAACAAACGACGACCAGAACAATCAATCAAATCAAACCGATATACAGCTTTTTCCCCTCAATGAGACTTCAGCTTCAAATCAGAATAACAACACCAATTCCTCAGACCAAAACACCTCCTCGCATATCATAATAAAAATCAACGATACCATAACAAATCTCTCAGAAGAGTATACTAATAGTATTCCACCAAATACAGAAGAGATATTCAGAAATAAAACAGAGAACACAACAGAATACATCGCCTATTATCATTCGATACAGTCAAAAAAACACGTACAAATTATACCAAGAAACAAAGAGGAAACATCTATCCGAACCGTCCGCTTTCAAACCCGAACAAACCAAACCACTGTCAGCTTCACCATAAAAAAACTGAAAGAAAAACCCCCAGAAATCATTGAACCACCGAAAAACGCCGAGGTCTACAAATATATAGAAATCAAGCTCTTCTCCCACAGCACCTATATCGATGAATACAACATATCAGAGATGAATTTCACCTTCACCGTCAACAAAACCTGGTTAGACGAACACAATCTCACTAACAAATCAATTCTTCTCATTCGATATCATAATGGAACCTGGGAAATTCTTAATACAACCTACCAATCAGAAAACGAAACAGAAAACACCTACCGAGCAACAACACCTGGGCTTTCTACATTTGCAATTGTTGGAAGTGAGATCATACCCGAAGATTCTAGAGATGATTCCATCCCCTACATCCCGTGGTTCTTCATTGTAGGATTCATCTTTGGCGCAACCGTCGTCATACTCGTAGTCATCTTCAAAGCAGACTATATCTACTCAGAAGAAACACAAGAAAAAAAGAAAAAGAAATAAAAAAAACTACTGCCGTGTTTGCTTCTCTTGTATCACCATTCCTTTTTCCTTAAGTTCCCATAGAAATACTACGACACATGCAATAGCAATAATAATTAGCGAAATCAATGCTGTATTAGATACAGTTGTATTTCCAAGAAAAGGATCTTGCTGCTTGATAACAATACCTAGATACGCCCAAACAATCACAAGCCCATAGGCAATATCTCTTCGAGTAAAAAGAACACCACCCGTAATAAGTAAACCAACGACAATCACAAGGATCGTCCAGATCTCCTCAGAGAGAGGACCACCTGTCCATCCAGAACAAACCAAAGCTGCGGTAACATTTGCAATGGTTGCAACCGTAATCCACCCAAGATACACACTAAACGGAACATGCACTGCTAAGCGTTCTTTGACATTGACAGATGCCTTACCGATATCAAGACGCAAATAGATCATCAGTAAGACAATAAACAGGACAACGATCGTCATCAATGATAAAATAACATACTCATAATGCCAAAAAAAGACCCATAAAATGTTTATCACACAACTTCCAATGAATAACAAATGAATCTTATACAGAAAGGCAAGCTCTTTTTTCTTTTTTGAAAATAAATCCTGCGCCTGATAAATCACAAAGACCAACAACAAAAGATAGATAACACCCCAAATCGAAAAGGTAAGTCCTGCAGGGACAAACAAATTCGGATAGTTATCGGAAAGCTCCCCTGTTGTCAGATTATTTATAGGTAAGAGATTTGCAAGAAAATTAACAACAACGACAGACACAAAAGCAATACCATTGCCTATTTGAAAGATCGTCTTTTTTGTAATATTTTGCATACTTGCACTCTCCTCGAATACAAGGAACATATATTTTTCGTTACTTAATACTTTACATCAAATCAAAAATCTTGCAGGTGCTGTAAAGTTAATAAAGCAAGGTTTGCTTAAGTGATGTTGATTCAAACTATGAAACGCATTAAAAAATCAGATAACGAATGGAAGAAAGAATTAACAGAGAATCAATTTCAGATCCTCAGAAAAAAAGCAACGGAACCCCCGTTTACAGGTAGATATTTAGATAATAAAAAGATGGGCATATACTATTGTACAGCCTGTCAAAACCCACTGTTTTCTTCAAATGTAAAGTATGACTCAGGCTCTGGATGGCCAAGCTTTACCCAACCTTTGTCTGATGAAAGTGTTGAATTTGTTGAGGATCAAAGTTACGGCATGATTCGAACAGAGGTTCTTTGTAAACGGTGTGGGAGTCATCTTGGTCATGTCTTTGACGATGGCCCAGCTCCTACTGAAAAACGTTTTTGTATAAATTCTGCAGCACTTGATTTTAAAGAAAAATAATGTGAGGGTATTTGTTAATTGTTTTTTAACTATTTTGAAAGTAAAGTTATATTAATTAGAATTATATATGGCTCGATATTAATGTACGGAGGTACAATTTTATGAAAGAAAGTTTAGTAGGTGTTTTTTTAGTATCACTTCTCATAGCTACAAATGCACTTGCCATGGCAACCAATAGTACGAATACCAATGGAAATACTATTGGTATGGCAGGTGAGATCGACATCGGTGACATTCAAGGTGGTCTTCTTCGAGTAAAACCTGAAATTCGAAATGTGGGCGATACATCTCTTAGTGGTATTTCTTGGAATATAACTGTCATCGGTGGCATTCTTAATCAGGTTGACTCAACCACAATGGGTGTTATTGATGAGCTTGCAGTCAATGAATCAGAGGTGGTACGAAGTAATCCATTACTAGGATTTGGACGCATCACCATTCAAATTGTTGCGGGTAATGTTGATAAAACAGTGAATGGGTTTTTAGCGTTCTTTTTTGTCATTATTCTACCGGAACCAACAGTTGATTTTGAAACAGTTGCCTCTGATCTGCCCTCTCCTTTAGCCGTTACTCATGCAGGGGATGGTTCGAATCGATTATTTATCGTCGATCAAACAGGTTTCATTTCTATTGTTGAAGATGATACTCTCGTAGAAACACCCTTTTTGGATATCTCAGCTCAGCTTGTTGATCTGGATACCACCTATGATGAACGAGGTCTACTTGGTCTTGCCTTTCATCCTGATTACAGTTCAAATGGTCGTTTTTTTATCTATTACAGCTCTCCTAAAGAAGGACCCGTAATTGATCATGAAAGTATCCTTGCTGAGTATACCGTTTCTTCTGATCCAAACGTTGCTGATGCAAATTCTGAGGAAATTTTGTTCCGCGTAGATCAACCGGAAGCCAATCATAATGGTGGACAACTTGTCTTTGGTCCCGATGGCTATCTCTACGTCGGTCTTGGTGATGGTGGAGGAGCAGGTGATCAGCATGGCGATATTGGCAATGGACAAAACATAAGCACGTATCTTGGTTCCATTCTTCGAATTGATGTTGATAGCGGATCACCCTACGCTATTCCACCGGATAACCCGTTTGTAGGAACCGAGGGTCTTGATGAAATCTATGCATACGGTCTTCGTAATCCCTGGCGGTTTTCTTTTGATCGAGAAACAGATATACTATGGACTCCTGATGTAGGTCAAGATGAATGGGAGGAAATCAATCTGCTAGAAAAGGGAGAAAACTATGGATGGCGTATCTATGAAGCCACCCATCCCTATGATCCTGATCTTGCTGATGAACTTGGGATCAACATCAGTGATCTTGCCATGCCCATTCATGAATACAGTCATGATGTCGGAAGATCAATTACTGGAGGATATGTCTACCGGGGAAATCAACCAACTCCTCTTCAGGGGAAATATATTTTTGGTGATTGGAGCACCAGCTTCTTTCGGGCAAATGGAAAATTATACTACCTTGAAGAAATCGAACCAGATGTCTACGAGCGATTTGAGTTAGTCCCCACAGGCAGCTTCAACCGATTTGTGCAATCATTCGGTGAAGATGAACAAGGTGAGCTGTATCTTTGTAGTAAAACAACACTTGGACCCTCGGGTACGAGTGGTGATGTACGAAAAATACTCTTTTTGTAAGGAGAAATAAATATGAATAGGAAAATATTTGGAATTTTTGGGATGGTAGTACTACTGAGTGTATCGATGACAACTAACGTGTGGGCTCATCCACCGCAGGATATGGAGTTAGCCTATGATCTTGATGAATCTGAGCTGACCGTTACCATCGCTCATCTTACACCTGCGCCAGGAGTACATTATATCGAACGAATAGAAATTCGGTTAAATGGTGAGCTCGTTCTTGCAGAGGATTATGATTCACAACCCTCAAATGAGGTCTTTGTGTACAATTATACTGTCGAGGCAGAGATTGGTGATGAAATCGAGGTCACCGCGGTTTGTAACATACAAGGAGCGATTGTTCGCTCGTTGATTGTTGAGGATCCTGCGCAGGATAACCCACCAGTTGTTGAAATCAAAAATCCGACCAAGGGATACTTTCATTTTTCCGGCATCCGGCTGTTTGCCACCTATCTTGATGTAGTGTATGATACTATGGGCTTTGGTGGTTTTCGGGTTCGACCCGTTCAGGTCCTTGCAGATGATGATAATGATACCGCAGAGGATCTCATCGTCAATGTCTACATCGATGATGAACTCAGAGGCGAAGCAACCTATAACTCTGACAACGGATTTCATGAAATCCAGTGGACTGGCCCGCGATTAGGTGTTTTCACCTTGAAAGCAACAGCTGAGGATACTAAAGGAAATATTGGTGAAGCAGAGATGGATGTCTGGTATTTCTGTTTTGTACCAGAATAATCTCTCTTATTTTTTATTAGGGTGAGAGTAGCATGAATCGGAGGATATTTTCAGTACTCTCTATATTAAGCGCTTTTCTAATATGTTGTGTCACCGTGTCTGCACATGTTCCCTACTTTGAACATCGGGATTTTTCTGAGACAAACCCTTTTGTTGTACGTGGATCTGTTGAGCAATCCATCGCCGTTTATGCATGGTTGGAAACAGATTTTGTCTCACCAACTGATGATGTTGACATGTATCAGTTTGAAATTGGTGATCAACCACAACGGGTGTATATTGAGGCAATTGTTCCTGTTGCTGGTGGCAACTATGCAAATTTTACACCCTGGTTTGCACTTTTCGGCCCAGATCTACCGGAGCCAAATATGAGCTTTCCCTTTGACATCCCTGATGGATATGGCGTGGTTGTTGGTGAAAATGTTGCACCAGGTGCGTATCGATCAAGTTTCTATGAGTTCTTTGGTCGTAAGTGGTACTATAAGGGACCTGTTTATGATCAAGTGTTGAATGTGTCTGGAACCTATTATATCTACTATTGGGATCCGGATGAAGTTGGTGGAGATTATGTAGGTGTGATTGGTCGAACCGAGTTTTTTGGCTTAAAAGATATTATTCGAGCGTTTATCTATACTCCACTTATTAGAAGAAATCTTGAACTTCATTTGCCCTAATTTGAATAAATAAAAGAGGTTTAACAAGTTGCCCAGCGTGATGCGTAAGTATCGATTTCGAATTTACGTTTCAACCCGTTTTCGTTCATATATCTGATTTTTCCAAAGATGGGTCGTTCTTTCCATGCGCGGTCATGTTTGCCGAAACACCAGGCAACACCAGTAAAACCATTGGGATCGCGTCCGTCGAGTTCGTATTTGTTATTGAGTTTGAGTGCTATTTCAAATGCTTGCTGGGGTGAGTTGGTCCATTCGATGATTTTTTTGCCCCAGTACATTCGCATATAGCCATGCATTTTCCCGGTGCAGGTCATTTGTTTTTGTGCTGCATTCCAATACGGGTCATGTGTTTTTGCGTGTTCAAATTCTTCAAAGCTGTAGAGGTAGGCTCGTTTGTCTTTTTCATGTTTTTTAAGGGTTGTTTGTGCCCATGCGGGTATTGCTGAGTATTGATCATAGGTGTTGTTGTAGTAGACAAAGTTTATTGCAAGTTCCCGGCGGATGATAAGTTCTTCTAAAAATGCATTAGTATCTTTTTTATCTGCTTCTTGTGCAGCAAGTGCTATGGTTAAGGGTGAGATCTGTCCGAAATGAAGATAGGGGCTGAGATGTGATACATATTCTTTTGTTGGATCATTTCTGTACTCGCTGAAACCGTCTAGTTTGTGATCGATAAATTCGTTAAGATGTCGAAGTGCATGTTGGGTTCCTCCTTTGAATGTTTTTGAGGGTGGTACTGATGTGTCTATCTGTAGTTTTTTCAGTATTGTTTTGATATCTTGTATTTCTTCAGACGTAGGTTTTTGTTTTCGATGAGTTTTTTGAAGATGTTGTGTTTTCAATGGTTGTAAAAAAGTGGCTAACTGTTTTGTGATTTTTGGCCGGATAGTTGCTGCAGAGTATTCTTCTTTTTGTGATGCCACCTTGACGGGGACGATAACGTCTGATTCGACTTGGATCATTTGACAAGGGCATTTGGATGCTACTTGTGTTCTCCATTGTTTTTGGATACGTAGATAACCTTGGTCAACAACGAGTAGTGATGCTTCTTTTAGCAAAGGCCGAATTGATTTAGGAGGTGATGTATATTTAACGACAAACGGAATATTTCTTTTTTTTAGGTGTGTTTGCACCTCTTGAACACCTTCAAGCATGAAGGTGTAATGTCTCTTGTTTGCATCAGGAAACGATCCGGTGAGTCCAAAGAAGACCAGTAGTGGTTGCTGCAGTGTGTTTGCTCTTTTAATTGCGTATTCAAGGGCATGGTTGTCAAGTGTGCGTTGTGCTTGCTGCATCCAGTAAAGGACGTATGCTTTTGATTGAACGGGTTGTTGATTTCGTTTGGTGATGCGTTGGTTTTGAATCATACCCTTGGTCTCTATTCATTCATGTTTGGGAGGTTATTGCTTGTGATTGTTGTTACTTGTTGGAACTGATTGACGATATGATATGAGTTGACATCGATCTGTATCATCTCCGTTTGGGCATCTTTTAGAAAGGCAGTAAGACTGGGATGTTTTTTAGTGAACCGTGCGGTGCATTCCTCTAGGTTTTCTGTGAGGGTGCGTGCGGTACCAAGAGCAGTAACTGTTATGGCGTTTTCAAAATCTTGTTCTTTGTTTTCTCTATTGTCGATGAGTACTGCTATTTTGTTGTTTGTCTGCAGATTTTGGTATTTTGTTGTATGTTTGTTGGTGGCAAAAAGAAGACTTTTTAGATTATCTGATGCACAGAATGCAACAAGATTTGCGTAGGGTTGGCCATTGTTATCAGATGCAATAACGGCGAGTTTTTGTGTGGTAAGTAGCTGCTTCAGTGTTTTTTTTGCCGCTTCTTTTTTTATAAAGAAACCCCCTTCTTTTTCGTATGTTTTTTAAATCGTGGATCGTTTCTTAGAATTTCTTGTACTTGTAGAGCGCTTTTTTCTTTATCTTTGATTTCTAACATGACATCAAAATCATATGGCTGTGTTTGTTGGAGAAATGTTTGAAAGTGTTTCAGATCAATTGTTTCTGCATGTTTTCCTTTTTTCTTACCTGGTTCTTGTGAGCTGTAATCAACAAGAGGGATGCCATCGTGTTGCGCCCAGGTATCTTTTGTTAAATTCATTGCTTCACTGATGCTTTCGTCATGGTTGTGACAGCTATGATGGAAGGCGTCAAATAAGAGGGGTATATCACTGATAGTGTGTAAATCAAGGCAATCCTGTACTGTGTAGAGTGTATCATCGTTTTCGATAACCAGACGTTTTTTTATGCTATCTGGAAGCTTTTGATAGGTTTGTTGAAAGCGTTGTATACTTTTGTTTTTATCATTGTAGACGCCGCCGATATGAAGCTGTATTTTTGCTGTGCTATCAAGACCGAGTAGATCAAGGACCTCTGCATGATAGTTGAGTTCTGCAATGCTTCGTTGGACGACCTCTTTTCGAGGTGAATTCAACACGATGAACTGATCGGGATGCATAGAGATTCTAATCTTGTGCTTTGCAATATATGACCCGATGGTTTGGAACTGTTTTTTGAAATAGTCTTGCCAGTCAAACGTGCAGATGGGATGAGAGGCAAAAGGGATAAGATCGGAGGTGATGCGAAAAAATAGAAGATCATGTGCGGCATTATATGTGAGCATCTGCTGCAGACAATCAAGGTTGTTTGACACTGTATGAATAAGCCGGTCTTCTGAGTATGATTTCAACCGGAAGGTTCGATCACCTTTGCAGCCTATCGACCAATTAATGCATGGATATCCTAGTTTCATTTGAAATAATCCCGTGATGAGCAGGTTTCAATGTTATCTGCATGCACAAGCTCCTCTGGATAAGGTGAAAAAAAGGACTGGTTCTGAAGATACTCTTCATCAAAGCGAATAATCCATGCCTTCATCAGTTGCATTACTGTTGCAAGGGCAAGGTTTCCATTTCGATAGCCTTCAAGGGATTGAGAAAACAGCTGTTTTTCATCTGATGATAGCTGATCTGATACGTAACCAAAGGCATGCTGCAGCACATTAATATTTTGGGTACATCGAGGAGGTCTTTTCAACAGGTCATGAAGAGATGATTCATACTCTGAATAGAGGTTTTGATTCTCTCTTTTTGTATGATTTCCAAGAATCTGACCAAGCTTTTGCAGCTTCTTTTGGTTATAGGCCATAAACATAAATTTATAGCGTGTATGATACTTGATCAACTCCTTCATTTTTTGGTTTTGTTTTACGGTTCTAAATTGAGCAAGTGCATAGATTTTCCGTAAAAAATGCTCTCGGATATCTGGGTTTCGCAACCGGCCTTCGTCCTCGATTGCAAGATGAGAAAATCGTTTGAGAACATCATCACCAAAAAAACCTGCAGTTGATTTAATCGGTGCAACTTTTGCTGCCGCTGGATACACTTTTACTTCTTTAATCCCGCAAGAGGGGGATCTGTTTTTCAGAATAAATCCATCAATGTTTTCAAGCGATGAGAGAAACCGGGCAGAAAATGTTTGCATACGTTCTGTGACATCTTTTGCCGTTGAGGGCTGCACAAGCCGCGTTTGACTGTCTTTGTAGACAATCCGAATAGGATCACGAGGAATTCCAAGGCCAATTTCAACTTCGGGACAAACCGGTATAAAATCAAGAAATGATTGTAATTCTTCAACGACATCACTGCTGATAGTTTGACCGTTATAGCGACAATGATCAAACTCAATACACTTGCTTATTACCACCCTTGGTTTACCGTTCCATTTCATGA
Organism: uncultured Thermoplasmatales archaeon; assembly: GCA_964612945.1. Lineage (GTDB taxonomy): Archaea > Thermoplasmatota > E2 > DHVEG-1 > DHVEG-1 > CAZTFR01. The sequence continues at coordinate 20,690 of CAZTFR010000037.1, forward strand.
ATAATCTGCATTATTACCAGACAGCACTATAAAAAACTTGTTACGACGCTTGCTTAATTATCGAATTCTAAACAATAGAATTGTGTTCTATATGTCTGTTTTATTCATCTTTTTTGAAAATGTTTTTTAATTGTTATCAAGCAATCTAAATATAGTAATTCTGCGGTGTCCTCTTCAAAATTGTATGTGAGGTAAAAAAAATGAATAGAAAAAAAATAATTGCATTAAGTGTGATAAGCATCCTTCTTTTCTCAGGATTACTTGTCGCCCAAGCAGGAGCCTATCGTGGACAACGCGTAAACACAAGAGGATGGCAGCAAAGTCAAATAGCACTCAAATCTGCATTCATGCATGGTTCGGCACAGGGGGCGCCATCGAATTTTGGTTTATTTAAAGTAAAATGTCTGCTAGGATCACAAATTGATCTTTCAAACTATCAAATTCTTATCAGCCTGCTTATACAAACCGGTCTAATCGATGCATTACTCCAATTAAAGACGTGGACGCTGTTTGCACCAACAGATGAGGCATTCGAAGCATTACCTGAAGGCACCCTTGAGTTTCTTGCAGCAAACCCGGATCTCCTTGTGCAAGTGTTGTTATTTCATGTTGTTGGAGATACAGTTCTTTCAACAGATCTCTTTGATGGATTGACCGTTGAAACACTACAAGGATCAGATGTTGTAATATCAATCAATGATCGCGGTGTTTTTGTCAACGATGCACAGGTTATTCTTGTTGATGTCCAATGTGGAAACCGTGTTGTTCACGGGATAGATGCGGTTTTAATCCCGCCCATATTCTAGCACGCCAAATACCTCCACTTCATTTTTTTCTTTTTTTGTTTTTCTACATAAAATAAAATTGTTTTGTAACTATTTTCAAATAATTCATTAATAGAGGCTGTTGAAAAATTAGCTTGTTTCTTTGGTTTATTGCATTTTAGCATTG
>CAZTFR010000038.1:0-20503 GCA_964612945.1 uncultured Thermoplasmatales archaeon
GGATGGATGAAACATTTTATCAGTAATAATAAAATAGTTATGTCTTAAACTATAAATTGAATACTTTCAATGAACCCATAAAAGTATTTATAAGGAGAAATAACCATACAAAATTAAAATAATACTTCAAATAATATAAAATAAATATGATTGGCCACCAAAGTGTTTGCAGCACCTTGGCAGCCTGGAGCAGTGATAGTATAAGTATCAGAGCCCCGAGCGAGATTAAAGAAGAAACGGATTATAAACCTTTTTCTAATAATACATTACAAACAACAATCAACTTTTTTAATAATAGTTCAGATTCATATTTAATCAATTCAAACAATGAATTGGTAGGAGGTATTTATCAAAAATGGAGAAACAAATTTGTAAATATAGGCCAAAATATCGAACATCAACCCCTAACAATTGGGAATATGATGGAGGAAATAAGAAGTAGGCTAGAAAAAATTAAAAGAACAGATGTCCCGCTCTTTTTAGATCCAAAAACAGCGACGTTCATTGATGTTGCAATTCATGCAAAAGTCCACCAATATCTCTCAGATTCAACAATCGAAAAACACTTGCGATACGCGCGATTCATGGAACTGCACCCACAACCAATAGATTTCAGAAACCTCACACCAGAATCATTCATTAGACATGTGATATATCGACTGGAAATAGAAGAACCACCGGCAACACCAAACGCGTTAAAACATGAAAAGAAAGCAGTACTCATGTTTCTCAAAGCATTCAAACAATACACCGAAGACTGGAAAAAATACGTCAGAACCCCGCCAATCATAACATCAGAAGATAACACCTATGTGCCGTTTCCTAAAACGGTAAACAAACTCTATCATACAAAATACAGCAACGGCAAATACGAAAACGTACTCTTACAAACAATTGTATTTCTAGGATTCAACTTTGGAATGAGACCACCCAGTGAAATCTGCAATCTAAACCTTGAAGATATCGTCATAAACAGTGATGGTACAGGATACATACGAATACATGAAGACAAAAAACATGGAAAACACAGACTAATTTATCCATACAACAAAACAATACTCAGCTCACCAGTATTCAAAACACCAAAAAACTATTTAGACAACTGGAGGCATAAAGTCGCAAACAATAACTCAGGTGATGCACTATTTCTCATGCCCGATGGACAAAGAGTCACAGGATGGTATCTCAGAGATCACATAGCACCCATTGGAAAGAAAGTATGCAATGAAAGATCATTCATACTCTACACTATGAGACATACCTTTGCAACATATCTGTATGAATACACCAAAGACATGAAAAAAGTAGCAAAACGACTCGGTCATACAAAATCAGATACCGTTGACAAATATGTTCATATCGCAGACTCTATGAAGGAACAAACGGGTAAACGCAATCTATTCAACCAAGCCCTCAGATCGATAAAAAATCGAGAGGATAGCAAATTTATAAAAATGGTTGAATATTAGATTGTTGGCTAAAAAGACGTCAATCTAAAAAAATCTCTCCGAGAAATGACAGTGGGCCCGCCCGAATTTGAATCGGAGTCCATGGCTCCCAAAGCCACGAGGATCGACCAAGCTACCCCACGGGCCCGCATGGTGAATCATTTTTTTGACGGTGTAACTATACACGTCTATTAAAAGGTTCTATATGAAAACAGATAGTATTGTAAGATAAAACGGTTGAGTTAGTCGTCTTCTGCTAGTTTTGCTGAGTGTAGTTCCCAGGATTTAGTGAAGTTTTGTTCGATTTCTTTGAGTTTCAACTCAAGATAGTAATCAGGTGATATGATAAAGTCATGTTTAAGATTTCCATTTATGAATTCGTCTTTTAATTGTTTTTTAATTTCTTCAATGAGTGATTCTGTGGTCTTTTCCATGACCAGATCGATGAGGTCTTCAAGTGTATGATCTTCGTGATGCTCCTGGTTGTTATACCAGGTCATGATATCGTGTTTTATCTTCTCTTTCATTACACACCCCTTACCCGCGGCAGGGAAAATGTCTAGGGCTATAAAAAGATATCCACCTTGATATAAAGGCGGGATATGTATCCTTTTTTTACCTCATGTTTTTTACAAATCTTTATGTAAGAATTGTTGTTTTCTGTCCGCATGGATTTTCGTCTAAAGCAGCCGTTGCATCTTTTAGCTCTCGGTGCAGTATTTTTTTCAGTTCTGTTGACTATTGTGTTTCCTATTTTTTCCTATTTTCTGATCCTGCTTGATATACAGACCGGGTATGTTGATGCGTTTTCCTCATCGATGCAGGCAGGATTTCAAATCATCCTAACGGTGTTCCAGTTGATTTTTGTGTTTGTGCTCTTTGTTGGGGTGCCTCTTCTCTGGTATGTCCTTGTAAATCATTTTTCCTTGCGAAAAATTCTTGCACAGTTGCAATTGAAAAAAGAATCAATTGATATCGCGTTGTTGTTGGGGATTCTTGGTGCCGGTATAGGCATTATGATGGTGATCGGTGTTGCCGTACTGTTCACCGCTTTTGGGGTGGATTTATCAGATGCAAGCAATGTATCTGATTTGGAGGCGTTATTTTCCATTCCACTGATTTTTGTGATTGTGTTGTTCCAGCCTGTCGCCGAAGAGATCTTTTTTCGTGGATTTTTATTTGAAAAATTCTCAGAACAGATTGGCGTGGCACCTGCAATTCTTCTCACATCGGTCTTGTTTGGTCTTGCGCATCTTAGTTATGGAAAGGTGTATCCGGCACTGATGGCTGCACTGTTAGGTATTATCTTTGCGTATTTGGTTCTGCGTACAAAGAATCTCTACACATCAATTACCGCACACATCCTGTTTAATGTAGTTACTTTCTCCATCTACCTTCTTGGGCAAGAAATGGGCATTGAGGCGGTAATGATTTAAGCAAAGGAATGATGCCCCATATCATAAGTGTGAGTTGATAGGTTATGAGTATTGAACAGACCTTTGTGATGATCAAGCCTGATGCGGTGCAACGCGGGCTGATCGGTGCGATTCTCCAGCGATTTGAACAAAAAGGAATCAAAATAGTTGCCATGAAACTGGTTGCGCTTGACCGCTCACTTGCAGAGAAACATTATGGTGTTCATAAGGGAAAACCCTTTTTTGAACCAACTGTTGAGTATATCACCTCATCTCCTGTCGTAGCAGTGGTGCTAGAAGGACAAAACGTGATTAATATGGTTCGCGGGATGATGGGTGCAACCGATCCGCAAAAGGCAGCCATGGGGACCATCCGTGGTGATTACGGTCAATTTATCGGCAGAAACATCGTCCATGGATCAGATGGAAAGGATACTGCTGAGTTTGAAATCAATCTGTGGTTTACCAAAGAGGAACTCGCCAACTACACCCGCATCGATGAAAGCTGGCTCTCTGAATAAAAAAAAATCTTCTGATTGAATACTGTTTCTTCTCGTTAGTATATGATGTACCATAGCACAAAGAAACAGAATACAAGGATGACAAGTAAAATCCAAAGGAGATAGGCAAGTTTCAATCGTGCAATCCATCGTGCCTTTTTTTCAGGTGTATTAAAAAACGGACCAAGGATGGGATCTTCCTCGATGGTCATCGGTTTTCTTCCTCTTTAGATTCCATGAGTGCTTTAATGCGTTTTCTGCGGAAGAAATCTTCTCGTTCTCGTTCTTCAAGTTGCATTTCAATGTGTTTTTGGGTTGCCTGCAATTTAGGAATCAGAGTGTTTTCAAGCACATTGACGCGGCGTTTTGTTTTTTCAATCTCGGTAGCAAGACTTTTAATTCGTCCCTCCACGCTAGCCAGGTCTAATACTTGATCTCGCAGTTTGGAGAATAAGATATAGCTGTCATCTAATCGAGCGCAGGTTTCATAAAATCCATAGGGCGGTTTTTGCAGAGGTCTTTTTTGTTTCTCAAGAGTGGGAAGACTTACTCCCATGATGTTTTCGGTGGTAAAGGACACCTCGCCGATGTCTGGTATCAATGTCGCATAGTCTACAACGTGATCTTCACCAAGAATCATCTGAGCTTCCAAAAGTGCAGTGAAAGCCGTTGAAAATTTCGAGTTCATATCTTTTTTCAGCTCATTTCGATGGTCAATGAGCGTGAAGAATTGTTCAACCAGTGAATCACGTTTTTCCTCCAGTAATTTATGTCCTTTTTCAGCAAGGTTTAATTTCTTTCGGATTTCAAGCAGTTCCATCCGGGTGGGGTTGACCCCTTCCATGAGTTCTTCAGGCATGTTCTTCTTTCTCGGATTATTCTTCTGATTTTGTTTCTTTTTCTTCTTCTGCACTATCTGTTTTTTCTTCTTTCTTTAAATATTTTTCAATATAAGATTCATCGATTTTTTTCAACTCACCGCGAGGTAACTTTGAAAATAATTCCCAAGCAATAGATAGAGTTTGTTCGATACTTCGGTTATCCTCCTTTTTTTGTTTAACCAGATGTTGTTCGAAGTTATCGGCAAATTGGAGGTACTGTTTATCCCGCTCAGATAATGCGTCTTCGCCGACAATTGCCACCAGATCACGGAGGTTATTTCCCTCTGCATAGGCAGCATAGAGTTGATTGGAAACTCCTGCATGGTCCTCCCGGGTGCGGTCTTTTCCAATACCTCGATCCATCAGCCGGGAGAGACTGGGTAGGACTGCTACCGGTGGGTAAATATCTTTTTTATGCAGGGAGCGTTCAAGAACGATTTGTCCTTCGGTGATATACCCGGTGAGATCAGGGATGGGATGAGTGATATCATCATCAGGCATCGTAAGCATAGGAATCTGAGTGATTGATCCTTTTTTGTTTTTAATCCGTCCTGCTCGCTCATAGATGGTTGCCAGATCAGTGTACATATAGCCCGGGTAGCCTCGTCGGCCAGGTACTTCTTCACGGGCAGCGGCAATCTCTCGAAGCGCCTCTGCGTAGTTGGTGAGATCGGTGAGAATAACCAGCACCTGCATATCAAGATCAAAAGCAAGATACTCTGCACAGGTAAGCGCCATACGGGGAAGAATGATTCGTTCAATTGTGGGATCGTTCGCAAGATTCAGAAACATCACCGTTCGTTCGAGAGCGCCTGAGTTTTCAAAATCACGGATAAACAAGTTTGCCTCTTCTGAGGTGATTCCCATTGCACAGAAAACCACGGCAAATGTTTCTTTTTTTCCGAGTACTTTTGCTTGTCGCACAATTTGCGCGGCTAGATCATTATGTGGCAGACCTGATCCTGAAAAAATGGGGAGTTTTTGTCCGCGCACTAATGTGTTCATCCCATCAATGGTTGACACGCCTGTTTGAATAAACTCTTGTGGATACTCGCGGGAGTATGGATTGATGGGATTTCCATTTATGTCGCGGCGGTCCTCGGGGATAATCGAGGGTGCATCATCCAATGGATTGCCCATGCCATCAAAAATACGGCCAAGCATGTCTTTGGATACACCAAGTTTCATGGTTTCCCCGATGAAACGTACTGCGGTTTTATCGGTCTCCAGTCCTTTGGTTCCTTCAAACACCTGGATTACTGCTTTATTCATAAATGCCTCTAATACCTGCCCGGTGCGTTCTTCGCCGTCCACTGTTTTTATTTTAACGACTTCATTGTAGGCTACATCTTTTATTTTTTCCACAATCATCAAGGGACCTGCAACCTCGGACACGGTCGTGTATTCAACGTCTTTGTTGCTCATGCGTTTCCCTCCCCTTTGGAGATAAGATTTTGTACTTCTTTTTGGAGCTCATTTTCGATTTTGTTGAATTGTTTTTCAAAGGTGTCATTGGATATGATTTTCATTCGAGCGATACGTTCGCGTGCTTTCATCGTGATAAGATCATCGATGTGGACGTGTTTGCTTACAGCTTCCTGGACCAGATCAGCATATTTCATCATTATTCGAAGCATCTCATATTGTTTTTTACTGGGGCAGAAGGTATCTACTTTATGAAAGGCGCTCTGCTGAAGGAAATCCTCTCGGATCATCTTTGCACTTTCAAGGGTTCCTCGCTCACGGGGTGGGATGGCATCTGGTCCGACAAGTTTTACGATTTCTTGCAGCTCTGATTCTTTTTGGAGAAGAGCCATCGCGCGATTCCGTAGTTGCAGCCAGTCTGGGCCGGTTTTATCATGCCACCAGTTTTTCACCTCATTAAGATATAAGGAGTATGATTTCAGCCAATTGACTGAAGGAAAATGGCGTTTATCAGCAAGATTTGAATCCAACGCCCAGAATACTTTGACGATACGAAGCGTATTTTGTGCGACCGGCTCAGAAAAATCTCCGCCTGGTGGTGAGACAGCACCCATAACTGAGACGGAGCCTTCGCGGTCTTTGGTACTTAATAGTTTGACTCGTCCTGATCGTTCGTAAAACTCGGCGAGTCGAGATGCTAAATAGGCAGGATATCCTTCCTCACCAGGCATCTCCTCAAGTCTTCCCGAAATTTCACGCATCGCTTCAGCAAGACGACTGGTGCTATCTGCCATGAGCGCAACATCATATCCCATATCTCGGTAATATTCAGCTAGGGTCATACCCGTGTAGACACTGGCATCTCGTGCAGCTACTGGCATATTGGAGGTGTTTGCGATAAGCACGGTTCTATTCATAAGTGGTTCGCCAGTTGTAGGATCCTCTAGTTCCGGGAACTCACGAAGGACATCAGTCATCTCATTTCCACGTTCGCCGCATCCAACGTACACTACAATTTTTGCATCACTCCATTTTGCCAGTTGATGCAGGGTCACTGTGTTATGAAGCATCATTGGTCCAAATCCACCAATAAAATTGTGATAAGTTGGAACCGTGATATCGTAGACATCTGTTGGTTTGTTGATTTTTTCAATCTTTACAATTCTGTCGTAAAAGAAATCTTCCAATTCATCAGTTATAACTTTGGTTTTTGGGTTGTCTGATATTGATGAAAATTTCTGAAATGTTGATGCACTCATATGTTCTTGGTTTATTTGTCCAAAATAGTTCAAAGTGTTGACACCAATATCTTCGAGCATTCCATGGGGTCTTACCATATCAGTGTAGAGTGATTCAAGATAGCATGATGATGCCGGAAGAATATCAATGCAAGTATATGTTCGTTTTCCATCGGAGATATACCGTTTTATTTTCTCAAATTTCAGGGATGGATCTCTGCAGGCCATATAGAATTTAGTTATCTCGTTTTTTCCTCTAATGAAGGTGCGATAGTAGGGTTTTTTTGCTACCCGTTTTTCACGCAATGTATGAATAACTCCTATTCGTAAAAGAAGATAGGAAAGATTAATATGCATTTGTTTGCTTGCTGTGACAATTTCTAGTTCTTTGCCATTTCCACCGACATATCCGTCACAGTTAAAATATGCTGATACAAAACGAGTGATGATTGAATCTGGAGATTTTAGAATAACCGTAGGTACACTGCAATGATTAGATTTTTTTACACAAGGAATGCCCAGAGAGATAAGTAGCTTTAGTAATATTCTGTTATTTATCGTTGAATAGTGAACTGTATGGTCTTTTCCCTCTGTAGCCTGAATATCAAAGAGCTCGTATACAAGCTGGTTAAATCGATGACGTAAGTGCACATCATTGTTAGAGAAGAAAATCTGGCCGCCTTTTTTTATACAGCCGTCACCTATAATGTAACCAAGAAATTCTGCAAATCGTTCATCGATATTTCGGGGTACTGTGATTTTTTGACTGGTGGTACATCCTTTTACTTTTTTTATGGGAAGGTTGATGTGTAGAAAGGATGATATTTTTGTTAGAAATTGTATTGTTGGTGTATTTTTTTTTAGATAATATCCGATGAGTACGTCGTAGGAGACTCCGAGTTTTTGTGCAAGTGCTTTTTTGGTACCCACTACTTGCGTGGCTTGTTTGATCAAATTAGGGATTTTTAATAAAAGTTTCTCATCGGCTATTCGTTGTTCGGCAAATATCTTTTCAACAGGTATTGTTTGCCGGGTTCCCTTAATGTATATTTTTCGCGGCATTACAAGAAAATCACCGATTTGGAGCTCCTTTGATGGTTTTTCTGAGACATTCATTAAGCTATTAATTGTTAATAATTTATGATCAGGAGTTATTTTTGCTACTTTACCTGTTCTTGTTGTAATTTTGTAGATGCAATCGGTTTTACCTTTGTAGACTGCTTGGGCTGATCCGTTTTGTAGTCTACGATTTCCATAGGAAAAAACTGGGATTTCTTGATGATGAAGGAGGGTGTAGGATTCATTTCTGCCAATGTAGCATTCGCCCATCGCTTTGTAGGTATCATATACTTCTTTCATAGTGACAATGTTCCCATCTGTTAATACGATAGGAGTATCTGGGGTAACACATTTTCCTGTGCCAAACCCCCCTGGTATCGCTGCGGTTCCTCCTTTTGCCACGGGGAAGAATGTGTCAATGACTCGTTGACCGGTGACGAGGGGGAGGGTAGGATCATATTTTTTTGCAACGGGTCGGGGTGTGCGCACCGGCCAGCGTTGCAGCATTTGCACCCTTTTGTCGCCGTCTTTGGTGGAAATTACAGCGATGTCCTCAGTTATGGTGTACTTTCCTTTGTTGACTATGGATTTGATGGTTCCTTTGATGGAATGGGAGACCATAACTCGGTGGGTGATGATAGATGTTTCCTCAACTTCACCTAAGATGTCTCCACCTTGGACTTTATCTCCTTTTTTTGCAGTGGGTTTGAATTCCCATTTTTTCTTTTTGTCAAGTGCATCTGCTTCGACACCGCGGGCGATGAAATCTCCAGTGGCGTTGTGGATGGCGGGGAGTGGTCGTTGAATTCCGTCATAGATGTTTGTGATAAGTCCGGGTCCGAGTTCGACGCTGAGAGGCATTCCTGTCGAAATGACTTCTTCTCCGGGCAGTAGGCCGTTGGTGTCTTCATAGACTTGGATGATGGCGTTGTTTTGTTGTAATCGTATGATTTCTCCGATGAGGTTTTCTTTTCCTACACGTACGACGTCATACATTTTTGCCCCACGCATGTGATCTGCTTCGATGACGGGGCCAGATATGCGGATGATTTTTCCTTTTACTTCTGCCATGGCAGGCATTCCTCCAAATTCATTTTTTTTTTTTTATTATTTATTTTTTGAATCTAATTTTTTTTTATGTGGGTTTGTTGACTTCGATTCCTACTGCTTTTTTGATAAGTTGGGAGACGAAATCTTCATGGTCTTTTATAGGCCCTGTTTTATCAGGGATTTCAATGATGACCGGTAAGGTTTTTTGCATGCGGAAATCTCGAAGGTGTTTGTCGAGATGCTCGGCGATTTGTTCGGTGATTAGAATCACGCCAAGGCTGTGGTCATCTCGAAGGGTATTCCAGAGGGGTAACACGTCGTTTTGATGGTTTGGTATGTGTGTGTTGGTGATGCCGGAGAGACGTAGACCGGTGGCGGTGTCTTTGTCGCAGAGTGCAGCTATTTTCATGTGACCGCCTCGGGGGTGATGAGCAGGCGTTGTATGCGTTTGGATGGTAGGTGTTCTGCGATTGCTTTGATACTGATTTTGAGGTTTTGTATTTCATATTCTTTTGAGAGGAGAAATCGGAGGGTAGGGCCAAAGGTGACGTAGTGGTGTTGGGAGATATCTCGTATGAGGCTGAGACTGTAGCGGTCTAGAGCCGTTTCGAAGTACTGGACGGAGTCTTCTTGATGGTAGAGTTCGATGGTATTTTTTAGTGGTTCATAATAGGATGTTCCTTCTAGTCCTGAGATGATGTGGGGGACAGAGTCGACTTCTGTAAGTTCGTTGTATTTCCAGGTGGCGATTTCGTTTCCTTCTCCAATGAAAAGTGCAGTGAGGGTGTCTTGTTCATAGTTGAGCTGTTTTCCGCGGAGGAGGTTTTTGATGTTGCGGATATCTCTAAGCATACCGATGAATTGTTGTTTGGCGGGTTCACATTTGTAGGGGACGGTGGTGGTTTGGAGTCGGTCGAGAATGGATTTGTCGATGTGAATATTGAGAAGGAGCGGATCAGGATGGTCCTCTTTGGTGAGTTTACGAAGGGAATCGGAAAAGCCATGTTTCTGAAGGAGTGAGGTGACCTGTTCTGGTTCACTTGTTTGGAGATCTCGTAGGAGGTGTTTGGTTTCGGGAAGAAGGGCTTTTTTGGGGAGTTCTTCTTTGGATTTTTGCTTGAGGATGAGGTGTTGGAGTTCATCTTTTATGAGATGGATATCGTATTTGAAGAGGTATGCGGTATAAAATGAGGAGAGTTTGGTGCTGCTATCTTTGCGCATCATCGCTATGGTTTCAAAAAAATGTTCGTCGAGCTGATGGTGAAGGTCTTGTACTGAGGCGTCCTTGAGATGATAGTCTTTGTTTGCATTGATTGATTCAATTGTTTGTAATACGGTGGTGTTTTGGAGGAGGCTATCCAGGTTTTTCTCTTGGATAAAGGGATTTCCTATCGCTTCAAATTTTGCGTTAGGATAGACGAATCGTAGATAGGTTGAGAAGGGTCGGGCAAGTACAGCTCCCGCTCCGGCAAGGATACCAATGATTCCTATCCAAAGGAGTGGATTGCTGGGAGTGAGGAGTTGTTCGAGCACCATAGATCTATCATTCCTTCTGTGTTGAGAAAAGCAGCTTTCCTATCTTTATTCGAATAACATCTTTTTTCCGACGTAGGATTCCCTCAAAGGTATTATCCAACGTGATGGTTTTATCTTTTGATTTCAGTATCACGCCGCCGGTTGCCTCTAGTGATCCAGACACCGTGAGGCCGAGTTTTTTTGCGATGTGTTTGTCTTGTTTTTGAGAGATGTATACGGTAAAGTCTTCTCCTAATTTTTTCTTTCCGTCTTTCAGCAAGTGGGTGATGATTTTTGTATACTGTTTCTCTGAGAGATGGTGCAGTTTTTCTTGGGCTTTTGTAAAACAGGTGTCGATGAGTTTTTCTCGTGCAGCCATGATTTTTCGTTTCTTTTCTTGGTGTGCCTGGGCGATTTTGATCTGTTTTTGTTGATGGCTTTCTTGTTTTGCTTGGGTGAGAAGCTCAGATGTTTCGTTGTCTGATACCTGTTTTTTCTGTTTTTTTAATGATTCTGCTTGGTTCTGCGCGTCGTGAATGATGTCCTCTACTTTTTTGTTGGTATCCTGTTCGATTTTAGCGATGATGGTTTCTACCGACATTTGACTCCTTTTTTGGTTTATCCGCCCAGAAAGCCAAGTCCGGTCATGAGAAGAATACCAACGAGTAGTCCAAAGATTGCAATGGTTTCGGGCATGACGGTGAAAATAATACCGCGGGCGGCAACATCTGGGTTTCGTCCGACTGCGCTAATTGAGGATGAGGCGACCATCCCTTGGTTGATCGCAGAAATCCCGGTGAGACCAACGGCAAGTCCGATCCAGATTGCGCCCATGCCTTGCAGGGAGCTGATTGTTGCTTCTGCCCCAAGTAGCCCTGCGCCCATCATCAGAAGAATTGCGGTGAGTAGTCCGTAGACTGATTGTGTCATGGGAAGGACCTGTAGAACAAGGCATTTCCCGAAGAGATCAGGTTTTTCAGCGGTGACTGCAATGGCTGATGACCCGGCAAGCCCCAGACCGATGGCAGATGCGATACCTGCGATGCCGATGGCGATGGCGGCTCCCAGGACGACAAGTGTTTTGTTTTGGTTGCTTTCTTCTTCTTGTGCAGCAACAGTTCCTGCCGATCCGATAAGGATCGTGAGTAACACCACTGCTGCAAGTGCTGCTTTTCTCATTTTCATATTTTTTTATGCCTCCTTTTTCTTTTCTTTAAGTTGCGTATACTTTCGTGTAATTTTAAAGGGGGAAAACGTACTTCCTCCTCCTTCGTAGAATCGGTTGAAAAATTCAACATACTGAAGTCGTAAAGAATGAACTGCTGCACCAAGGGTGGATAATGCAAGATTGACCAGGTGCATGATGATGAGAAGAAGAACAGTGACAATGATGCCGACAACAGGGATCATCTCTCCAAGAAGTTGGGAGACAATGTTAAATGCAAGAGCCATTCCAGCGGTGGCAAGCCCTAAAGCGAGTAACCGGGCATAGGAAAGCCAGTCTCCAACATATCCGGTGATGTCAAAAAAGCCAACGGGTCCAGATGCAACAAACAGCAATAGAAGGCCAATAATAACCATCCCTGCAGCTGCATAAAAGAGAGGTTGGGTGAGCTGCCAGCCAAGGATGTATCGGCCTATAAGGAGACCGCCGCCAAGTTGAAGGGGCACCCAGCAGAAGTGTTCGGTTAGAAGTTGTTTGTACAGTTTTTGTTTCACTGCCTGTATCATACCAAGGAGCAGTCCGGTATTAAGCTGGACTAATCCAAGAACGAGCGCAGCGGTGAGAATGAGAAGAGGATCACGTAGTGAGTCGATAGGGAAGGTTATGTTAAGAAATGTAAATGAGTAAATCGGTGCAGGTGGATCGTTGAAGAAGAATAAATGGATAAGATTGCCAAAGATGCTATAGGTTAATATCCCTATGATGACTGAAGTAATACCCATCCATATCCCCATAAAGGACCAGTTTCTGATCATATCGCTATATTTTCCAAATTTCAGAAAACCTATGAGAGATAGAACAAGAAGGATAGATCCATATCCTGCATCTCCGAGCATAAATCCGAAGAATAAGACAAAAAAAATCCCCATGATAACAGTGGGGTTAAGCTCGTTATATTTTGGGGTAGAAAACATCTCTAAAAGATCTCTGAATCCTTGTGCCCACCAGGGTGTTTTGATATAGGTTGGTGGATGATCCGGGTTTGGTAAAGGAGTTGTTATGTCAACGGCAACATGGTCATTGGTGAGTTGAGATAATTGCTGTTTGAGGGGCTCGACATTTTTTTCAATTACCCATCCCTGAATGACATAGGTAAGTTGGGTTTTTACAAAATTTTTTGGTATTTCTTTTTCAATGCGCTGAATTTGTGTTTGTTCCCGAAGGGCCAGTAGTTGATTGAGATGGTGGTCTGCATAGTTTTGTAGTTCTTCTTTGATACTGGATTGTTCGTGGATGATGGTTTCTTGTTGGTTTTTAAGATCTTTGATGGCCTCGGCGGGTGTTCCTTGTAGATCGGTGAGGTCGAATTCTGAGAGAAAATCTCTAGCTATTTTTTCAAGAGTTTCCTTGTGTGAGATGTGGCTGGTGAGGAGAATGGCCCATTGTGTTTTTTTTCTTGTACCAAACTGGTGTGATGCAAGGGTGATAAGTCCGTTTTGATTGACGATCTTTTGAAGGTTTTGGAGGTCTGTTGTGAGTCCTGCTTTGGTGATCGTGTAGGGTGTCTCGGTGATCTCTTCAAGGGGGATGGAAAATTTTTTCAGGTAGGAAACTTGATCAATTTTTTGTTGCAGATCGTTCTTTTTTTCTTGGAGTTGTTCTGCTTTTTTGTGATGGGTAAGGATGTTTTCTTCGATATCTTTGAGAGTTGTGTCGATGTCTTGGTAGAGTGCTGATAAGGGTTTTTTTTCGATTGGTTGGATTTCAGGGAGTTGTGGGTGGAGGAGTGCTTTGATGCCGGAGGGTTTTTTTTGGATTTTTTTTAAAATATCAATTAAGCGGGTGAGTCGTAGTTCATAAGTAATGAGCGTGTCTGCTTCGGGGTGCATTGATGTGGGTTGTGTTTCGTTAATGAGATCTGGTTCGTTTTTTCCAATGTGGATGATCTGCATGAATCCGTTTTCGTGTAGTTTTTCGATGACGGTATCGAGATGTTTGTGGTAGACGAAGAGGTGTATCTTTTTCATTGCGGCGGGAAAAAGAATTGGTTATCCCTCCTTGGTGATCTCATCGATGACGATAGATACAGCATCGTCAAGGTGTTGTGTGGCGGTTTTGTTAAGTTTTTTGATGTCGTTTTCTGTTTGTTTTTCGATGTCTTTGATGGTTTTTTGGATGTCTTGCTCTGTTTGTTTGTGGAGTTTGTCTACTTGTTTCTGGGCTTTTTTTAGGGTGGTTTCTTTTTGTTTTTCAGCATCTTTTTCAGCTTGGTTAATGATTTGTTTTGCTTTTTTTTCTGCGTGTTCTAAAGACTGTGAGGCTTTTTTTTCTGCCTCCTTTATTGCCCCGAGAGAAGTAGATGCCATCAAAAACCGGTAACAGAAGGACCCTTATATGAGTTTTTGTTCTCGGAGGATTACATGCCCCAGAATTTCTCTGTTTTTCGTTTTATTTCTATGATTTTATTTAACACGTCTTTTTCATCGGTGTTGAGGACGTCTAGTTCTTTGAGTTTTTTAGCGTCTCCTTCGGGTATTGCGGTGTAGAGGATATCGTCTCCTTTGATTTGTCGTCCGACGGTTGCTCCTTCTATGGAGATGGCGACTTCTTGTCCTTGTAGTGCTTCGTCGACAGTTTTGTTTTCTGATTGGATGCCTTTGATGGTGCCGATGATTTTTCCGTCCTCTCTCATCAGACGCATGCCGTCTCTGATGCGTCCGGCGAGGATACGCACGCCGATGATGGCGGGATGGTTGACGCGGAAGACGTATTCGGGGAGGAATCTGAGCATGCCGGGATGCATGAAGTCTCCTCGTCGTTGTTGGTCGAGTTCTTCTTTTTTCTTGTCGATCCATTCCTCGTATTGTTCCATGATGGTGTAGATGACATCGTTGTGAAACATCGTGGTTTCCGATGTGGTGAGTTCTTCTTTTGCTTCTGGTAGTATTTTGACGTTGAAGGCGAAAATGACTTGGTCAAGTGGGTTGTTGATTGCGTTTGTTTCGATGATGTCTCGTTTGGAGACTGGTCCGATTTCGGCTTTTCGAATGTTGATTCCTTTGTCGCGTGATTCTTTGGCTAATGCCTCAAGTGATCCGATGGTGTCTGCCTTGATGTAGATGCCATCAGAGTCGATTTCGATGTGGGCTGTGGATTGCTGACGGATTTCTTGTACAATTTCTTCTGTGTGTTGGGTGGCGACGCGTAGGGGTGCACCAGGGATGACGTTTTCGAGGTTTGGCGCTGATATTTTGATTCCACAAGCGGCATGTATGTGGTCGATGCGGTCAAAGCGTTCCCGTGGGTCTTGTATTTCGTCGAGTGGTTTTGGTTTGAGTAGCGCCTTTATTTTTGTCACTAAGGGTTCATCGTGTGTGCCAAACACGATGGTGTCCTCCTTATGTAGGATGCCGCTGTAGATGATAGCATCAACGGTGGTTCCGAGGCCAACTTCTTCTTTTACTTCGAGGACGGTTCCTTTTGCAGGTCCTTTTTCAAAGGATAGTTGTTTTTCTAAAAATCGTTGCGCCAGACCGACCAGAATCATTAAAAGTTCAGGTATGCCTTCTCCGGTTTTCGAGGAGATAGGAACAATGGGGATGCTTTTCTGGAAGTCTTTGACGTTAAAGTAGAGGTCTGCTTCAAATCCCTTGTCGTACAGGGTGCCGATGAGTTCATAGAGTTTTTCCTCAAAGAGTTGTTTTGTTTTGACAGGTTGGTGTTGGACCCGTTTCTGTGCATTCGCCTTTGAGGTCTGCCAGCCTCCGATCGTATCTATTTTATTTGAAGCAATGATAAAGGGTGTTTTATATTGTCGAAGGATGTTGAGTGATTCATGGGTTTGGGGGCGAAATCCTTCTCGGTGATCGACGATAAGGATTGCAAGGTCTGCAAGTGAGCCGCCACGGGCACGAAGCGTGGTAAAAGCGTGATGTCCGGGGGTGTCAATGAAGAGGAGACCCGGGACAGAGAATTGTGTTTTTCCAAGTAGATCGCCGCATACTTTGTAAATTGCTTCAATGGGTATCTCTGTTGCGCCGATGTGTTGAGTGATTGCTCCTGCTTCACGAGCGGCAACAGTAGAGCCTCGGATGTAGTCTAAGAGACTTGTTTTTCCATGATCTACATGGCCAAGAACGCTGACAATGGGTTGTCTGATAGGTTGCGTTTTTTTTGCCATAACGCTGTACACCTCGCTTACGAGCGGTAGATATAGCTCTCTTATAAAAATATATGGATATACAAATGGGAAAAAGAGAGTTCTTTATGCAGGAACCTGCATTATGATCTTATTGTAAGGTTGCATGTCGCCCTTGCATGGATGCTTCGGTTTCTCCCTTTTGTTTCATGAGTTCTGCGATGATGCTGTCGAGAAGAATCCAACAGCTGGCTTCAAAGAGGGTTCCCAGTGGTGCAAGTATTTTTCGTTGCGGTTTGTCACATTGTGCTTGCAGAACAAGAACTGTGTCTGCAAATTGTGAGATACGGGCATCTTTTTCTCCTGTTACTACGATAATTTTTGCGCCTATGTTTGAGGAGATTTCCGCAGTCATTACTGAAGGAATGGTGGTTCCTGATCCGGAGACAAGAAAGACGAGATCATTTTTTTTGACTGGTGCACCGATTGTTTCTCCTATCACAAAGGTTTGAAATCCGAGATGGACAAGTCGAATGGCAAAAGCGCGAGCTACCAGACCGGATCGTCCTGCGCCATAGACAAAAATACGTTTTGCGTTAAAAAATTCGGTACAGACCGTGGTTATTTGTTCTTCACTGATAGTGTCAAGGATTTGATTCAGTTTGTTTTGAATGTAGGTGAGTGAGTGTTTGTATAGGGTTTTTTTGGTCATGTAACTTCAGAAAGGTCTTTGTAGTAGGCTTCTTCTTTTCCAGTTCGTTTCATGATTGCTTTTTCGACCTGAAGGGAAAGGTAGACAGCATCATGTTCTAGAAGGGGGGACTCGGAAATTAAGGTGACATCGTAGTTGTTATCAATAATCAGATCAATTAATGGTCCAACAGGCATGTCTCCTTTTTTGATGGGTAGGTGGTATAGTTCATTTCCTTCTTCATAGTAGACTCCGGTAATGTGTATGATGTATTTTTGTAGGTTTAGAGGTTTGAGTTTTTCAAAAATTGCTTCGAAATCTTCTCGTGCTTTGAGTTGTCCATCCCCTCGAGCGTGGATGTGTCCTAAGTCGATGATGGGGATGACATCTTTGACCGAGGAACAGATTTCGATGACTTCATCAAGGGATCCAAAGACTTTTTGTTTTCCCATGGTTTCGATACCGATTTTTGGGGTGAATTTTGCTTTTTTCATCATGCTGGTGAGTTTTTTGAGATTTTTTGTTATAAGCTTCATGGTTTTTTTCTTGCTGTTTTTCCCATAAAAACCAGGGTGGATAACCACGGTCTGTGCGCCGATATTATGGGCCATTTCTGCGGAGTTCATGATTTTTTCAATGCTCATCTCGACTTCATCGGTGTCACCTGCAAGGTTGATGTAGTAGGGTGCATGGACATGTACTTCTATGTCGTTTTCTTGGGCGTATTCTCTGATGAATTGTGCTTCTTCTTCCGACATAACGTAGAGTCCGCGTACAAATTGTATTTCAATGGCGTTTAGATCCAGATTTTCATGGGTGTAGGCAAGCCCGTCTTTGTTGGTGCGTCCTTTGCAGGAAAGCGGGATGCCTGCTTGTCCTATTCGTATCATATATAAAAGCCTCCCAGGGGAGTAAAATATCTACTGATGTATTTCATTCAGTGCTTTGTTTTTTTTGAGGATTGATGGTGAGTTTTTACGCTAATTCCTCCAACCGGCTCATAATGTTCCAGATGAGGGTGCGACCGTGGAGGGGTATGTTTGGGTCGTTTGCTAGTTCATCTAATGTTGCGGTGGCTGAGGCGACGCGAAGATCAATTGGGTCAGAAGAATGCAGTAATAATTGTTTGACTTCTTCGGCGCCACGACGGATATTTCTTGGGATGGAGGTGTCGCCACTTAACATGTCCAAACCGTCAGTTATTTGCGCTAGTTTTTTATCTTCAGTCATGGACCATCACACTTGCATGAGAGCAGGATAATCAAACAGGACGTTAAAAATATTTTGGGGGTATGGTTTGGCTTATGGTTTATAGTCGGCGTGGAGGAGTTGTATGATTTCTTGGGCGGTGGTTTTGCCGATACCATGGACCTCGCAGAGGTCTTGTACGGAGGCGTTCATGATTGCTTTGATGCTGCCGAAGTGGTGGAGGAGTCGGTGGGCGAGGACAGCGGAGATATTTGGGAGTCCTTCGATGATGAATTGTTGTTGTTCACGCAGGGAACGTGTTGGTTTTTCTCCTCTGACGGCGACGATTTTTTCTCCTTTTCGTTGTTCTCGTCTCGCAAGTATATAGAGGAAATCTGCTGTTTCTTGTGAGGTTTTTGTGGTGATGATGGGTATTCCATAGTCTACGATAATGGAGGCAATGCTTCCGAAAATAGCGGTGTGGCTGATGTTTCGTTTGGTGAGCAGTTGTTCTCCTTCGATAATGAGCAGGGGTCGTGCGTAGGCGTTTCGAAGGTTACGTACCTGTGTGAAGAGTTTTCCATCGATAAGTGATTGCAGGAAGTCGTCGACTTCTTTTCGTTCGACGCCGATTCGTTGGGAGAGGATGTAATCTCCGACATCGAGTTGTTGTTTTTCGATGGTGGTGTGTTTGGTGGCAAGATGGCGAACGACGGTGGATCGGTATTCTCTGGTATCAGTGATGATAATGGGAGTGGAACCGGTGGGATAGTCTTCAAGTTTTTTCTGATTTTTATGGCACTTTTGATAATAGGTGTCAATGGAGTTGATGTTTTTTTGGAGTTTACTTCGCAGTAGTTCTAGTTCGCTTCTCATGTTTTTTTCTTTTCGTTTTGCTGACCAGTAGTATCCTTCGTCAGGTGTTCCTTTGGTGATGAGGATGACGACTTTTCCTGGCATTTTGCGGGCGGTTCGTCCTCGACGTTGTATGGTGCGTATCTCTGAGGGGACGGGTTCGTAGAAGATGACAAGATTGGTGGATGGAAGATCAAGACCTTCTTCGGCAACTGAGGTGGCGATGAGGACGTTGTAGGTTCCTTGTTTGAAATCGTTGATGATCTTGATTTGTTCTTTTTGGGTGAGTCCTTTATCTTTTCCTTTGCCGGCTTGGCCGATGAATCGCGCGGGTTTGATGAGCGGGTGTTGGATGAGGTGGTCGTATAAGTATTGTGAGGTGTCGCGGTAGTGGGTGAAGAGAATGATTTTTGATTGGTTGTTTTGGGTTAGTTGTCGGTTGATGATGGCGGTGGTTTCTGGTATTTTTGGGTGTTCGATAGTGAGTGTGTTGATGTGGGCGAGTGCGTCGAGGACGTTGAGATCTCTCATGATGTCTCGTGATGCCTTGCTTCCTGATTTTGATTGGGCTTCAGTGCCCAGGCGTTGGAAATAATTTTTTACGGCGTTTACTCCTTGTGTTTGGAGAAGTTCAACGGCATGGTAGAGTTTAAGACAGGCGTTTTGTAGTGAGGCAGCGGTGTAGAGTTGTTTGGAGGGTGTTGGTGATGCACGGATTTTTTGTTGAATGTGTCGTTGCAGTTCAAGGAGTTTGGTTCGGTTAATCAACGAGAGTGCTGCAGAGTCCAGGACGCCGATTTCTTTTAGTTTTTTCAGGCGTTGGGCGAGGGCTTTTCGAAGAAGTTGGATGCTGGTTGCAAAATCATTTGGAAGGCCGATTTCTTTCCATTGTATCGTAAGATCGTGGACGTATGGTCGGACATCGCGGTCTTGTTTGGTGCGTATTTCGATGTTTTTGATTTCAAGGTGTTTGCAGACTTCAAGGATTTTGTTGACATCATTTCCTGGTGATGCGGTCATCCCGAGGGTGAGCCGGGTAGGGTTTTGTTTTTTGTAGAGTTGTGCGATGTAGACATAGGAGTAGTTGCCGACTGCGCGGTGGACTTCGTCAAAGATAATAAGGCCTGTGTTTTCAAGGCTGATTTGGCGTGCGATGAGATCATTTTCGATGACTTGGGGTGTGGAGACGATGATGTGGCTTTGGTCCCAGAGTTGTTTTCTTTTCGCGGGAGGTGTCTCCCCGGTGAATACGGTGAGTGGTGCATCGGTGGTTAAATACGTTTTTAAAAAGCTGGCGTGTTGATTGACGAGTGGTTTGGTGGGTGAGAGAAACAGTATTTTTTTCTCTGTTTGTTGCAGCAGGTTTGCGATAACAAGAAGGGCAATAATGGTTTTCCCCATGCCGGTAGGAAGCACAACGAGTGTACTACCCTGTGTTGCTGCTTCTGCAATGTTTGTTTGATAGGCGCGTTGTTCGAGGGATTCTGGTTTGATATGGGGATGGTTGATATACACAAACCACAGACATTAGTTGAGGGTTTTAGTAGGTTTTGGGTTGACTACATCTAAACTGATGACCGCCGTATGACTTTTATTGTAAAGTGGATTTGTCCTATCCCCTTGGAGTGTTGCATTGAGTGTTAACTTAAAGATTTTTTAAAATCAAATGTCCCCCAAGGAAGGTGTAACGATTATTTTCTTATTAGGGTATAATAGTATTTTACTTGGACACTTACCGATTGTGTATACCTTGAGTATTTTGTGTAAACGAACTATCACTTATTTGAGGATTGCTCATTTTTACCTTCATGGTTGCCCAGTCACTTTCCAAACCAAAGGTATCAATTGCTTTCACCCGTATGGTATACGGTGGAAGACGTCTCCAGGTATGATAGACTGGTATCCACAGACCTGGTTCATCATCACGAGTAGATC
>CAZTFR010000039.1:0-19920 GCA_964612945.1 uncultured Thermoplasmatales archaeon
AAAAAACAACCGGAGCAGAGCTCCGGGGTATTAAACCCATGTTGGAATAAAAAAAAGGAAGAAAATGGGAAAAAAACTAATTAATAGTCTCTACACCGGTGGGGCATCATCTGCCCATTTTGGAGTCAAATACTGTTCTTCGTATTCAAATTCGATTGGAACATAGATTGGAATTAATCCAATTAGCAATCCAGTAACGGGGTCATAGACTGGAATCCATTCCTCAATTAATTGCGGACCACTATGATTTGGTTTTTCATCTTCGCCTAATCCAGCATCTGTAGCAAGAGCAGGTAAGGATCCCATCAACAGAATTCCAATAATCGCTATGCCTGCGATTAACATTTTCATTGTTTTTTTCATTTTTTTCATCTCCAATATTTTTTTATTTACTTCAATTTATAAACTATGTATATTCTCCTTTAAATAAATTATTTACTAACTTTTTAATAAAAAAAAGAGGTGATAGAATTTTAAATGCTCTCTATCATATAATGTAGTGATATTTACTCATGCAACATATCTGGCTGAATGATCATCCCAGAAATATCAGGAAGCTCTGGTAAATCAATAATGACAACACCATCAGCGCTGACCTCAGCCCGAAAGAAATTATTCCCATCTACTCCTGAAGCAGATCCAGGTAGTATGGTGTTTGCTGCCATGGTGGTTGCTGATCCAACAAGCAATGTTCCGATGAGTACTAGCCCAATGATACACATTTTGGTTGTTGTTTTCATAGTTTACATCACATCTCCAAACACTTTTTTTGCTTGGACACCGTCCAAACAAGAGTTCTACTAAAAAACGTGAGTTTGAAGAGTATATAAAGGTTATTTACTAATTTTTTAATAAAAATTGAAAGTAACAGTATTGTATCTGTCAATTGTCTGCGTTGATGGATTATATCAGAATCATAAAAAACAAGAGCAGTTTTGCTTGCACGTTTAAAATAACGGGTGTTGCATTGTCTGCCCGGGCAGAAATGGTGATAGTCCATGGTTTAAGAAGCCCGCCAAATCCAAACGGGATGGCACGGATTGATGCCTCTTCGTCTACTGCAAGGTGAGAAATAACTCCGGTTTTTTTATACCCTGCCGGTAGAAAGAGTGTTCCGCCATTAAAAGTAACGGCCCATTCGATGTGTTGTGCATTCTCAAATCCAACGTTTTTCAAGGTTACCTTCATACCAAAACCACCCATTGGTTCAGAGATTTCAAGTATAGGCACAAACGGGATTGCGAAACCAGTGATACTTACCCCTTTTTGAAACGTGCCAACACGAGTAGCCCTTCCTGTTGAGAGATTCACCGTGTAGAGTGCCGACTCCCAACCGCAACCTCCCTTTCGGACACAAGCTGAGAGGTACATGGTATATGTGGAATGATCAAATGCGATATCCTGAGCATAGATAAGATCCACGCCAAAAGCACCTACTAATGTTGCTTTCCCTGTTGTCGTATCAATGGTGTATAAACAATCGCTAATGATATCTTCTGCGTAAAGAACGCCATTGTCATCACATGCTATTCCGACGGTCAGAATCTCTTTTCCAGCGTCAATGGTGGCAACAAAAGTCGAAGCACCAGTGTTCATATCAACCGTATACAGTTTATTATTACTACAGGCATACATGATTTCACGTATCGGATCATAGCTTAGACCGTTGAAATTAAGACCAGTATCCGCAGGGTCATAGCTCCCCACCAGGGCCATATCTCCATTTGTGGTGTTTATTTTCCATATATTTGCATTATTATCTTCGGTATCATCATTAAATTCACATCCCCACCAGCCATCGTTTGCCATGGTTGCCCCGGCGATGAAACTTGCTGATGAGGTTGGCGCAAGAGAGGTGATTTCATCTGGAGATAATGGTGAAAAGAAACATGGACCTTCAGGGAGATTGTTGCTGGCATCATAGGCTACATATCCATAAAACAAAGGAGTATCCATACGTGGTTGTTGAGACGGGAGGTGTTCAACACCGGTAGTTGATGGATGATAAAATGAGTGTGGAGCACGCTGAGCACTATGAGACTCGCTCTTAACACTTACTAGGTGATCACTACCTGTTACTGGATAAGTAGCAGCACAGAGTATCATCATGAGAAATAATGTTTCAACAGCTCTGATAAATTTTTTTTTCATACGTACTCCACCTATGGAATCGTCCATACAGGAACAGTGATATGAGAAGAATACCCATATCGGTCTTCGGCATAAATATGAAGTTCATGTCGACCAAAACCGGAGACATTCCACGTCCATTGATAGGGTGGTGAATATAATGTTTCAACGGGCGATCCATCGAGAGAGAGAACAACAGAGTGGACCCCAATACCAGGATCTTGTACATCAAAAACAACATCGATATCGCCGATGACAACAGAGGTAAAAAAGGGCAAGATTTTATAGTTCTGTCTATAGATGCCTTTTTTTGGTTTTTGAAGTGTGATTATCGGGGGATCATTTTCTTCAGCAGCAAATTTTATCATTACAATATTTGCTTGATCCTCACCGGAGGCATAGGTTCCAAGTACCACATATCCTTTATCTTGACAGGTGATAACGCTTTGTCCTTCTCCACCAAAATAAGGTGATGATTCAAGTGTATCTATTGTTTTTTCCCAAAGCACCTCACCGTCCTTATTTGTTCTCAGTATCCAAATAGTATGTGCTCCGTATTCATTTGATTCATCCTTTATTCGACCAGTGATAATCAGTCCATCATCTGCACATCTGTCAACCGAAAAACCCTCATCATCAGCACCATCAGCAGTCGACCCATATCGTCTGGTGAACAGAATATTGCCTTGTCCATCGATTTTAAGCAACCACACTTCAGAATCGTGGTTATCGAAGAGTTCTGTTTTTCCAACAATTGCATATTCATCATCTCCACAGCAGACAATACTGTTTCCAAAGTTAAGATCGCGGTGCGCTCCTTGGTTTCCATATGTTTGATTCCAAATCTCTTCACCGGTACTCCCATTAATACGAACAACTAAGACATCTGAGTCCTCGGAAGTCTCACATTTAAACCATTTCACACCAGTAAGAAGATAATCACCGTTTGCACATTCTATGATGTCGCGACCTTCATCTTGATTTCCTCCATCAAAGGTAACATTCCAGATTTCCTCGCCATATTTATCAGTTTTAATCACCCAAACATCACGGGACCAATCAGTGTGGCGTGGGCCATTTTTCATTCGGACTCTACCAGTGATTACGAGATCGCCATCTGATGATTCAATCAAGGCATATCCGCATTCCAAAGAATTTTTATGTTCAGTTGGAGAGCGAAAAGAACGATTCCAGAGTTCTTCGCCATGCTCGTTTGTCTTTACTAACCATAGAGCGTAATCTGCAATCCCCGTAATTGCATATCCTTTGTCTGAACATTCAACCACGTCATTGCCTTTTTTAAATCCAGGTCCGCCAAATGTTTTCTCCCACAAAATATCTCCCTGTTCGGTAATTTTTATAAGATATGCAACAGCTACATTATCTGACTCAGTTTGTCCTACTGCAACAAAGGATCCATCAGAACATTGAATCACTTCACTAGCATAATCGATTGTAGCTCCTCCAAATGTTTTTTCCCACTCAATACTCGGAGAATGAGAAAAAGGTTGACATAAAGAGCCCTCTTCAGGTAAATCATCTTGCTGAAAACTGATTGAGTGATGGTTCTTTGTATCAGATTGAAACAAAGGAGTTTGATCAGATAAATATACCTGATTTTGTTTTGAAATACTAACACGAACTGGTATTCGAACCATATCAGATGGTTTCTTTTCATTAACTACCACAATCTGCCCTGTTCGACTGCCTCGTTTCAAATCCTGTACTGATACTTCCACGTCCACAACAGTTTTTTGACCCTGCAGAAGATTCTGCCCAGAACTTGGATGTATCACCCAGTCCCCCCACGCGGGATGATGGATAATGCTCCAGTCAAGAGACGAATCTATTTGTCCTTGATTCTCTATAGTGAAATTGCCATATAATTTGTTATCATTTCTTTGTGGTTTCCATGTGAGACTGCCGGTGCACTGAAGATCAGATGTATTTGTTGGAAGCATGGTTTCTAACCAAATATCAATATCATCAAAGCCGACATCGCGAGTATACATGGCTATCGCACCATAATCACTGATATCAGTTGAATCATATTCGGATATGACACTATCAATAACTGTAGGTTCAGTCCAGGTGCTTCCACCATTATCGGTGACACACAGTAGTAGCTTGTTTTGACTGAGGTAGGTACATACATAGGTTTGCTCATCGATATGGCGAATGTTAGGATTAAGAATACCATCTGATGATTGATCTATCATACATGATTCTAATGAATCCATTGATGTTCCATAGAAACAAATAAGCTCTTTTTTTGAGGCGTGTTGTTGTTCGGCGAGGATAAGTATTTGATTATCATGTGCAGCAATTGCAGGATTTGAAAGATAGAAGTCTGATTTTATTCGAAAGACTTCATCATGTGAATACCAGTTTTTCATATCATGTTGAATGATGACAAGATCGCCTAATCGACGTCCCCAAAAGTTATATCTTTGCTCATACACGGACCATGCATCTAGCGTTTTATGATCAACAGTTGCATCGGTAGTATAACAATTCATCAATCCGCAGTTCCCAGGCTTTTCAAGCGTATATGATCGAATCACAATTGCAGTTTCTGATTCAGGGAAAAGAATGCCTGGAACCTTCTCGTAGGAAGTTATGTGGGATATAAACGATGCCATTCCCCAATTCCAGTCAACCTTCCAAGGGGCGGTAGCAAGTTGGATATCTTTGATATTAAACCACCCATCATAACCATCTAGAGAATATTTCTGAAGGGAATAATTATGGAGATCAGTTGGATTTGTAATATCGAGAAGATAAAACACCCCTCCCCAATCATCTAGATGGGAGGGCACCATGGTACCTATAAACCGAGAATCTTGTTTATATCGGACAGAAGGATAGGCTTCACCACCAGGTAGATCAAATTCTATACCTGAATAGTATGTTTGTCCATCATTGTCAGAAGCAGCCCATACGACCGTATTTTTGTTTTCATCACGACAAGCAACTACCAGTTCGCCGAGAGGTGAACGTGCGATGCTGGGATGTCGCTGGATGCCCTCGTCAGAAAACACGGGCCGTGTCGAGAGCGGAGTAGGATTCATGGCTAGTGGAATCTGATCTGAGAGCTCAACTCGCTGTGTTACCACCGTTGCATTAATAGACTCCACCAAAAAAGAGGGGCGCGGGGTGGAAGCATTACTGAACGAAACTAACGCTGCAGATGAAGTAGACAATAAGAGCAGACTTATTACAATGCAATACATGGAAGACACCATTTGTAGTTTTTTCATTAGATCATACCTCCTGAATAGACAGAGAAAAGAGTATTTATGAAATGACTTAACAAAGGATGTCTCTTACAAATGTATGTTAACAGTTCAAAAAGAGAACGAGAATGGATCACTGAATTTTCTGGTGTCGTGATTGATATAGGAATGAGTTCATAGTCAGCGGGATCGTCTTTATTTTCAATACGGATCTCACCTTCGTATGTTAGGTTTTCCTTATCCGGGATGATAATTTGAACGCGTATAGGTATTGGTCCTTGTTTAAAGGTGAGATCTTCTCCCTCTACAGGGTTGAATCCCCATTCGCCCCATTGGGGATAGCTTGTTATGTGCCAGTCGAGAAAGGATTCGACATCACCTTGATTGCGGATTTCAAACGTTTCCTCAATGGTTGAACCCGGCTCGATATCTGAAAAATCTATGGAACCTTCAGCACCAAGATCAGGATGATGCGCACGAATTGAAAAACTTTGAATATCAGTTGATGTTGATTTACCATTTCGATCGACATACGTGATTTTCCATCCCACAGTTGAATCTTCATCAATAGTCTTGTTTGACCATGTAAAGTTGGTCCATTGCCATAATGAGTTGTCTTGAAGCCGTTGTGGAGAATCATACAGACCAGTGCTATATTTCCCACCTTCATATTGAGAGCTAATATCAGCCCTTTGCAATATTAAAAATTGATTATTTATCCATCCTGTTGTCCGATGGGTACGAGAAACACGAAACTCATCGATAGTTCCCTTGAAAAATATGGTGCGTTCAGTATTTGTACCAATTAAAATTCCATCCTCAATAGATACAGTAGGATTATCTAATGCAATTCTGCTATATCTTCCAGAAGATGGTCTATATGAGAGTTGGTACCATAGCGAGTTCGTTTTATTATCATACGACATGACGAACCGTTGAACTAAATGAGTGGACCTTCGAGTATTATGCGTATAGACTCCCTGATTTTGTAGTTCGGTGTGAATCCTATTAGGATTAGCTATAGGCCATCCACCAGTTCCATGCCAATATAACCCAGTTGTTTTTGATTGATTCGAACACCATAAATAATGACTATAATAGTCATCCTCAAGTTGAAACCATGCTTCAACAGTATATGATGAATCCGCTGGAAGATGAAAATTATTTGATTCCAAATAACTCCCATTATATTTCATCTGATTGGGCCAGTTGATAACATCAACATTGCAATCAAGATAGATGCCCTTCCCAACTATATCTACATTATATTTAGGAGAGGTATAATTTCTATGACTCCCAGGGTGAAATATATCATGGGCATAGGTGATATCATTGCCATTACCTGTACTATCTTTCAACTCAGACACATTTTCACCTGCTAGATGTAGCACCATCAAATAGTCATCATCCCAAACGGCACGTGGATTTTCTTGATTCCAACAGCTGGGATTTCCATAGTACATATAAAAGACGGTATCCTCCTCCGCACTTACTGATGAAACATTCACCCAAATGCATAATTCGCCTGTTGTAGCATTATAATATTCAATTTCGTGAGGATACTGCGTCATATTGGATGCATCGACAAAAATAAAGTCATCACCGTCAGGTTGTGCATAGCTCACAAAATCCTTGCAATGATCCTCATTACGAAAAATAATGAACACGGGCAAATATTCAACAATATCTGTCCAATAATCGGGTTCAACACGTTCATGATCGATTACTATTTTTTTCGCATATCTCCAATCAATTAGATTCGTATAGTCCTTCCATTCACCTGTTTCATTAGTGGAAAGATAGGCATAATCAAGTCCAACAGTATCAGATCCCTGTGCAAATAATTCGATTGATTCACCAGGTAAAATCGACTGTTTATCCATACCTTGGTTCCGCCATACCGGTGGATCATCAAGTACCGTGAGGGTGCCATTAGAAAGTATAGGATATTTCTTTTCACCTGAAGTAAACCGATATTTTGTCTTTATTATATCAAAAGTCACGTCATATTCGCCATCTAATGCTGTTCGAGAAATATTTACTACCAAACTGCAGAGAAGACCTGTACCAGGTGCAAGTCCTTTTCCAGCAACACCAGGTTCATCGCTATAATCGATACGAATACGAATACCCTCAGCATTGTTCATAGTTCTCCAAGACACATGATACGGATCCTCCTCAACACTACCCTTAAGATCAATAGAAGAGGTATTGATGTGTGAGATATCAAAAAGAAGACCAATGATCACCCAATCCACTTCTTCTGTCCAGTTTCCATAGATAGGAATATAATGATCAGTGGTGTTAACATACGCACTTGTATTTTCAACCAGGATCACATTTTCAACGGAGAGCTCAAGTGGTGCTCTAGTGATTTGTTCTTCATCTATACATACGTTGTATGCCGAAATGGGAGAGAGACCGGTGACAATCAGAAGCATGCAAAAAAAGATTCCAATTCCTTTTTCATTCATAATTACCCTCAACTAAAAATATTTAGTTAACAAAATTTAAATAGTTTATTTACTAATTTTTTAAGAGAAAAGAAATAAAAATATAGGTAAGGAAGGAAGTTTCAAGGGATAGTAAGATGAAACAGAAGCAAAAAACTTCCTTCCAGTTCAGTAAATACAATAAATTTATTATCTATTCTTTTATAAAAACTTTATTTAGTAATTTTTTAAAAGAATTTAGCCAAACCAAACAATTCATTGTCATACGTTACTAAGTATTCGTATCAGACGTACAAAAACTCGCATACAAACATGCATCACTAGTGACCACCACAGCCCAATATCCTTTATAACTCAAATGACTACAAGAGTGCGTTGATAAAGAAACAACTCACGAATATTCTAATTTACTTTATGCAATTAATATGGCTAAAATTTATACATATCGACCGCTTAATGAATGGTGTATGAACTGTATATACGGGCCGGTCGCATCATGGCGACTCGGGAAATCACTTGGCGTTGATCTTATCTGTAAACCACAGAAGATATGTTCGTTTGACTGTATCTATTGTCAGCTGGAACATACGGATATGATTACGAGTCGGCGAAACGAATTTGTGTCCACATCAAAAATACAAAAGGAACTACAAGCTGCCTTACAACAGGCCAGACCAGATGTGATTACCTTTTCAGGCATGGGAGAACCTACCCTTGCCACCAATTTAGGTGAGGTAGCTGCTCTGATTCGGTCTATTACCACACTACCTCTTGCGATTCTTACGAATTCATCATTTCTCTATCAAAATGACGTGGCAGAACCTGTTCGCATGCTTGATCATATTGTGGCAAAACTTGACGCTCCAAATGAGAAGCTCTTTCAACAAATCAGTCAACCTGCTGAGGGCATTACCTTTGAAAACACTCTCAAGGGGATCAAATCTGTACGAAAAACATGTCAGGGAAAATTTTCACTTCAGATCATGTTTATGCAGCAGAACAAATCATCTGTCAAACAACTTGCAGATATTGCGCGAGAAATCAACCCTGATGAAGTGCAGATCAATACACCACTTCGCCCCTGTAACATACAACCACTTTCACAGCAAGAGCTCCACGATATCGAACAGGAATTTACAGGGCTTCATACCCTTAATGTGTATACAAGTCCAAAACCAAAAACCGATCCATTAGACAAACTTGACATGGTAAAACGAAGGAGATTTGAGCCATAACATGAACACTATCCCAGTTGAACTACATATCATCGGCACGATACAGTCACCTTATAAAGATACTGCAGATGCACCTCCTCAAGGAACTGACACCCTGGCAACGATTACAATTGATGCTGATGTAACAGAAGGACTCACAGACATTGAAGGGTTTTCTCATCTTCATATTTTTTATTGGTTACATCAATCAAAGGGATATGATACTATGGTGCATACACCATGGGATCGCACGCCTCATGGGCTTTTTACAACACGCACCCCTCATCGGCCAAATCCTATAGGATATGCCGTTGTAGAACTTGTTAAACGAGAGAAAAACATCTTGCATGTCAAAGGCTTAGATGCACTTGATGGCACACCCGTCCTTGATATTAAGCCCTATGTGCCCTCAAGGGATGCACGACCAGATGCACACCCCGGGTGGCTCAGACATACCAAGTTATAGGTGTATTTTTTTCCTATTTTGTACTGCTTCAGTGATTAGTTTGTTGAGCGGTAGTTTCTGCTCCTCAGCCTGAATCTGTTCAATGGATGCTTTTGTTGCCGGCTTTGACGGGACCGCAGAACATGAAGCGGAAGGTTGAATGGATAAAGGATACGTTCCTATTTTTTCTGCAAGGGCAATCACCTCAGTTTTGTCATATCCAATCAGGGGACGAAGAATGGGAAGGGTGGCTGCCTGATCGACAACGACAAGATTCTGGAGGGTTTGTGAGGCCACCTGACCAAGGCTGTCACCCATGACTATTGCCTCAGCACTATATTTTGTAGCAATTTTTTCAGCGTAACGGACAATGAGTCGTTTGCAAAAGACACAGGTAAAGCGAAGAGTGCAGGTTTGATGATAGTGCTGTAAGGTGTTTCCATGCGGGACTATAAATGCCTCTATTGTACACGGCAGAATTTCTTTTAGATGCCGGGCAAGGTGAAGAAAATTTTGTAGCTCTCGTTCGTCGGTGAATGGACGGTTGTCTGCATGCAGCAGCAGTATTTTGTCGCAGTATGGTGCCATAAGATAGGTTGCCACGGGTGAATCGATTCCGCTGGAGATCAGACTGACCGTGTTCATTGTGTTTCATCTTCCACATAGGAGAGATACTCTGCAAGACCATGTTCGACGGGGAGCACCAGGATTTCGGGGACATCATAGGAGTGCAGGTTTTTAATACGCTGTATGGCAGCATCACTGTTTTTTGTGGTTGTTTTTGCAAAAAGAATATATTCTTCATCGTGTTCGATGGAGTTTTTCCACCGGTAGACTGACTCGATTTTTGGGAGAATATGAACGCAGGCTGCAAGTCGTTCCTCAACAAGGATGTCGGCGATGTGTTGTGCTTCTTCTTTGGTCGCCGTTGTTGAATAGATAACAGAGATCATTGTAGAATGGTTAAATCATCTGTGCTATTAATCATTTTTCATAGAAGGCGTGTATTGTTTCATATCAAGCTGCTTTGCTAGTGTTGTGATCTGATTAGCTGTTCCAAAAAATAGGTGACTTTTGCACGAGCAGTCACTGCATCCAAACCCGGGTATTTCTGTGAGGTGTTTGCTGATGGTTGCTGCAATCTGGCATTCCCTGCTTTGCTGTGTTTCTATAACATAGATTCGTTTGATTTGCGCAGGGGAGAGAAGATAGTCGATATGCCAGTGGTGTTTTTTTTGTATGCGACAGTGACGTCGAAGACGAGCATGTAGTCCATTCATTGCAGAACCAACGTAGACGTATTCTCCCGTATCAAAACTTAGGAATCCAAGTTTTCCAATGGAAATCGTTGCAGAGGCTGGAAGAGACACGTGAAGAAGGTAATTTCCTTTCATCACATCAGTTGACGCATATAGTTTTATGGTTTTAAGGTGTTTGCCGAGGGTAACGTATTTAATATACTTGCTTTTTGTTTGTTTCTGTGTATGCCGTCTCATAATCCAACGGTTATCCCTATTAAGAATCTAAAGGAGGCACGTCGGGAAATCAAAAAAATCGGTAGTGACCCGAAGAGTGTTGCCATTATGGCTCCTAAGGCAGTAAGTCGCTGTGTTCGTCTTGACCATGTTGTCCTGCAGGATGCCATTATCATCAAACAAGATATGCTATCGTTGGGTGGTGAGGTAGCAATACCTGCTGATGCGTTTTCACTTAAAGCAGATCCAGGTGAGATTCTGATCATGGGCACGCTACAGCAACACCACGATCTTATCATAAAACTACGGCGTCATTACCCTCGGATTCAGCGACTTGCATCAGAGCTTGAATGCTTGCTCAACTCGCTTTTTTAACAAAAAATCTAGCGAGTATTTACTTAAATAAATGCGACTATAAAATACTAATATGAAACAAAGCATCAAGCTCCAAAAGACATTAAAACAATATTATCTTTCAGGGTGGTGAGGAAAACAGTATGGATAACCCCGTGTGCCCACTTGATTTCCGCTACGGACGAAAAGAGGTAAAAGACATCTTTGGTAAAACCAGTAAACTGCAGGTCCTGCTTGATGTTGAGGCAGCACTTGCTCGTGCACATGCACAGGTGGGAAACATCCCAAAAAATGCTGCAGATGAAATCTCAAAAAAGGCAACAACCACCGTTGTTAAAGTCAACCGGGTCAACCAAATCGAACAAGAAACCCGACATGACATCATGGCCGTCACGCGTGCACTTGCCGAACAATGCAGTGGTGACGCGGGAAAATATGTCCATCTTGGTGCCACAAGCTACGACATCGTTGATACCGCAAACGCCCTGCAGTTCGCACAAGCACTCAAACTGCTTCGCACGCAGCTGAAACTGCTTCGCACTAGTTTTCTCAAACTTGCCAAAAAACATAAAAACACCATTATGACCGGACGAACCCATGGGCAGTATTCGATTCCGATCACCTTTGGTCTGAAGATGGCAGTCTACGCTCTTGAGATGGATCGACATCTTGAACGTCTTCACGAAAACAGCTCCCGTGTACTGGTGGGTAAAATGTCTGGCGCGGTGGGAACAGGAGCAGCAATGGGCAAACAAGCTCTACAAATTCAACGACTGGTGATGAAAGAACTCAAACTTGGCATTGAAGAAGGAGCCACACAGATTGTTGGCCGTGACCGCTACATTGAGCTGCTTTCACTTCTTGCAAATATCGCGGCAAGTATGGAAAAATTTGCAACAGAAATACGCAACCTACAACGTAGCGATATTGCAGAGGTCGCTGAGGCATTTGAGGCGAAAAAACAGGTGGGATCCTCAACGATGCCGCACAAACGAAACCCGATTACCTGTGAACAAGTCTCTGGTCTTGCCCGAGTGGTCAGAAGTATGATTCTACCCGCCTATGAAAATGCGATTCAATGGCATGAACGTGATCTTGCCAACTCCTCCTCAGAACGTTTCATTCTCCCCCATGCACTTATTCTCACCGACTGGATTGTCTATCAGATGAACACGGTTTTTGAACATCTGGCGGTGTTTCCAGAGAGGATGAAAGAAAACCTCAACCAATCAAAGGGTCTTCCCATGGCAGAGGCAGTCATGACTAAGCTTGTCTCCAAAGGCATGGGGCGGGGTGATGCACATGAACTGATGCGAACCATCTCACAAAAAGCAATACAACAGAACACTGATTTACTCAGCATTGCTCTTTCGGAACAAAAAATCAGTAAGTATCTCACCCATAAAGACCTCACCCAGGCATTAAATCCTGAAAACTATCTCGGAGTGACCGAAGATATCATCAACAACATTGTAAAAAAACTTACCCGTTAACAGAGGAAAAAATATGGAAAAAGTTGACATCATTACATCAAACACAGTCGAAGTGGTCACACCATCTGAACTTGAACAGATACTCAGCAAGCCAAACCCTGTTGGCTATCAAGGATTTGAGCCTTCAGGAACCGTTCATCTTGGCTGGAAGATTTGTGCAAATAAAATTAAAGATTTTCTCTCCTGCGGATTTACCTTCACGATTTTGCTTGCTGACTGGCATGCCTATATTAACGATAAACTCGGCGGTGATCTTGAAAAAATCAAACTTTGTGGAAAATATATGGAGGCATGTTTTGAGGCACTCGGGGTCAACAAAAACGATATACGCTTTGTCTATGCAAGTGACTATGTAAACGATCCCGCGTATTGGGAGCTGGTGCTCCGTGTTTCAAAAGCAAACTCAGTTGCACGGATAAAACGGGCGATGGACATCATGGGACGTTCAGAACACGAGGCAGAAAAAGATCTTTCGAAAATGTTTTACCCAGCAATGCAGGTTGCAGATATTTTTTATCTCAACGTCGACGTTGCCTATGGTGGTATGGACCAGCGGCATGCCCATATGCTTGCAAGGGACTCGGCCAAAAAACTAGGAAGAAAGCCGCCAGCCGCCGTGCATACCCCGCTTCTCACCGGGCTTCAGGCAGGTTCACGCATGGACCCTCTGGAGGTTAAAATGAGTAAGAGCAGACCTGATTCCATGATCTCCATTCATGACCCGCCAAAGGCGGTTCAAAAGAAAATTTCAAAGGCATACTGCCCGGAAAAACAAGTCGAGGGTAACCCGGTTCTTGAAATCTGCAGATACATCATCTTTCCAGAACTCAAGGGAGAATCATTTATCGTAGAACGGCCAGAGAAATTTGGTGGAAATCTTGAATTTACATCATACACTGACCTACAACAAGCTTTTCAGAAGGACTTACACCCAATGGATCTCAAAAATGCTACTGCACAGTACATCAATACCATTCTGGAACCTGTTCAAGCCTATTTTAAAAAACATGCAGCGTTATTGGATCAAATGCGAAAGGCACAAATACTTTCTATCTAATATAGTACTGGGCATTGGAGGTGAAACTTGGGCTTGACTGCCAACCGGAGAAACCTTCAACCATTATTTTCTCATCCTCTATCACTTCCACAAGGATGGTTGCTTGTAATGATTGTTCACCGTACTCAGCCGTCCCCTGCAGATGATAGACTACAGAACCTGTTTCTTGTGATACATCAGCAAAATCGGGGGAATTTCCATCGATTTCATAGACCGTTGGTTCAATAGATAAGGTACCACCCACACCAATGATAAGCGTACTGGGATCCCACAGGCTATACACAAAAGACAGATGTTTTTCAAATTCGGCCATCGGATCATCCTCATTTATATCCTCATGAAACCAGTTTCCCACCAGGTGTTCCAATTGATCAAAATCGATTTTTCCCCATAGCGGTTCGGCTGTGCGGGTGTGATGATAGGGGGGGCCGCTTCCAAGTTTTTGGATAAGTGATGCTTGAAGCTGCTCATCGCAATATTCAATAAAATGTGCAGCATGGGCAAACTGATCATAGCGTTCAGTATGGATATAGTCAAGAGTGATCTCCTCATCGACAACCCACCAGGTCATACTTGCCTCCGCATTAGGTCGACCTCCGGCTTTGCCTAAGACATCGCCTTCATTTACCGCAATTGGTGATTCAAAAAACTGGTTGTCTCCAATGCTGAGACTCCCAGTTTGCTCAAGGAGAGACTCATCAAGTGTAGAGATATGACCAATGAAACTTCGAAAGGTGTTCGTATGTTCCAAACGGATACGATAATCAGAATACGTCCCTGAATGTCCACTTCCCGTAGGCCAGTCGACCTCTCTATAGAGTATCTCTGTGATGATTCCTTCTGCAGGTGCAAAAACGGTGTATGGTGGTGGATAGGTATCTGGATCGCTAAACCAAAACGACCCATGATCTGTAGGAAAACTATGGCCCCCTCCAGATACTGAACCAAGTGGGTTTATAGCACTATACTCATCCTCTGCAAGAGGAGTCATGGAAAAGGCAACCGGGCCAGTTCCAATATCGTGCGGATCTTCTCCCGATTCAGTGGTTCCACAGCTCTGAACTAGCGACCAATCTCCCTGTGCAATGCCAAGAATTGAGGTTGTAGAAATAGGCATGCCTTCCTCGACTTTCATGATTAAAATATATGCTCCTGTGTTTTCATGTTGTAGATAGATCTCGCCAAGTACGATGTCTGATTGTTGTTCAGGATCCTTTGTTAGACTCCGTTTATGAAGAGACCATTCACCTATGTTTTCTTCATACCATTCGTAGATGTCTTCAACAGTTGCATCAGAAAAATAGGTTGCCCGCGTAAGTACATCAGAAACATGAAAATCTGTCCAGAGGGAGGGTTCTGTAAATGGTGGAATCTCTGTATTTGGATACACCGGCACAGTGATCGAGCCGGTCTGGTCATTCTCTTCAAAATCTGATTGATCTTGAGTATCTTGCGTCGATTGGTCTGGTGACTGAGTCTCTGTGCATCCCGATAAAATAAAAGACGCAACGATACATCCTATAAGCAACAATATACAATATTTTTTAGACATTGCAATCCCATCCTACATACGAATTTGTTTAATCATATATAAACCTACAGATTCCTTTCCCATAAATGTTGAGAGTATATCTCTGATAAGAGTTATTTGAAAAATAATAGTAAGAAACTAATTTTATAAAAAAACTTATATACTACTATAGTAGATATATGTATCTGAGAATGGGGGAGTATAAAGATTTTTTTTATAAAAATCTCTCCTCACCACCTCAACGCTTCCCCATTCTCTCCGATTTACTAACTCTCCAAGTATTTTTAAGATGTATTCATTTTAATATTTTTATATCTTTTTTTATTTTCAAAAGTTACGAAAATGCGTAGGAGAGTAACAGGAGAGAAATAATTGAACTTTAAACCCCCAAAAAAAAAGAGAAATAGAAAATGCGGCTTTTTGTCAGGGAATCATAGAGATATTTGTACTGCAAAAGAATGTGAACTTTCTGAATTGTTTAACTTTCTATCTGTCAAAAAAAATAGGCCCCATAGTATTTAAAAAAGAGGAGGATTATGATCAGTGACCAGAGGTCATGGAGCATATACGTATGATTGGAAGTATACCAAAAGAAATCGTAGAAGCAATTTTTGAAACGATGCCATTGGAAATCTCAGTGTTAAATGCGGATGATAAAGTGCTTGCTTGGAATAAACATGAAACCCGTATTTTTAAACGACCGGAGAGTGCGCTTGGTCGTGATGTCCGTGACTGTCATCCCAAAAAAAGTCTTGAGAAGGTTGAGCAGATTATCTCAGAGATGAAACAGGGAAAACGAGAGAACGCTCGGTTCTGGATTGATCTACCGATCGGACCAGAAAAGAAACCACAGAAGGTGCTTATTGAATACTATGCATTACGAAATCAGCAGGGAGAGTATCTTGGAGTTATGGAAGCATCGCAAAACATATCCAAGTATCAACACTTATCTGGTGAAAAGCGTCTTCTTGATTAACACAATATTTTTCCGACTACGATATCTTATAGAGGAGCCTAGAGTTACCAATAATATCGGATAAACGGACCGATGACAAATCCTGAGGCAGAGCGGGTATCTGTAGATCCGACACAGGACGTATCAATGGTGATAGTAACCGGGCCATACCCAAGAAGTGGTAGAAAAACTGAAGCTTCATTGTCAGCATCGATCTGCTCAAATACTCCACTTTTTTCTCCGTTTAAGGGCAAAATGATACGGTCACCTTCAACAGATACCGACCAGGTAACATCAGTTGCATCTGTAGCACCCCTGTTTTGAATGGAGAAGGAAACCCCACAGACCCCCTGTTTTCCGGCAATTGTAAGAAGAGGGGGAGATACATCAATACGTGCGGCTGCCGTGGTATATCCTTGGTTTAGCTCTGCTCCAATCACGGTGAGATTAACAGAATACGTACCAGATTCATCATAGATATGAACGGGATTTTGTTCTGTGCTATTTGTTCCATCACCAAAGTCCCACTTCCAGACGTATGGCGGCTTTCCACCTGATACATTTCCAGTAAACACAAGGGGGGCTCCCTGATATCCCTCAAGAGGGCCCTCTATCACCGGGGTAATATTTGAAGTAACAACTTCAAAGGTAGTAGACGCATTGCATTCAAATTCATGGTTCTCAGCATGTACCTTATACACCCCAAGAGGTGCATCTGCTGCAAGGCTTAAAAATCGATAGAAATAACCAGTCGGGGAGGTCTCTCCACATAAGCCAAGGAGATTCTCTCCGTTTGGATCATAGCAATCAACACAAAAATCACTTTGAACGCCGGTACCATTTACGATGAGCTTGCCAGAGATAAGAACAAATTCAGAGGGATAATAATATGGCTGATCAGTGCGAAGAACAAGATTTGCCTGTTCATCACCGGTAGCAAGATTTGAAGAAGTATTACAATCATGGTGAAACACGCTTTCTTCTAAATTGGACCCATACACAGTAGATGCAGTAAAAACAACAAATAATACAACGATACTGATCACACAGTGTAACCAAAGAATGCTTTTTTTCATATTTATTCCCCGTAGTGTAACTATCAATTAATAGTATATAAAATAAATATGGACTTAAATATTTTTTCATTGATTTAATTTTAACTGGTATACTTCTCCTGCTTCAACCAAAAAATATGGTTATCAGGACTCTCGGAGTTAAAAAAATGAAAACGAATCACTCCCTAACCTAAGAGAATCCTCCAGTTAGATATACCTGATTTCATACGTTTACCCCCCTCACCCCAGTATAAAAAAAGAAAGAGAAGGAAACCAGGTAAAAAAAAAGAAACGCCTGGCACAGCCTCAACTGAGATCCACCAGAAACTCCCACCATGCCTCCAACACCACCTCATCCTTCATCACCAACACATCACCATCCGGATCACACAACGCCGCATACACCCGATACCTGCCATCACTATTATTAAAATCATTCGAACGAACAGAACCATTGAAAAACAGATCAAGAGACAACGGAACAGACGTATTAATAGAATGAAAAGAATTATTTTCCAACACCCTATCAACCACCCATTCACCTGAATCATTAAACTCAATCCACAAACAAAGATACCCACTCACATTACAAACACCTGAATTAGTGATCTTTGATTGACTCCGATTCGAATACACCACACACATCTTCGGAGGATTCGACCCATAATCACCACTATAACAATAAATATACTCCTTCTGACCCCACCCCGGACTCTGAGAATCAACATCCCGACTACTACGCAGACAAAGCTTGGTGAAATCCAAGGTGTTAATCCAACTTCGACCACTCGCAGTCAAATCAATCACATTATACGCACTGACAGATATATCAATGGTATTCAAGGAGCCACCGTCACCAGAATAATTCGTATAATAGAAGTCCTGACTAAGCAAGG
This sequence comes from uncultured Thermoplasmatales archaeon, assembly GCA_964612945.1. GTDB lineage: Archaea > Thermoplasmatota > E2 > DHVEG-1 > DHVEG-1 > CAZTFR01. Next base: position 18,295 of record CAZTFR010000039.1, read on the forward strand.
GTTTATGTGGACTTTCAGGCTGCCCATTCTGAACCACCACATCATACTCATTCGATGCCTCTTTGGCCGTGATGTATAACGAAAGATTCGCCTGTTCAATCACTGCATCATCCGGAAGAACACTTGTGTTAAAAAAGAGAAATCCTCGGTAAATATGATATTGATTTGGATAAGTCTGACCCGCCTTCTGACCGATATAGAGGTAATTTATTCCATTGACTATGTTTCCTGTTGATGCATCATGAACCGTAGCATACGGATTCCCATTTCTATAGATATATCCATCATCAGATGAACAATTCACCGTAACCGTTGGATCAATATACACAGGATATTTTGTCTCTTCATCGCTCAGCCAGGAGTAGGGTATACGGATCTCGACCCAAAGATCACCTTGTCGTGTCATATGAAGCGTTTTCTCCAGTAACAACGGCAGATGAAAACCATCGCTATCATATGCGTAGAGCTCTGGTATTAGGAAGACCACAACATCATGTTCACCAATAAACCAGATCGTGTCTTCTGTAGTAACGGTTTTGGAATCCCAGGTGTCAAACTCTTTAAACACCATATGATCTGTGCCATACCGGATGCCCATGCTCCGGTTTTCACTAGCTCCATCCATTTCATAGGGGCGTAAATATTCAGTAAATATGAGATTGGCATCCTGATTTGGTGTCGGAAGGGCATCAAGACTATTGATGATAAGATCACTTTTCACTCCAATATTTTGACAGGTATACCGAAGATCAATTCCTGAGCCATACTGATTAGAAAATGTTAGGATGTCATCCTGATGATCTGCAGTGCTATCCATCTTACTGCCAACAGAGGTTTCATCATCAAATCCTAAAGTATCATCTGGTGTGATAGAAAGTCCATAGCCACCAACGAGGAATACTAGCGGTCTATCAGAGTTCTGACTGCTAGTCTTACGATAATACACATGATAGTCTGCCTTCGTCATTTTATAGCCATATGAACGACTGGAGAAAGATTCATCAGCATTGTCAATCGTTGTGTCAATGGGCTGCCATACCTTGATGTCATCAAGATAATTTATTGGCCCTGTTGATAGTTCAAGGATGTATTGATAGGTATCTGAGTTGAAATATGTATCATACATTCTTCCTCGATCTACAAGAGTAATTGTTGGCTCCACTGGTGGATCCGTGATATTAATCCAAGAAGTATTCAGATAGTAGTCTTGTTCGGTAGCCACCGTGATATTGGCATGACCCGTGATATTGAAACTATGACCCATGCTACTGTTGGAGTTTTGTGCTTTATCATAAGCCTGTATGGTGTAGTTGTACTGTCCGATCAGCCAGCTGCCAGTATACACATACTGGTAGGTGTCACCAGTGATATGACTCATCTGAAAGGTCTGAATAGTCTCATTAGGAAGAGTGATATCTACAGTGACCAGATCGACGCCGCTGTCGTTATCAATGACATCAGCCTGTATGGTCACATTTTGTCCGATACCAGCAGGATCAGGTGTGTCGGTGACATTGTATATCATTGGTGGGGTGGTCTCCCGTATGTATCCGCAGTAGAGGGAATACAGCCTGTTTTCCGTGATGAAACTCCATGGATCCGCCCACCAGCCATATGACATATTGA
>CAZTFR010000040.1:0-19786 GCA_964612945.1 uncultured Thermoplasmatales archaeon
CGAGGAAGCGAAGGCGGAAGGGGGTTATAGGGGGCGAAGCCCTCCTATTTCACAAGGGCACAGCCCTTATTTCATTCTATTTTAATTGGCTTATTTTAATGACAGTTTTACACATAAAATATATATACTAGTAATGATAAATTATAACATGATAGAAAATATCATCACTTTGTTTTCGAAGGGGTGAACTCTCTGATGAAAGACAGTCTCCAATTGAAAAAAGAAAAGGTGGAGGTCCGGTAAATAATGCCGACGTTTGCCATTATTCTTGTAGGATTTATGGCAGGGCTTTTTACGATGATGATAATAAATATATATAAAAACGTTTTAAAAATCATTAACGAATCGTAAGGTAGCGTAGCATAGATACTATCGAATCTCTTGCACTCTGTGGCAGATTTTCATAAGAAAAAAAATAAAGATAGCGTATTTTTTATTCATATGGTGCTGCGTCTTGTACTAGATCAACATGGGCAATAATCATGCGGCGGCAGCAGTAGCGATCAATGCCAAGATCGTCAAGAATTTCTTTTGGTGTTTCTTTTGGTTTCTCACCTGACTCAAGGGTCTGTTGGTAGGCTTCGTACCGTTTTTTGAACTCTTCATAGGCAGAGGCGATAACCTTTCCGCAGGTGAAACATCGAACAGGTATAATCAACGTAGATCACCTGTATGATTTCTGCCGTTTCCGGCGGGCTCCACGGCCCAATGGTTTTTTGGATTCTTTGATTCGGGCATCATTGACCAGCAGGTTTCGATCAAAGTTCAAAAAGGCAAGTTTTAACGCAGGATCACTTGTGTACTCAAGAAGGCCACGTGCAATAGCAGTGCGAACGGCATTTGCCTGGCTCATAAATCCTCCTCCGCGTACGCTTACTTCAATGTCGACATCATCGACATGTTTTCCTGCGAGATGGACAGCTTCGGCGATCTTCCAACGGGCAATTTCTGGTTCATAGAGTTCGATGGGTGTGCTATTGATGCGGATACGTCCGGCTCCTTTTCGTACCGTTGCTTTTGCAATTGCTGTTTTTCGTTTTCCTGAGGTGTTTACGATTTTCTTTGCCATTTAAAACTTCGCTCCTAATGATTTGGAAAGTTCACCTACGGTAATAAATTCGACAGGCTGTTTTTCCGCGTCTTTTATGGTTTCCAGTTTTTGTTTCTCAGCTGCTTCGGGTATACCAATGTAGCATTTTAATCGTTTGTATGCTGCTCTGCCATGGGGTTTCTGATAAGGTATCATCCCCCGAATGGTTCGTTTCACCAATCGATCAGGCATGCGGGGAAAGAAGGGTCCTTTCCGGTAGGTTCCCACTTCGCGTTTTTGGGTGTATCGTTGTTTTATTTCTTTCCTTCGCCCGGTGATAATTGCTTTTTCACTGTTTACGATGATAATGTCTTCACCGTCGAGTAATCGTTTTGCGGCATGGGTTGCAATACGGCCTAAGATGGCCCCCTCTGCGTCAATATAGGTTGTCATGGTTTCATCCTACTATCCGAATATCTTTTCCCTTAGGATTTGCTTTTACGAGGTCTTCGATGCTGAGGGGTTTTCCCCCTGCTTTTTTTATTTTTTCTTTTGCTTTGTCTGAAAACGACCAGGCAGCAATGGATAATTTTTTTTCCAACGTCCCCTCTGAAAGAACTTTACCCGGTACAAGGGCGGTCTCTTTTTCATGTGTATAGGTGTTTATACGTTGAAGGTTGACCACGGGCCAATTGCGGGCAGGTTTCTGTAGGCGTATCGCGATATCTTTCCAAATAGGTGCCTCCTGCTCATGAGCCTGTTTTTTGAGCATTTGAATAAGCGTGATGAGTTGAGGATTTGTTTTTTTGAGTGGTTTGGACATAACTGGATCTCCAGATAAGTATTTGGTAGTGAACGAAAGTGGGATTTATAAGATTTATGGGAGTTTAAATATCAATGGTTCGGAACCGAATATAGGCAAATAATTGGAAGAGAATCACCCAGAGTCCAAGTATGAGAATCATTAGTCCACTGGAGTAATAGTCTGGATAGGTTGTAGTCACTGTTTGCTCAATTGTTGTCGCAACCGGGCCAACGGTAAGCCCGATGAGGGTTTGGTATACCGTAATTGGATTGATAAGCTGGACACCGTAGTACCATTCAGGAATCGAAAAATTTCCGGTAAATACACTTTCAAATCCGACGCTTGAAAACAGAATACCTGCGAGTATGACGGGTAGAATCATGTTGAAGAAAAACCAAATAAAGATTGCTCCTCCGATTGCGGAGGTCCGTCGTCTGAATAGTGATGAGAAAAAGATGGCGACACTAATGAAGACGAGTCCAAAGAGAATGGTACTTCCAATAAAGACAAGATAGTCAACGAAATTAACACCTTCAACATTCACGCCGATAACGATGCCTGCGATGCCAAATCCAATGAGAATGGTTATTGCAATAATGGTGCTTAGACCGAAGAATTTTCCAAGCAAAATTTCGAGTCGCGTCGTTGGTAATGTCAGTAGAGAACTCATCGATCCTCGTTCAATTTCTCCAATTAATGCTGCATAGGCGAGAATTAAGGCGATTATCGGAACAAGAAGCAGCACAAAGGCCATCATACTGCTAATGGTTCCCCCGATATCCTGCCAGCCTTGATTTCCAAGTGAGCCAAAGTAGGATGACACAAGGACAAGGGCTGCAAAAATAATGGAAACAATAATCATCCATTTATTGCGGATGTTATCCATGATTTCTTTCTTTGAGATAAGAATAATTGGATGAAGCATCAGCTCATTCCTCCTCCGTGTAATGTAAAAAGACTTGTTCTAAACTTGGTTCCAGTGTCTTGAAGTTGGTAATATTTCCTCCCGCCTTTTCAATTGCAACAATGACTTTCGCTTTGGTTTCAGGACCACAAACCACCTGAAGTTGTTTACCTTCCATAGTGGCACTATCAACACCTTTTACTTTTTTTGCGGCATTAATAATATCCTCGGGGATTTTCTCAATGTCAATCATCATTTTCGGTTTCAAATTCAGTTTTCGACCCAGTTCACTGACGGAATCCTTTGCAACAATCTGACCTTTATTGATGATGCCCACTCGATCACAGACCTCTTGAATTTCACTAAGAATATGTGAGGAAACAAACACCGTAGATCCTTTGTGTTTCATTTCACGAATTTTATTGCGAATTAATACAACACCGCGAGGATCAAGGCCTCCACTTGGTTCATCAAGAATAAGCAGTGGTGGATCTCCAATAATTGCACGGGCCATTCCCAGCCGCTGCTGCATACCCTTTGAAAATTTTCCCACTTTTTTCTTCATGGCATGCTCAAGACCAAACTCTGTAATCAACGTTTTACATTGTTCCTTTGTGGCACCCTTCATCTCTGCATAAAAATACATATTCTGAAGTGCGGTAAGATTATCATAAAATGCAACCTTCTCAGGAAGATACCCAATATATTTTTTTGCCTGTTTCTCCTGTTTTTGCATATCGATCCCATTAATGGTAATTGTTCCATTATCGGGGATAAATAATCTTAAAACTGATTTCATCGTTGTGGTTTTTCCTGCTCCATTGGGGCCGAGAAACCCAAAAATTTCCCCATATCGAACGGCAAATGAAATCGAATCAACCGCCCGAAACCCCCCGAATGATTTTGTCAGTCCCTCCACTAGTATAGCAGAGTTTGTTGTATCCATAGACTGCTCGATAGGTTTTTGCCTAATACGTGTTTCGGGAAAGCTAAACACTCCTTTCTGCTCACACGAAGGACATGATATGGTGATTTTTTGCCCGGGTTCTCCTTCAACAGAGATTGATTTTTTACACCTTGGACATCGAATTGATTGGGTTACCATCGTTGATTCAGCCCCACCATCAATGGAAGATATATGCTACGGTAAATATTTAATCTTGTTGGAATACAAATCTATTGAGAAGTGATATAATCAAAATTTTGTCTCAAAAGGTATAAATAGAAACTCTTCTCATATGTATAGTAGAGTATTGGTAGGTATACCAAAAATGAAACTATTCTGCATTAGTACACAGCAGAAGCTGCTTCTGTTTTGCTTAGTGGTAGGTCTCTTTCTCTGTTTTTCCCTATCACTACCGGTCACTGCCCACCAGAATACACAAGTTCAAACCAGCCTACTCTACACCTATACTCCCGTAAGTCGAACAACACAACCTCTGGATCAATCATTTACCACGGTCATGCTTACCGACGTCAGCTCCTCGCAATATCAACGCTCTTCGACAGAGTTGGAAGACACCTCCTACACGCTTATTGAGTTTACCTCTGAAAGTACCGGTCTTCGCTTACCTGATGGAACCTATGCTGTGCTTTATGCAGAAAACCAGAAAGAACTTCTTCCGAAAGGAAGTACCGTTCTTCTGCATCAGGACCATACCTACCTTATCCCAATCAACGAATCCACTGCCATCAAAGTCGATTCCATACGATCCTTTGCCGTTGAAAATCTGACAACAAACGCCTCCTACCATCAACATATCGATACTCTGGACACCTATGAGGTACGCATTGAACTTACGGAGCTACAGGACCGCATTCTGTACACTAATATAGATACCTACATGGTAGAATGGGGCGATGGCACCGCTGATACCTATACACCTGAGACAAAAATCATTACTCATGTATACAAAAAACCAGATACCTATCACTTCACGGTAACCGTCTCTGATGAGTTTGGCTATGTCCATACCCTCAAACAGGCCTATACTATTGAATATGAAGGACACCTTCTGCATAGCTACTTTTGGGTTAAAGAAAACCCTGAGCCCGTTGCAGCCTCCTCCACTGCAAGCGTGAGCAGCGTCCTTATTGGTTTTCTCGCCCTCACCGAAACAGGTAAATACAAACTACTGGCCCTGCTGCCTCTGCTTCTTCCCATGTACACACGGATTTCAAAAGAAGACGTTCTTGATCAATTTGTACGCGGACAGGTCTATGGATATATTAAAACCAACCCCGGCGTCCATTACAACCAGATACGCAGAGGAATTGGCATTAAAAACGGAACCCTCTCGTATCATCTCAGAGTCCTAGAAAAAACAGAACTCATCAAATCCCGACGTGAAGGGATGCGCTACCGTGCTTTTTATCCAACCAATATGAGTTTTCCAAAAAATGAGCGATTCAGACTTACCGATCTACAGATTCATATCATCGATTGCATAAAAAAACAGCCTGGGATCACACAAAAAGAAATCGCAAAACGGTTACACCAAAAACCACAGACCATTAATTATAACATAAAAGTCTTGGAACAGGCAGAACTTATCCAGGTGAAACATAAGGGAAGAAAAACTCGAATCTATAATGCATCAGATGAGGATGCCTACCTTAATTATGATGCTTAATAGTCTACTACACAGACAATGTATTCTCTTTTATTTAGATTTCAATCAAAAAACTGCTCCATAAGTAGTATATAAACATAGTATCTATACTATTATCTACGAGCAACATACTCTCATTACCGGAGGTAAAAGAATGAAAACACACCTGCTACATAAGATACATACACTTCTGCTACTGTTCATCTGCAGCTTATTGGTCTTTTCTACCATCACTCTTGCCCAATCGGAAGCTGCATCTCGACGAATCGTTGATCAATCTAAGGACTTAGATACCCAACAGGCGGTGGTCAATTTCTATGAGTCAATTGAACCTCATTTATCTGTAAATACGATAAAAACCCGTATGTCTGACACGCTTCAATATTATGAAGTAACAGCGAACTATCAGCTGAATACCGCGAATGGTCCCTTATCTGTAGAACTCGTTTCATCAGTGGATCAAAATGGAGTAATACAGATACAACAAAAACAGGTTCAATTCAAGGAAGCAGTATATGAGGAGCAAACTCATGAGTTGCTGGTTCTCTATGATGATGAGCTGATTCGATTGTCAGATATAGCCGATGAAAAAGTAAAACAGAAATGTATCATCAGCGGAGTGAAACCGTTGATGCGACAAGAGCGTTTTCAAAACCTTGGATCTGACGCACAAGATCAATTCGTTCTTCTTACCAAGGCGCATACTGATCTTGCCCCTCAACGTAAAATTATTCAAACAGATGCCTATGAATGTGTCGTTGTCCAACGCTCAGACATCAGTGACTTGTTGGAAGAAAATAACGTTCTTAAGATCTGTGAATTCGATGAGGATTATGTTGTAGAGTTTGTAGACTATGCTAAACAGGTTTTTACGCAGGAGTCACAAGAGAAAATTCGAGAACTAAAACTGAAACGCAGTCATTTGGATGTTTCTTCTCTCTCCATTTTAAATAACTATCTTTCCGAGGATGAATGGGATATTCAGCCGGGGGATAGCTCGCCATACCAACAATTTGTTACTCCTCAAAGTGAGATGATTCAGCAACTAGCAGAAGATCGAAGCTCTGATGAGATTTACGATCTGGCGGTGCAGTGGATTTGGGTATCTGATAGCGTTCTTCATGGTACCATAGAAAAATGGCTCCTCCCTGAAGAGTTTCTCGGTGCAACACCAGAATACTTGGATAATCCGTCACCTGGGGTGGCGGTGAGTGATTGTTCAGAGCAGGCAAACACGTTGGTTTCTTTACTCCGAGCATCTGGTGTTGCGCCTGAGGATGTCCGCGTCGCTCTTGGTGAGGTTAACTTTGATGGGGAGGTCGGCGGTCATGCGTGGGTGGAAATCAAACATCAAGGAAGATGGCTGGTCTTGGATCCCACCTGTGGACCATACTATGATCAGGATCATAGTCAAGTTTTCTCTCGATCAGGCGTGTCGTATGATTACTGGAAATATCATCCTTACCCTGTTGAGGGGGTATGGGTGTACTACAATGATGTCTATTTCACCGATGAAAACGAAGAAGTTGCGGATGGATGGTCCTTTGGATATGATGTTTTCACCGATGCTGATATGTTTGCAGGATTGATCCAGGTGTCTTCCATGAGTACTCTTGTAGTTTCTATAGTACTCTCTGTAACAGCAATGGTTTTGCTGGGTGCATCTCTGTGGTTTCATCACTATAAAAAATCATAAACATTAGGGTTTCTCATATATTTTCACCACCCCATCTCAGGAGAACTTTTAGTACGTTCTCCTCATATTTTTTTCAGTATCTTAAAGAGGTCTGATTGCATGTCTTTTTGTGATCCTATGAAATCAGTGATTACGGTTTGTGGGAGTGGGGCATTGCATTGTAAGAAAACAGATGCTATTCTACAGGTGGCAGAACAGATTGGTACTGAGATTGCCAGGCAGCATGCGATACTGGTCTGTGGAGGACGGGGTGGTGTTATGGAGGCTGCATGTCGTGGTGCAAAACATACTGGAGGTACAACCATTGGGATTTTGCCAGGTTCTGGTGATGAGGGGAATGCGTTTCTTGACGTTTGCATTCCGACGCGTCTTGGTCATATGCGAAATTATTTGGTGGCGCAGTCTGGTGATGTGGTGATTGCTCTTGGGGGTCGCTTTGGTACGCTAAATGAGCTTTCCTATGCATTTATGCTTGGTAAACCCGTGGTTTTGGTTGAGGGGACAGGTGGCGTGGTTGATTTTCTTCTTAGTAGCGGGTTTTTTGAAGATTTTGGGGTGGATGTGCACCGTGCCACTTCTGCTGTTGAGGCGGTTGCTTTGGCTCTGAAATGTTGTGGGAATCACAAGTAATTGTTACTTTGTCAGTTTGACAAACTATAGAGAAATGTTTATATATGGTGCTTTACAAAGTATAACCTAAGAGGATCTGGAGTGAAATTATTTTTCCTTCCATCTCTCCTAATCTCGATCCAGATCCCTCGCATTTCTTTTTTTTTTTACTTGGCTTTATCTGATTCAAACTCTTGGTGAATTTCAAGAAATCGTTTCGCCCGTTTTCGAGCGACATACTCTGAGTAGCCTGCACGGAGGAAATGCCAATATAATGCCTCTTCATTCAGACTTGATATCGCAGTGTTTTCCATGGAACCATTAATATTATTATTTTATAAATATATAAATATTTCCTTCGAGGGTTTCACCTAAAAATTCACAAGAAAAAAACATTCCACCTCACAGTCATCCCACTCTTTTGTTTTCCCGTCCCCTATTGATGCGAAAGTCATTGTTGGTATTTTTATGGTATCCGTATGTACTAAATCAGATAATGACGTTAAAAAAATAGTATGTTCATTCTGATACTGCGATCTATATGTCTCTATTATTTTCGGATTTTTTCAAAGACTTTAATGACACTGGTATTGATGGGAAGCTGACTTGATCGTGCGATAGCTGTACATTTTATCCGCATAAGATAGGCAATAGGGCGATATGATGTTTCGGAGAAAGACTCATAATTTGCCATGCCCTTGCAGATTATAAGGTCGACTGTATCCAATTTTTTTTGTAAGGTAGAAGAAAGAAGAGAAAAATTAACACCAACCGCAAATCCACCTGTAGTCTCAACTTCATCGACAATGCTCTTCATTTGAAGCTGATGTGCATCCTCAAGTGTTGCATCACTTAAGACAGGTGCTCCTTTAACGACAAGAGTGATCTGAAGCATGGGAAATGCCTTTTTCAACTCAATTAACAACAACCGATCAAAGACAATTTCACCACAGTTGTCTGTGAAAAAAAGAATCTGTTTGGCATTGTTCAGGATCGTATGAAGTGTTGGGTAATCATCATATCCAAGTCCCCTTTTTACAAATTTTTCAAAGGTAGCAGTTAAATCCTCCGGCTTGCTACTTCCACCCTCGATGCCAAAATCAAGCATGTTTCCCACAATGGCGCAGATCATACTGATTTTCAATGGATCGTTTGAGGCATCAATGAGCTGTTTTGCTTTTGGAACAAGCGTTTTTGCTACCTTGTTACTCTGTTCTTTCAGTTGCTTGTAGGGATCACTGTCGTGTAATGTATCATAAGCGATTCTATGCAGTTGTGTGGCAAGGTCTGCGCTGCAGAGAGAGGGATCATATTTATCTGCAAATGCGTTACAGACGTTTTTAATGACTTTTGTATGCAACGATTGATCGGCTGTGCTCAGATGGGATTCAAAAATGATTCGTTTTATCAGACAGGGGATACATTCAGATTGTATTTTCATGAGTGGTGCCTGAAAAGAAAGTTCATTTTATAATGCTACTGGTTTATTGGAAAAAAAGTGAAGAATTTTTAGAAGATCTTCCATACTGAAAAGGTATGGGAACGTGTTGTATCATCCATAGAGGTAACCGTCGTGGTTATCTGGTATTTTTTCCATTTTCTATAATGGGGGAGCGTGCACTGGTATGGGGGTTGTCTGGTACGGTAGAGAAGTTGACCGTCTACGAAAAATTCAACCTTTTCGATCGAGGAGGTATTCTGTGGTGTGTCCACTTCAAGAGTGAATGATCCGATGAAAAATATACGATGCGGTAATGGGATGATTCGATGGTTGTAGATGTAAAAACCGGGTGGTGGTTTACATGAGGCGAGATTCAGGGAATCCGAGATGGTATTTTTGATGGTTGCGGTGGTATTGGTCGTTGCTGTGTTTCCCTCGGTGTCAGTGATGGTGAGGAGGATAGTGTAGTGACCGGTGCTCTGGTAGGTATGCTGAACGTTCTGGCCCACGGCGTGTGTTCCATCTCCAAAGTCCCAGGAATAGCTATATGGTGGCGTTCCAGATCCAAGAGGTTGTCCTGTAAGGTTGATAGGTTGATTGATATACTGAGAATACGGTCCGTTGCTGAAAACTTGTAAGGGGGTATAATATTGAAGGGAAAGTTTGGGTTGATACTCAGTGATTGTATCGTTTGATTTGAATTTAATGATGGGAATGTCGATGTTGTTCCATGCACGTGTATCTCGGATGTGCCACCCGTGATTTGTTATATTCTTAGAAACAAACTGCTGCACGCTGTCAGTTACTTCCCAGGTCATATAGCCAAACGTGGTTGGCACCGTGGTTGAGCTGAGGGGATCTGCACTGGTTTGGTTGATACGTGACCAGCTCAGATTATTTGTGACCCATTCCACTGGTGTTCGGTAGATGCTGAGACTGCGTCCACTTGGATTTGTTTTATCATAATCATAATAATAGAGATGCAGGGTAGCATGGGTGATGATGGTTTTGGATGGTATACAGGAGAGATTGAATTGAATGAGTGGTATCTGCTCCCAATCGGAGCTGTTTTTTCCATGCTGATTTGAAACAGCAAGATAGCTTTTATTGGTATGATTCTGTGCCGTACTGTTGCAGGTCAGGTAGGTATCATGAGAGGGAAAAAGAGTAGTTGACCCCATTGTTTGATTCCAGATGTATGCTTTTGTGGACTCTATTGTTGTCGCGTTATGTGAATCAGAAACATAGATATTGACTGTGTAGGTCCCCGGTTGTTTGTAACTATGGTAGGGATAGGTACCGGTTGTGTTTGTCCCATCTCCAAAGAACCATTGACAACTGACGGCTCCCTCTGTGTCATAACTATGTGAGCCATCAAAGATGAGGGGGGTATTTACGTAGTTTATGTAGGGTCCGCCTGCATGAGCAAACGGCGGTGTGTTCAGCCATCCATCCTGTGTTGAGAACGGATAGTGATCCATGGAAAGCGAGGTGAGAATTTGGTAGGGTTGATCAATGATTCCATCGGAATACGACTGATTTTGGTTTTCTCCGCTTTTCGTATCATCACCGTTTATTGTGTCCCAGAAATTTCCTCCTTCCTCATATCCATTATCCCAACGTGTATTTGTTCCCCGGTCAATGGCATGATGGATGTTATCTATAAAATTACACTGATACACTATTGTATCTTTGGAGTTTTCTGTGATTTTAATTCCTTGTATGCAATTTTGAATCGTACAGTTTTGTATGGTACAGTTTGTGGTTGCGTTCACTAAAATTCCGCAAGAATAAATCTCTGTGTTTGTTGCATCAAGGGTTAGGCCTTGGATACCCACGTTATCTGCAGTTATTTGGATGAGGACATTAAAATCGTCCTGATCACCAGACAACAGGGTTGTTTCTTTATTTTTGCCTTTGAGAATACATGACTTGGAAATGACAAGATTCTCAGTATACGTCCCCTCTGACAGGAGAATGGTATCTCCCGTACGGGCGGCATTAATTGCTGCTTGAATGGTGGAAAATTGTGATGAATTCATAGGATTTACGGTCAGTGTGTAAGATGATGCGGAAAGCGGCGTCTGCGGTAGAAGCGATACCATCAGTAATGCCCATAAGAAGAATACGAGTAATGATCTGTTGTGTTTTGAATATCTCGTTTGCATGATCCTCACTGTTATACACTGATGCTGCTTATCGTTAGGATAGTATGTAGCGTGACACAATTTGACATTTAAGATATATAAACCTGATGTGTCAGAATGACAAACTGCTTGTTTGTAGGGAGAGGCCTTCGATAAAAAATAATACGAAATATTTATATATGTACAAAAATAATATTAGTATTGATCGAAAAAAATTTGGGGAAGATATAAATGAAGAAACAAATCATAACCCTCCTACTGTGCCTTATGATGCTTGGGACCATACCCGTTGCAGCAGGTCTTTCTTTGAACATCGCTGATGACGCAGAGCCTGCACCCGTGCGGCGACTTATTGGAAAAAAGACCTTGGTCATCGGATTTACCACCAAACCCCGCATTGTGCTCTTAGGACAGTTTATCACCTTCAGAGCACTAAGTCTCAAATACATGGTACGCGGTGAACATCGCCTGGTTACGGTTAATAACTTGCAACGATTAACCTTCAAAAACGACTTCCGAGGCATCGTCACAAATCATATTGTTATTGCATTATTTGAAGGAACACCTCAATAAAGAGAATGCCCCGCCACTTCTCTTTGGTGTTCCTCCCCACTCTTTTTTTTTTTAAAGCACAACACAAATAAAACAGAGGAGTGATACAACAGCACGTACTTGTTGTTATTTATGGAGAGGAACTATGTTAAAAACACCAACAATCGTTGTCAATGTCAAAACATATGCTGAGGCAACAGGGCAAAAAGCAGTCCAGCTGGCACAGCATATGGACAAGCTTGCACAGGAAACCGGAGCCAGCCTTGCTATCGCGGTTCAAGCAACGGATCTATACCAGTGTATTTCACAGGTAAAAATCCCCGTCTACGCGCAACATATCGATCCCATAACACCTGGAAGTCATACCGGCTGGATGCTGCCTGAAGCGGTTCAAGATATTGGTGCAGCAGGTACCTTAATCAATCATAGTGAACACCGGCTGAAACTGGCAGATATCGATGCCTGCCTTTCACGAGCAAGAGAACTCTCCCTGGATCACATTATCTGCACCAACAACATTGCAACCTCAGTTGCCACAGCAGGGCTCAATCCTGACTTTATCGCTGTGGAACCACCGGAACTTATTGGCGGAGATATTTCGGTTACCTCGGCAGATCCTGACATTGTTTCTGGCACCGTTCAAGAGGTGCAATCCATCAATACAAACGTAAAGGTTCTCTGCGGAGCTGGAGTAAAAAATGGAAATGATGTAGCCAAGGCCCTTGAGCTTGGTTCCGAAGGTGTTCTCCTTGCAAGTGGCGTGGTTAAAGCAAAAAATCAAGAAGCAATTCTTCGCGATCTCATAAACGGCTTGTAAAAAAGGCAAAGAAGTAGCACTTTCCAACTTTTTCTATTATTATTTTATTGTGGGGATACATCTGCTATTTTGTCATTCTGTCAATTTACCAAAATACCCTTTTATACTATCGCAACGGTACGCCGGCTTGAACACCATCCCGGCAGGCCATAAATATTTTTTTTCCCAATGGCCTGCCCACATCTCACCAACGTATACGATTTTCTAAAGAGTAAAGGCTAAATACAACCACTTGTTAAAGCCTCTGGATGCAAGTTATGGCAAAACAAATGAAGGAACTACAAAAAATTACTTCTGTCTGCCCTGCCTGCTTTCAAGAGGGAACCATTCACAAAATCCCTGCTGCCATTGTCGAGGAGGGGGGAAAAGTATACATCACCAAATCCTGTGAAAAACATGGAGACTTCAAAGACCTCTATTTTAGCGATGTAGACTACTACAAAAAATGGATGACCTATCATACCATTGGAGAACCTGCACCAGAAGTAAAAACACAGTTTTTTGATGACCCTGAACTCTACCCCGTTCATCGATCACAAACCGTTCTCACAAATCTTATGGCAACCAACCGATGTAACCTCCGCTGCAGTTATTGTTTTATGAACGCAGGAGCCTCTGGGATGGTCTATGAGCCATCCTTAGAGCAACTCCGACCGCTCATGGAGCAGACTTATCATCAGAAGCCATTTGGTTCTCGTGCTATCCAGATAACTGGAGGAGAACCCACGGTGCGCGATGATCTGCTCGATATTGTTCGCATGGCAAAAGACGTAGGGTTTTCTCATGTACAAGTAAATACCAACGGCATAAAACTTGCAGAAAGCGCAGAGTTCTGCCAGCAATTAAAAGACGAAAAAGTAAACACCATCTACATGAGCTTTGATGGTGTAACCAAAGAGACAAACCCCTGGATAGACCAATGTAACAAAGCCATAGATAATCTCCGCAAGGCAAATCTTAAGGTGGTCCTTGTCCCCGTTCTCATTGGAGGAAAAAACCTTCATGAAACCGGAAAGATAGTCCAGTACGCCCTTGACAATATCGATATTATTCGTGGGGTAAACTTTCAGCCTATTTCCTTCTGCGGACGCGTCACCAAGATACGCGATAAAAAACGAGAGGAACAACGGGTAGACTATGTAAAAATGCTTGAAGTTATCGAAAAGGAATTTGACAACCAAATATCACGAGAAGACTTTTATCCTGTCCCCTTTGTGTATCCAATATCAGAACTCATCGAAAATCTTACCGGCAGACGACAGGTTGAATTTACCGCTCACCCCGGCTGTGGAGGAGCCACCTATATTTTTGTCAAAGACGGAAAACCGGTACCTATCACCCGTTTTATTGATGTAGATGCCTTTATCAGCTTTATCGAAGAACAAAGTAAAACCAAAGGCCCTCTGAAAAAATTACGGGTTGCCAAGGCATTTCTTAGCAATTTAGATACTTTTGTAGATAATGAAAAAGCACCACACGGGTTTGATCTAAAACAGATCCTTAAAGATGCTGCCATTGGAGGAAGCTATGATTCCTTACGAGGATTTCATTATGAAAGCCTTTTTGTGGGATCGATGTGGTTTCAAGATGCCTTCAATCTTAACATCGATCGGCTGCAACAATGCGTTATTCATTACACCACACTTGAGGGAATTGTTCCCTTCTGTGCCTACAATGGGCTTGGATATGGTGATCAAATCCGGGAGAAACATGCCATCCCTATAAAGGAGTGGGAGAAAAAAACAGGGCGGTCTATTCGTGATGATCTGTGGAAACACGGACCATTGTCTTAATATGTTATTATGAACTCTTTTCTATTTCCTGCCAATTTAGAATGGGATTTTTTCCTGCTGCTGCTTCATCTACTCGAAATACACTTGTTTTCTTTGGTGAATCTGCGACAATCTCAGAGTTCTCTTCTGCGATACGTATGAGTGCATCAATGTAGCGGTCGAGAGTTTCTTTGTTTTCTGACTCTGTGGGTTCAATCATGAGTGCCTCTTTGACAAGCAGAGGAAAATAAATAGTGGGTGGATGAAACCCGTAATCAAGTAATCGTTTGGCTACATCTAAAGCACGAATGTTTCGTTCCTGTTTTAGTCGTTTGCAGCTGAGTACAAATTCATGTTTTCGAAGGTCTTTAAAGGGGAGATCGAATTTTTTTGAATCGACAAGTTTCTTTTTCATATAATTTGCGTTGAGTACTGCGATTTCTGCGGCTTCTTTTAGGCCATCTGATCCCATAAGATGAATGTAGACGTAAGCGCGAAGTAGTACACCAAAATTGCCAAAGTATGGTGCGATTTTTCCGATGGAATGAGGATGATCATATGAGAAGTGGTACTGTTTTTTTTGTTTGATGATTCGGGGTATTGGAAGAAATGGTTCCAGTTTTTGTTGTACACCGATAGGTCCTGCGCCTGGTCCGCCACCTCCATGTGGTGTGGAAAATGTTTTATGAAGGTTGACATGGACAATATCAAATCCCATATCTCCTGGTCGTGTTTTTCCAAGGATGGCATTCATATTTGCTCCATCATAGTAGAGCAGGGCGCCTTGCTGATGTACCATCCGTGCGATCTCTGCTATTTCCGATTCAAAAATACCTAAGGTGTTTGGGTTGGTGAGCATGAAACAGGCTGTTTTTTCAGAGAGTGCCTTTTCTAATGCGTCAAGATCGACAGTTCCTTCTTTTCCGGAGGGAATTTCAATGATATGGTATCCGGCAAGTGTGACACTTGCGGGATTTGTTCCATGTGAGGTATCTGGGAGGATTACTTCGGTTCTTTTTGTGTCATTATGATAGTTGTGGTAGGCTCTGGTGAGCAGTAATCCAGTGAACTCTCCCTGGGCGCCAGCGGCAGGTTGTAGTGTGAACTGATCCATCCCCGTGATTGCACTGAGAAGGTGTTCGAGCTCTGCAATAATCTGTAGACTCCCTTGGATAGTGGAGGGGTCCTGTTCAGGGTGTATCATGGTAAATTGATCCCATGAGCTAATGCGTTCGCTGAGCTTGGGATTATATTTCATGGTGCAGGATCCCAGCGGGTACATACCGGTGTCTACGCCATAGTTCATTTGACTGAGGCGAAGAAAATGTCGCATCACCTGTGGTTCCTCAATGTTTGGAAGTGCAAGTGGTTTGTCTCGCTGTAATGATTTGGGAAGTGGTGTTTGTAGTGTCTGAGTATCTATCATGCTGAGTTCACTAAGAAGGGGTTCGGGGAAGCGAGCATACTGAAACATATTCTTATACCTCCCGTAATGCGTGAAGAAGTGCGTGTATCATGTCATCGGTGTGCATCTCTGTGATTCCAAATAACATGCAGTTTTTCAAATCAGATGTCTCGTTCTGGAGAGGTAATCCGCCCTGCATGCCCTTTTTAAGAAGCATTTTATTCACCTTGATTGCATCTGGTGTGTTGATGACAAATTCGTTGAAATGAAGACCTGTGAAACGTTTTGAAAAACTTGGGATTTGAGCGATTTTATCTGCAAGAGTGTGGCCTTGTTTCAGATTCTTGAGACTTAGCTGTTGCAGTCCACTACCGCCTAAGTGGGATAAATAGACACAAGCAGCGACCGCACAGAGACCCTGATTGGTGCAAATATTGCTTGTCGCACGACCTCGTCTGATATGTTGTTCTCTTGTTTGCAGGGTCATACAAAACGCGCGGTTTCCTTTTGCATCGGTAGTAAGTCCAATTATGCGGCCGGGGATCTGTCGGAGATACTGTTTTTTACAGGCGAAAAATCCGAGGGATGATCCGCCCATATCTATAGGATTACCTAGTGCGCGTCCCTCGCCAAGAACGATGTCGGCTCCTATGGTACCTGGGGGTTTTACTATGCCAAGCGAAAGTGGATCGACACCGACTGCAAGAAGGGTGTTGTGTTCGTGGACGATGCGTTCAATGTCCTTTATCTGTTGTTCAAAAACACCAAAATAATTTGGTGATTCAATATAGACACCTGCAGTATCGTTTGTTATTGCTTTTTCTAATGCTGCACAATCGATTTCCCCGGTTTGTGTATCATAGGGTATCTGTTTGACTGTTATGTTTGAACCATGGGTATAGTTTTTCACGATTGATTTGGTCTGTGAGGAGATATTTTCTGCTAAAAGGAAGGTGTTTTTTTTGTTTATCCGGGTACACATTAATGCTGCTTCGCCCACTGCTGATGATTTATCATATAAGGATGCATTTGCAATTTCCATGCCTGTAAGCTCGGCGATCATACTTTGGTATTCAAACATGGCCTGTAAAAATCCTTGTGATGCTTCTGATTGATAGGGGGTGTAGGCGGAGTAGAATTCTGATCTGCTGAGAATAGCGGATACGACTGGTGGAATGTAATGTGGTTTGATGCCGCCTCCAAGGAAGCTGGGGAAGGTGTAAAAGGAGCTGTTTTTTTCTGCTATTGTTCGAAGGTACGCTTCGACCTGTTGTTGGGTGCGTCCTTTTGGAATATCAAGCTTTTGAAGTGTTAGGTTTTTTGGAATGTCTAAAAAGAGGGTTTCAATGGAGGATATGCCGAGGTCTTTGAGCATGGCTGCTTTTTGGTGAGTATTTGGGAGAAATGGCATGGAATTCCACAGGGGGTAAGCCATGTGGTATTTAAAAGCGTTGGTATAGAATGGAGTTGTGTTTGGAATTTAGGGGAAAAGTGAGGGGTTTTTATCAAAATACAGTGTGGTTTCTCCGGTTTTGAGGGTGATCATTTTTTCGTTGCTGCTGAATTGATAGTAGTAGATGGTTTGTGTTTGTGTGTCGTTGTAGAACAAGGTGATAGTGGTTGCATTACACTGGTAGGTTCCTTTAGGGATGTTGTTGATGCTGAAGGTGTTGTTTTCTGTGAAGGTGTAGGTGGTTTCTGTGAATCGTGGGGTGACGGTCCAGCTGCCGATGAATCTGTTGTCATTTTCGTCGAAAAAATCTTTTGTTTCTTGTTCAACGCGATCGGAGAGGATGCCAACGTTTCCTACAAAAAAGGTGACACTGAGAATCCATGAGGTAAGGATGATTGCTCCTAAGATGAGAAATATTTTGTGAATACAGTCACCTCAGCGGTCGTCTGTCTTTTTATTTTAGTTGAGGAGAAGGGCGACAGCGTTTAGGTTCTGGCGGGATGCTTCCCATAAATCAAGAGAGATGGTGGTCCAGATGTTTTCATCGATGGTGGTGATGACTTTTCCGAGGATTTGATGGTGGTAGATTGTTTCAAGCTCTTGGTTTTCTGTGGTGGTGTGAAGGTAGTATTTTGGGGTTGGTGTGTTGATGTTGATGCAGCTGATTTGTTTGGTTGCAAGAAATCCGGTGTCGGTGATATAGCATACGTGGTCTCCTTCTTGGAGGTGGTAGTGTTCTGCGGTTGGTTTTTGGATGAGTAGGTAGGTGTGGCTATGCTGGTTGGTGAGTTTTGGGGTGCAGTGTATGTATTTATAGTTATCTGGTTGCTCGAAGGTTTCAAAGAAGAACTCTGTTCCCATACTGCAGGTTATGGTGAGATAGGGGAGGTTGACAATGAGGAAGAATAGGGTGATGGTGTAGAGATTTTTTCGCTGTTTGGGCGCCATATTTTTCTCCTCGACCGATATTGTTTCATGTTAGCTCTTGTCATTATTTTATTTAAAGATACGCTGGAAAAATACGCAGTTTGACAAACTACCAATCTAAGGAGCAATCAGCAGGGAGAAAAACATTAATCACAGAAGCGTATTACAGGACAGATTCCATGGATGCTATCTGGATTGAAAAATACCGGCCACATACCCTTAATGACATCGTTGGTCAGCAACCTATTGTCGAACGACTCAAAGCCTATGTAAAAACACAAAACGTACCCCATCTTATCTTTGCCGGTCCTGCAGGAACAGGGAAAACCACCTCCGCACTTGCGCTTGCCCGTGATCTGTTCGGAAAACAAACCTGGAAGCGGAATTTTCATGAGTTAAACGCCAGTGATGAGCGAGGTATCGGGGTGATCCGGGGAAAAATAAAAGAGTTTGCCCGCACCGTGCCCCTTGGTGATCTCAAGGTGAAAATAATTTTTTTAGATGAAGCAGATTCCCTTACCACCGATGCACAAGCGGCTCTTCGGCGTACCATTGAACGCTACTCTCATATCTGCCGGTTTATTCTTTCTGTAAATTATTCCTCTAAAATCATTGAGCCGATTCAATCCCGCTGCGCTATCTTTCGGTTTAAACCACTCCGATCTGAAGATATGAAACCGTTTCTAAAAAGAATTGGAGACACAGAGGGACTCAGCATCACCGATGATGCCTTGGATACCCTTATGTATATTGCACGAGGGGACATGCGTCGTGCGGTAAACATCCTACAAGTTAGTGCTTCGGTGAGTAAGAAGATTACCACCGATGTCATCTATGAAACCTCTGCGACGGCAAAACCTGAAGATGTTAAAGCGATGATTACTACCGCACTCTCCGGCAATTTTATGGCCGCGCGAAATCAGCTGTATGATCTTCTCGTGACCTATGGGTTGAGCGGAGAAGATATCATAAAACAGATCCATCACAGCATCTTTGATTTAACAATTCCCGATGATCAGAAAGTAAAACTTATTGAAAAATCAGGAGAAATCGAGTTTCGTCTTGTCGAGGGGAGTAATGAGCACATCCAACTGGAGGCATTACTTGCGCAGATAATGCTGATTGGAAAGAAATTATGATGCTGTCCAGATTCAGAGTACTTATTTGAGTTTATCTTTTTAGAGATTTGGTAATCGGAGATTTTCAAGTGATAAAAACACCTAAATGATGAGAGTTCAAATGATATCAGCTGAGATCCACCAGAAACTCCCACCATGCCTTCCAATGCAATCTCATCCTTGGTGACCAACACATCACCATCAGAATCACAAAAACAAGCATACACCCGATACATACCATCACCATGTACCAGATCACTCGTTTTCACAAGACCATTAAACACCACATCCAAACTATCATCATCTGGAAACACAACCCGTGCATCCACACTACGATTCACCTGAATTGCACCATCAACACACCCCACAATACTCTCTGGAATACGTCCCTGGTAGCTATCACCATCGTTATCAAAACCTGTAGAATCTGTCCATTCACCCGATACATTCTCCCCGGTCTCATTCAGATGCTCCACCAACGTATAATTACTATCCCAT
>CAZTFR010000041.1:0-9802 GCA_964612945.1 uncultured Thermoplasmatales archaeon
CCGAGGAAGCGAAGGCGGAAGGGGGTTATAGGGGGCGAAGCCCTCCTATTTCACTCTTTAGAAAGGATGTATTGAGTTCGACGGAGAGTTTTCTTTTTCACAAGATTTAAATAACCCGCCATAATAACATATAATTACATTTAATGATATATAATGAAAATAATTATATATAATGATACATGAGGGAAATACTATGGCAGAAGAAAAAGACAAAACCAAATACACCACCATCAGCATCCCCACCACCCTTGCTGAAAAAATAAAAAAACGCATAGAAGGAACCGGCTTTACCAGCCTCTCAAGCTACGTCACCTATGTTCTCAGAGAAGTCATCTCCGGCATGGAAGAAGAAAACGAAGAAGTATTCACCAAAGAAGACGAAGAACGCGTCAAAGAACGCCTCCGAGCACTCGGATACCTCGACTAAACAAAAAAAAAAGGAGCATCACACCAATGCCACGACCACACGGTGGAAAACTCATCACCAAAACCACCACCAAACCACTCACCACATACCACGACCTCCCCACCCTACCAATCGACATCAACCACGCCGAAGACATCGACAACATCGCCCACGGCGTCTTCTCACCACTCACCGGCTTTCTCAACCAACACGAACTCGCAACCGTCATAGAGCACAAACGCCTCCCCAACGACACCCCCTGGACCATACCCATCACACTTGATGTGGAACCAAAAGAGCTCAACGGCGCCAAACCCGGCGACACCATCCTTCTCAAAAACACCGACATCAACCTGCACGCCATCATGAACATCGAAGATCTTTACACCTATGACAAAAAAACACTCGCCCAACACATCTACCAAACACAAGACACCAGCCACCCCGGCGTTGCCACCATCAACGCAATGAAACCCAACCTCATCGCAGGACCCATCACTCTCATCAAACGCGAACAACGACCCTTTGATGAATACAACCTCGCACCCAAAGAAACACGGATTCTCTTCAAAGAAAAAGGCTGGAAAGAAATCGTCGCCTTCCAAACCCGAAACCCCCCACACATCGGCCATGAATACGTCCAAAAAACCGCACTCACCTTTGTTGACGGCATCTTCATCAACCCTATCATCGGCAAAAAAAAGACCGGAGACTTCCGCGACGACGTCATCCTCAAATCCTACGAGACACTCATGCAACACTACTATCTCAAAGAACGCGCGGTGATGGCGATTCTGCGCACCAGCATGAAATACGCCGGACCACGCGAAGCCATCCACCATGCCATCATGCGGAAAAACTACGGCTGCACCCATTTCATCGTCGGACGCGACCACGCCGGCGTCGGCAGCTACTACGGACCCTACGATGCACATGAGATCTTCACCGAGTTCCCCGACCTGGGAATCATCCCCATCTTCTTCCGATCCTTTTCCCGCTGCACCAAATGCCAAAGCGTCGTCAACGACAAAATCTGCCCACATGATCAAAAATACCACATCAACTTCAGCGGCAAAAAAATACGACAACTCCTCCACGAAGGCAAAGTCCCTCCAGAAGACATGATGCGAAAGGAAGTTGCAGAAACCATCCTGAAATTTAAACACCCCTTTGTGGAATAAAACCATGACCACACTCAAAGAACTCAAAGGATCAGGCCTTCTGATCCACCACTGGGACACCGACGGCATCTGCTCCGCAACACTCCTTCTCAAACATCTCAAAGACATAACAATCAAAAATACCACACCAACTCTCGGAAATTACTATCTCACCGATGAAGAACTAAACAAGTTTCAATCATACGATTTCATTATTATTGCAGACATGGCTCTCCCCCCTGAACAAATCAAAACACTCACCAAACAGATGCCTGTGATCATCTTTGATCATCACCTCCAACCAGAAATACAAGAAGCAACCCATCACAACCCTATCATCAAAGGAGAAAACCCAGACGACTACCCCTCTGCAAGCTGGATCGTAAACACACACCTTCACAACCCCACAAACCTCTACGCCCTCCTTGGAATCATCGGCGATCACGAACACAAAATCAAACAAAACACCCACTTCAACCAGATCATCAACACCTATTGCACAGAACACCATCTCAGCTTCGACCAACTCCACAAAATGACCTATCTTCTGGACTCAAACTATAAAATCGGCGACAAACATGCAGTGCAACAGACACCACATACCCTACTCTCCTATGAGACACCACAGCAGATCCTAAACAACACCACCTGGCAGAACAACCTTGAAAAACTCACCAACGAAATAAACACCCTCCTCAGCCAACCCGCAGACGAACGCAACGGCATCCTCTTAAAACACATGAACACCACCTCAAATATCATCTCCACCGTCACCAGAAAAATATCCTGGGAAACAGGAAAAAACACCATTGTCATCAACACCGGATTTTTCCCCGACAAAGACCAAATCTACATCAGAAGCACCAAAAACATCGAACCCATGATACAAAAAGGAAGAGAAAAAGGATACCGCTGCGGAGGAAAAAAAGAAGTCATGGGCGCAATCGTTCCCAAAAAACAAACCCAACAACTCGTCGATGACGTCATCACCTATCTTAAAACATAAAAAAAAAATATTTTGTGAGGAACAAAAGTATGACAAAACAAAAAGCAACCAACATCACCTGGCATGAACACGCCATCACACGAGAAGAACGAGAAACACTACTCAACCAAAAAGGAGCCGTCCTCTGGTTCACCGGGCTCTCCGGCAGTGGCAAATCAACTATTGCAAACGAAGTCGCCTACCAACTCCACATTAAAAAACATCTGGTCTACATCCTCGACGGCGACAACATCCGCCATGGCCTCAACAAAGATCTCGGATTTTCACCGGAAGACCGACAGGAAAACATCAGACGCATCAGCGAGGTCGCTCATCTCTTCGCCGACGCAGGCGTTATCACCCTGACCGCCTTTATCTCACCCTACCAACGCGATCGCAACATCTGCAGAGACCTCTGCGGGCAGGGACGATTCTTTGAAATCTACTGCAAAGCAACACTGAAAACCTGTGAAAAACGAGACCCCAAAGGACTCTACAAAAAAGCACGACAAGGAATCATCAAACAATTCACCGGAATCGACGCACCCTACGAAGCACCAGAACACCCAGAAATCGTTCTTGACACCGACATACTCACCGTTGAACAAAGCGCAGAGCAGGTTCTTCAAACACTTAAACAAAACAATATCACAGGAGACTAAACACATATGATCACCCTTAACTCTGATACCAACTACATCGTCTCCGGCATCGAACGATCCGGAACATCGATGATGATGCAGATACTCACCGCAGGTGGCATACCAGTTGCCTTTGATGAAACAAGAAAACCAGATGAAAGCAACCCGAAAGGGTACTACGAACTTGAGGGTGGAAAAATCATCAACACACTCATCAAAGGAACCTTTCCCTTCGACACCTACAAAGGACAATTCATAAAAATCACCGCCTTTGGCCTCTCCTATCTACCAGACGGAAGATACAAAATCATCTACATGGAGCGGAACGTGGAGGAAGTCTTGGATTCCATGGAAAAAATGGCAAAAATTACGAACGGTGACCGCAAGCAGACACGTGACAGCTTCTGGAAACTTAACGAAACCATAAAACGAACACTTACTGATCGGGATGACATCGAGGTTTTACACATCAATTACAATCATATACTTAAAAATCCAAAAGAAGACATTGAAAAACTCTCACGTTTTCTGGGTATTCCTGATATAGATACACAGGCAATGGAGGCAACCATTGATCACCGCTTGTATCGACAGCGACGACATCATTAGCAGCGATTGACAAGAGTTGGATGGTCCAATGTACATTGAGTGTCAACACGTTCTTATGAACGCTTCCAATCCTTGAGATCATAGACAAAGTATCCTTGCTTTCGAAGCTCTTGTTTGTTATCTATCGATCGTGCAATAATACCGTAATGTTCACTTCGTTGTTTATTATGCCCGGGAACATGGGTTGCTTTCTCCTTGAGCTCTTGCAGGATGCATGTTGCTTTACTTTTACTTAAGTCCTTCCATTTACATTCAAAAAAAGAAATATCATACGGCTGCTCTTTTAAACCGATGATATCAATCTCTTGATCTTTGTGCCACCATCTTCCAGCTTGAGTAAACTGATGTGTTTTGATGACAAATTCTTTTGCAATTTGTTCGAAGATTTGACCAAGATAGGTGTTATATTCTTTTTCTATTTTAGAGAGAACACTGCTGCTGTCTGTTTCAAGTAGGCTTTCGTTTGGCCGAATGAATCGAAAATAAAAGTTAAAATAATTATCTTGTATCTTGTAGATTCCTCTTGCGTTTTTCTTACTAGTAAGAGGTGTTTCTTTGGTTATGATACCGAGTTTATCAAGGACGTTGAGATATGGTGAGATATTTAGTCGTTGCTTGAATCCGCAATAGTTCATTATTTCACCCAATTTTGTGTTTCCTTGCGACATTGCTTCGATGATGGATGCATACCGTGCAATTTCATCAAGTTCTGCTCGAAGGAAAAATAGAGCTTCCTTGTTGAGTATGGCATCGTCTGCCAAAATTTTTTCTTCGATCAGCTGAGTGAATGGTTTGTGTTTGATAAATTCTTTGAGATAAAAAGGAATGCCACCGCAGATGCCGTAGATGTTGATGCATTCTTGTATTGGTTTTTGAAGAAATTGTTGGACATGTTGGAAGGAGAAAGGACGGAGCTCTAATTGTCCGGTTCTTCTCCCATAGAGTGGTGCCTGATATCCTAATACCTCTTTATACATCATGCCAACTGATGATCCGCAGAGTATGAGAAAGATATTAGAATGGACAAGATGGGTGTCGATGATTCTTTGGAAACGTGAAGAGATGCTTTTGTTGGCTTTGACTAGAAAGGGGAATTCGTCGATGACGATGACCATTTTTTTCTTGAGATTCTTGGTGATGTATGCAAAGATGTCTTCAAAGGTATCTCGTACGTAGGAGAGTGTGATCTGATGTTGGGCGGCGTTTTTGAAATGAAGGATATTTTCTTGTTCTGTTCCCTCTGTTGCAAGAAAGTAGATGTGGGTTTTATCTTTGATGAATTGTTTAATCAGCTCTGTTTTTCCGATGCGTCTTCGTCCATAGATGGGATAGAACTGAAAGGTTTTTTGTTGATAGGCGGTGTTGAGGGCATGCAGCTCAGATTCCCGGTTGATAAACTCCGTAATCATAATTACCGTAATTTCAATTACGTATTTTAGCTTTTTGATATGTGTCTCTGAATCAGCATCAAAACCATCAGAAACACCAAAGATGATGCAGATACTACACACTCCAAAAGAAGACATCGAAAAAATCTCCCGTTTCCTTGGACTCTCAGATATCGATACACAAGCAATGCAAGCAACCATTGATCAACGATTGTACCGGCAACGACGACGCGTCTAACAACAAGCATAACCTTTTTGTTTCTGCTATACCTGTAGAACCGATAGGACTACCTCAATATAGTATTCAAGAAAACTATTGATTTATTTATCCTATTTACCATACTTTCAATTACACTTTCATATATGAAAAATAAATCCTTGAATACAATTGATTTGTTTCCGCAATCTGATAGCTTAAGAATCAAACACAATCTGGAAGGCTAAAAAAGACCTACCATGGTTTTAGGCGTAACTCTTTTAGACTTCGTTTTTCATTCCCACTCAGACTGAAAACAATGAACCACTCAAAAACACGTCATCTCCTCGTCTTATTCCTCACCTTGTATCTTTTTTCACACACGCTTCCTCTCAACATTGAAACCGTACAAAGCACAATTCTTTATGTCGGTGGACCAAACACCGGTAATTTTTCACGAATTCAGACCGCAATAAATGCATCATCTCCGGGGGACATCATCATAATTGAATCAGGAAGATACATAGAACCTCTTGTGATACATACCGCACTTACTCTAAAAGGAGCACATCAACATACAACCATTCTTGATGGCAATGGATCCGGTGATGTACTCACCGTTCTTGCAGACAATGTACAGATTCAGAACATGACCATCACCAACAGCGGCACAGCAGATGCAGGGATACTGATTTCCGCAGATTCATGCACGATAACAAATACCACAATTACTAGAAATGGCTGGAGTGGAATACAAACAGGAAACCAATGCAAGAACTGTAGGATTGATAAGAATATAATCACAAATAATGGATACGGAATTTTTTTTGATAAACCCAGCACACAATGCATGGTTTCCCAAAACCAGGTTGAAAACAATACCTATGATGGATGCTACTTTCAAAACGCACAACATCTCCTCATAACACAAAATAGTCTCAATGGAAATGGCGATGATGCATTGAGCATGATACACTGTATGAACACTACTCTTAGCAATAACTCTGTTACAAAAAGTGCTGAAAATGGTCTCTGGTCATATCAAAGCATACTAACAATCAATACGAACCGTTTCAGTTCCAACTCACTTGCAGGAGTATATTTACGAAACTCAAACCAGAGCAATATTCAAAACAATATCTTTCATAACAACAATATTGGAATCCATATAGAGTTTCATAGCACACAAAATATCCTTCAATCAAATACTATAACAGAAAATACCATTGGAATACGAATAGAGGACGATGCTGGAGAGAATAGTATTTCTCAAAATATCTTTGAAAAAAACAAAGAGGATCTTGTATTGAAAACTTCCGATACTCCAGGGTATAGTCTTTTTCTTCTGATTATCTCGCTTCTTCTGATAAGTATCTTTCAAAAAGTAAAAAATATCTCTTAAAAAAAAGCAAGAAAATAAAATAGTAGAGATAATATCCAAATAAACGATACATTCATTTATAGAGAAGATTAAAAAATGGTTCTGTGGATACCGGAATGAGAGGGATTATTAAAAAATTTATGTGTTGGAGTGGAATAAACCATAAAAATCGCATCAATTATTGGAACACGGCCGAATTTTATAAAAGCTGCACCAGTCTCTCAAAAGCTTCGAGAAGAATTTGAAGAGATATTAATTCATACCGGTCAACACTATGATTATGAAATGAATAAGGTATTTTTTGATGAGCTCCGAATTCCTGAGCCTGATTATCATCTAAATGTAGGGTCCTCTTCTCATGGTCGTCAGACAGGGTTGATGTTAGAACGAATTGAGAACGTCCTATTGAAGGTTCAACCGGATCTTGTTTTAGTATATGGTGATTGTAATACCACGCTTGCAGGGGCTCTTGCTGCAAGTAAATTACATATTAAGGTTGGTCATATTGAAGCAGGATTACGATCATATGACCGTTCTATGCCTGAAGAAATCAATCGAGTCTTAACTGATCATTGTTCGGATTTGCTGTTCTGTCCGACTCAAAGATCTGTTGATAATTTACGGAACGAAAATATTACAGAAGGTGTATTTCTCACGGGGGATGTGATGGTTGATGCTCTATATATTAATAAAAAAATTGCGGAACAATCTACGATTTTGCAGAAGCTAAATCTTAAGAAAAAAGGATATCTTGTAGTAACGTTGCATAGAGCAAGTAACACGGATACCATTGAGAGTCTTCGAAATATTGTTGAGGCCCTGTGTGAGATAAAAGATACAATCGTATTTCCTGTTCATCCTAGAACTGAGAATTTTTTACGAAAGTACAATCTATTTGACAAGTTAAAAAAGCAAATTATTGTTTTAAAACCGTTGGGATATTTTGATTTTCTCTGTTTAATGAACAATGCAAAAAAAGTGTTAACAGATTCAGGAGGTATCCAAAAAGAGGCGTATATTTTAAAGATTCCTTGTATAACTCTTAGGGATAATACCGAATGGGTTGAAACTGTTGATGATAACTGGAATGTGATTGTCGGCACTGGTAATAATCAAGTAATAAATATGGTTGATGACTTTAATCCAAAAAATAAACAAAATTATGCCTTTGGAGATGGGACCTCAAGTAAAAAAATCCTTGAAATAATTGATAGAAAAATCATTATGAGATTATGATGTAATGCTTCGATTTAGTAAAACAATAAAAGATATTCAATGGTCTTTTGTTAGTCTGGCTATTTCATCAATAGTACATTTTTTATTACGAGCAGTTTTAGGTAGAGAACTTGGTGCGTACGGACTTGGTTTGTATACTCTCGTATTTGTAATATATTTATTCGGAATGCAATTTGCATCGTTTGGAATTGGGGCAGCGTTGACAAAATATGTTGCAGAATACAAAGAAAATCGAAAAAAAGTCAGCGATTTTGCTTCCGCTGGCTTAATTGGTTCGTTTTTAATTGGATTGATAATTGGTTTGGTTCTATTTCTTCTCTCTGATATTTTAGCGGTAAATATTTTTAATAGTCCAGATATGGTGATGCTAATAAGGATTATTGCTTTATGTTTTCCTTTTATCGCTATTCAGAAGATTGTTGTTGGTACCTTAAACGGCTTAAGAAAAATGAAGCTTTTTGCATTTGTTACTATTATGCAAAATGTTTCAGTGTTTTTAGTATCATTTGTATTAGTGTATTTCTTTGAGGGAGGTACGATGGGTGCGGTAATTGGCCTAGTTCTTCCAACCATTATTATTAGCATTTTTTCTCTGTCTCTTATTCGATATCTTGTTGATCGCCCGAAAAAATGTTGCAATATTATATTTAAACAACTCTGTTTGTTTGGAGTGTATGTTGTTCTAATAAATTCAATTGCATTAATAAATATCCAAATAGACAGTCTGTTAATAGGATATTTCTTGGATAAAATAGATGTCGGATACTACGCAATTTCGATACTGCTAGTCCAAAGTTTACTTCTTCTCCCCCAAGCGATTCAGAGAATAACAACTCCTATGATAGCAACATATCATGGAAGAAAAGATTATGAAAATATTAGAGAATTAATTAAACAAGCGATATTCAAAACATTTCTGATAATATTATTGCTTTCTACCCTTATAGCATTTTTTGGTAAATTCATCATTAATATTGTATTTACTGATGAATTTCTACCTGCATATTCACCATTATTGATTTTATTATTTGGGTTCACAATATACGCACCAATAGTCTCCGTAGGATCAGCTTTATCTAGCATTGGAAAAATAAATATCTTGTTTAAAGTTTCAGTTTTCAATGCTATAATTAACATCATTTTAAATATTCTGCTAATTCCAAGATATGGAATTAATGGAGCTGCAATGGCGACATCAACATCTTTAATAATTCTAGTGATTACAAGATTAATACTGTTAAATAAATATATTTTTTCACATAAGCAATAATTAATTTATTATCTGATAATCATATTCTATCTTAATAATAAAAAAAGAATAAAATCAAGAAAATTTCCTAATTGTTTTTTTAAATCTCAATAACTTCACTGCTTACCTAACAATCTTCTTCTTGGATTTTAATCTAGGTTTTATTGCCCGGGTTATCTCCAGCCATGGGACCTCCGATACTGGATATCCCTGAGGGACATATGTATGCCCATACTTCCGACTTTCACCAAGATACTCACCATGATCCGATGTAATTAATATTCTTCCATATAAGTTATTTTTAATAGTGTCAGTAAGGTAATACAAAACTAGCTCTAGATTCTCCATATAGGCTTCTTTTACCCCATCAAATCCCTCATTGTAATAAATAATGGCAGCTTGATTAGTAATTGGTTTTTTCAATTTTTTACATAGTTTCCAAATCACCTCAGCACCTAAATATCTGGTTGAAATTTTTCTTATAAATCTGTTAAGTTTTTTGCTTAATATAGTCTTATCATGATTCTTATTGTTTGATCTTTTAGTTACGT
>CAZTFR010000041.1:9812-19469 GCA_964612945.1 uncultured Thermoplasmatales archaeon
GCTCATGAGGTTGAATATAATGTATAATAACTCTTTTACCTTCAAATCTATCTAATTGTTTAACAGATTGGTGCATAGCTTCAGGGTGTGTTGTTCCTAATTTTTTTGCCCATCCCCAATCCCAGACATCAATAATGTTGAAAAAATGTTCTTTCCCAAAATATGTATTTCCCTCCTGGTCTTTTGTTTGAACCTTTGAATTGATATATGGGTTAGCTGAGATGTATATAATATCTTCATAATATCCTGTAAATACCTTGTTTAGCCAGTCCATTGTATTGAATGCAGGTGAAATTGCTTTTTTCAATTTTTTATTTTCAAATTCACCAAGATATTCCTCATAGATATCTGCGAAGCAATCATATCTACAGGCATCTAATATTATTAGAAAGTCCCATTGTTCATTTGAAAGTATTTTCCTTTCTCCTTCTACGATATATGATTTTTCCTTTGTCATTTCGAATCTCGGTTAGTAAGAAGGTCCGTGTAGAGTCCCTCTATTTTCTTCATATTTTTATTAGCATCAAATTTTTTCCTAACGATTTCGAGGTTTTTTGTTATCATTTCTCTTCTTCTATTGGCATCATTTAATAGTGCAATCGCTTTTTTGTATAAATTCTCAGAATTTTCTGCTTTATAGTACTCACCGAAGTACCATCTTTCGTCTCCTTTCAAATATGTAATAGTGGGTCTTTCAGCAACCAAGGTTGCGATACCAGATGCCATTGCCTCCAATAATGCCATACCATAAGTGTGGCCTATTTCATTTGGTCTATGAGGGATGTAAGGATCAATAAAAAGATCGGAACTGGCTAGATATTGAGGGACATCCTTGCGATCTATCCAATCTATTAATGTAACATTTTTGTTATCTTCAAACTTATTTTTAAATAGCTCGCTTTTAAGTAATATGAAATTAACATCTGGGATTTTATGTATTATTTTATCAATTGCAGCAGATAGAATTTTGTAATATCTTCTTTCCATTCCTCTAAGGATGATGATGATTGGTCCGGGTAGTTGTTGGAATTTTCGTCTCAGATCGGGAGCTCTCTGATTCGGTGAAAATATATCCAGGTTGACGCCCCAGGGCATTACGAAGATTTTATCATATCTATTGATGATTTTTTGTATTTTTGTTTTTACTAGAGGGTCTTGAGCATGAATAATAGTGGCTCTTTTCAATGCATATTTTATTAAAAAAGGATGTTTATCTGGAGCACTAGCAATGTCGTCACCCCAAATGCTTAATATTTTTGGACTAAAAGAAACAGTTGACGTTACTGTACCGTGTCCTAATATATAATGCCCATGTAAGATATCAATATCTTCATTTTTTAAAAATTTTCGAAGCGTACTGAATAAGGATATATACGTAGCCACTTTTATCAGGTTAAAATTCTCGCCAGCTTGATTCTCAGGTATTTGTTTTTTTGGAGATATATATCTTATTTTTAAATTTGTGTCAGTATACTTGAATGCTGAAGCTAAATAAACATCATGCCCTCTATCAACGAACCAGTTCACCCACTTATGTATGTGTGTAGAACTAGCGTTTCCCACGAAACATATTTTCATATTATATCTCAATTATTTTTTTGGAATAACAAATGTGTTTGGTTGTCGATCAATAAATTTTCTATACCATAATTCAAGATTTAAGATACGCCAAAGCAGTCGTTCATTGCCTTCTTGACCAGATAAGTAATTTGTAACGATTTTTTCAAGTTTTTCTGGTTGGTAATATTTTATTGTCCTCATTTTCCGATTAACATATTTTTTAAAGAATTTTTTTAATCCATTATTTTGCAGCCATTCATTTTCTGGGATCTCAAATCCAACTTTATCTTCTCTTAATCGGATCTGATCTGGAAGAAGTTTTATCATAGATTCCCGTAACGCAATCTTTTGGATACCATCCTTAATCTTAATTTCTGCAGGTTGTGAAATCATATATTCAACAAGCCTAAAATCTAAAAATGGAAGTCTACTCTCTACTGAAAAAGCCATACTATTTCTGTCTTCGTATCGGAGTAAATGTTCAAGTTTGTATTCCAGGTGTTTAACTATAGCATCGTTTAAATCACGTGCGTCTAGAAACTCTTTTATTACTCGACTCTTACCGATAGTTTCATTGAAGAAATCTTGATTTATAACAGGTATCTTGGTAATTAACGCTTTTCTTTTTAATTTTTGAGAAAGACCAAGAAAAACTAATAGCTTAAGGGCATAGAAATCTCTTTCTCTTTTAATATATAAAAGTGCTTCCTTAATGAATCTATAGATACGCCTATCGCGAATTAATTCTCTGAGATAGTAAGTGGTAAAATAGGGATATCCCGCAAGTATCTCATCGCCCCCTTGACCATTTAAAAGTACAGTGATATTGTTTTTACGTGCTAGTTCAATAACTTTCCATGCGGCATAAATGCCAATACTACCAAAGGGTTCTTCCTGATGATATATGAATTGATCAATATCATTTAAGAACATTTTCAATGTCGGTGTCACTTTCTTTGCAGAAAGTCCTAAATGTTTTATAAGAAGATCAATGTATTTATTCTCATTTTTTTCCCATTTTTCATCATAAACAGCAGAAAAAGAATGTATTTGATTGTTATTCAATTTTTTTTGGAGGATTGTTACTATAGATGAGGAATCCAACCCCCCGCTGAGTGATGATCCGAGAGGCACATCACTCCTGAGCCTTAATTCTACTGAATCATCAAGATATTTTAAAAAATCACCTTTTTTTCCTTTATTTTCTACTAATTTCCACCACTGGTTGATTCTTGAGCCGCCATCTTTATATAGAATAAAATTTCCTGGTTTGAGACGATAGATATCATTAAAAAATGTGTTTTCAGTATGATCTACTCTCGCAAATACAAGATAGTCAAAAACCATATCGTCGTTTACACTTGCTATAATATCATTTATCTGAAGTAATGCTTTTATTTCTGATGCAAAATAAAAAAATCCATTTTTTTTAATCCAATATAGAGGTTTTATCCCAAATCGATCTCTTGCAATGAAGACAATATTTCTATTTTTATCATAAAGAGCAAAAACAAACATTCCGTTAAATTTCGCTAAACAATCTTTTCCCCATTCTTCATATGCATGGATTAAAACCTCGGTATCTGAAGATGATTTAAATTTATATCCTTTTTTCTTTAATTGTTTTTTTAGTTCTAGGTAATTATAAATCTCTCCATTATAGACTAATATAATACTTTCATCTTCATTTGTCATCGGTTGCCTTGCATTTTCTGTTAAGTCTATGATTTTTAATCGTCTGTGACCGAAGCATACCTGATGGTCAGAATAGATCCCTTCTCCATCTGGCCCTCTATGTATCAGAACATCCATCATTGACTTAACTTCGTTTATTTTTTTGCCGGCTCCATCACCCAGTATCCCACATATCCCACACATGTTACTCCGTTTCAACTATATTTAGATTATTCGGATAATTTTCAAAAAAATTTATCATAAATTTTGTCACATTGATTTTCTCATCAAATAATCTATTTTTTCGTTCCTTCCAAATTTTTTTTGACTTGTTATTATTTAATATATCCAATACTTTTTCTATAGCCTGTTTTTGAGATTTATATGAGTAGACTAATTTGAATTTTTGCATTAATTCGGTAAAATTGCCCATGGTCCCAACAAGGCTTGATGTACGTATAGCCGGTGTTCCAAGAAGACCACTTTCTGTTGCCATAGTAGCTCCATCCCCCATGAATAAATCAGCATAGTAGAGTGCATCATGCATTTTCCATGGCGGGATTCTGATTTGATAGATTTTCAATTTTTTTGGTAATTCACTTTCTGAAGAGATTAATACTTTTCCATATTTCTCTAATTGAGCAATAATTTTTTTAATCCAATCGAATGAAAATCCCGATTGATTGATGTCATGGCTTGCTTTCCATGAGACGAGTCTGAGTATAAAGTACGGTTGACTCTTTTCGATACCTAATGTTTCTTTGATCTTAAAATCTGGTTTAAAATAATCGGGATGAAGATAGGCAATTTCATGATATCCATTATATCTTATGTGGTTTTGTCCTAAATCTTTTAAGAAACATTTGGGTGTTAGAATTTTTTCTGCAAAAGGATAGGTAATAAAGGTATCAGTAGGGACTGGCTCGCTATCATTAAAAATAATCGAGGGTACTCCACAGATTTTACTTGGTAGTGCAATGAAGGCTCCACCAATCTCCGTTATAAAATCTGGTTGAAACCTTTTTATGATTGATATGAGTCGTCGCCAACGATGTAATAACTCATATGATAAACCATAGATATTTTTGGATTGTCTTGAAATTGTTATATGATTAATATTATAATGATTTAATAATTTAGTTGTAACGTCCTTCTCCCGATTAGTTACTAAAATATTATGTCCGTTCTCCTGCATTTTCCAAATAAAATTTTTATAGAAATGAACATGTCCAGGATGACCGATATCAATTAGAATTCTCATTTATTAATCCTCAGACCTCACTCATTTTTTACGTAGGAGTATAGCACTTCGATATCAACTGCTTTTACATATTATGATAATTGTTTATTTGATTCCATATCAAACATCATAGCAAATATCAATGATTGGAAACCCATTATTAAAAAAAGAGCAGTTAAAATAATTGTACCTGTTGAATAGGATCCAGTAAATATTCTGAAATATAAAACATAGATTCCAAGAAGGAACCCTGCAGGAAGCAACAATAATCCGATTACATAAAAAAGAAATAATGGATGGAAATTTACACCGCCATATTCTTTCCATATTCTTTTAAAAAATCCTTTTACTAATATTGCAATTAATCTCAGAGAATATCGTCCAAGTTTGATTTTTGATTTTTCAGATCCATACCTTGGCGGCATCTCTATGTCAAATATTTTGGCACGATTCAGATTTAGTTTTATTAATAGATCATTAGGATAACCATAACCGGGATACAACGCTTTTACATCTATTTTCTTTAAAGATGATTGAGAAATTGCAGTATATCCATTTTGAGGATCAATAACTGTCCAATACCCAGATGCAATTTTTGTAAGAAACGTAAGAATACCATTCCCAAAAGCTCGTATTCGAGGCATCTTCACTTTCTCTTTATGTGTGAGTCGATTGCCTTTCGTATATTCAGCTTTACCTTCAACTATTGGATCAAGTAATCGGTAGAGTTCGTTGGGATCCATCTGCGCGTCTCCAGCCATTACTGCTGCGATGTCAATACCAAGATCAAGAGATTTTATATAACCCGTTTTAATAGCCTCTCCAACACCCTTATTCATATCATGATGGATGAACTCTAATTTCCCCTTTTCGTTGTTTCTAAGTTTTTGTACGATACTTGCTGTAGTATCTATGCTATGATCATCAACAACAATGATTTTATCAACATATTCAGGAATTGTTTCTATGGTATTCTGAATATGTTTTTCTTCGTTATAGGCTGGAATAACAACAGAAACTTTTTTCTCCCTATACATAGCAACAACCTATTAGTAGCAAAAAATTATTAGTATCCCTTAATCCCACCTCTCTTATTTCTAAAATAAATAATGATTTTATATAGTTATCCTTCAACAATATTTTTTCGTTGTTAATTGTCGACTTTGTAGATATGCCAATCTACTTTGTCTTGATGTTTCATTGGGACGACTGGTAGATTCATCGAAAAATCTTGGATTACTGTGTAGTATTTTGTTAGATCATGAGTCGATAAAATGTAATCAGCACTTTTATTTTGGGTTAGAACAAAATCATTCATACGCTCACGATTTAATATTTCAATGGTCCCCTCACTGACCCAGAATATTAAATCCTTGTACATAACTTGCCAGAAATTTAGATCCATCCCTCCACCTGAGAAAGCGGTGAATCCATCTTCAACAATAATATCTGCATCATTGTCATTTTCCATAAACCAGATTGCCGGCTGATTTATTCTTCTGTAATTTGATATATCATTGAAACCAAGGGAGGTTAACAATGTTGGTAACAATAATAAACTTGAAATAATTATTATAATCGGTATAGCTCGAGGTTTTTTTATTATTCGATTAAAAATTTTATATATCTCTTCTTTTTTCTTGATATTAAAAAGTATTATACCTGCTATTAAAATAGTAACAAAAGAAAGCATTATTCGAAATAGTAAATACAAATTGATGCCATTTAAATTAATGCTACTAAGATATACTATCCATCGTAAATCAAGATTATTTGCAACTTTATAAGGACCTTCAGGAAAAAATAAAACAAAGTATAGAACAGAAATAATGAATAAGAAAGATATTATTTTTTCATTTCTTCTATTTCGCTTTTTAATAAAAATTTGAAATCCGATCACTCCTAACATCACGACTAATGGTAAACCTGGAGCAACATAACGTGTGTATATCTCATAGTTTTGATAAATGTGTGTAACTGTTATGAGTATTAAAAAAATAATTGAAAATAGACTAAAGAGTATAAATGGTTTTAATTTTTCAGTGTAGTCATCCTTTATTTCTTTTAATCTAATTAATAAAAATATCATAAATACAAAGAAGATGAAATAACTCATTATAATAAAATAGTTAATTTCATTACCAATCAATCGAAAAAAAGTAAAAAGATTTTGTACATTGCTGAAAAAAGAAAGCCCCTTCTCTAAATACAAAGAATCTGAGTAACCTATTGTGAATATCCTCTTATTATAGAGGATGAATCCTCCAGCAATTAAAAATATATACGGTATGAATATTAATGCATATTTCAATGAAGATTTATCTCTTTTAGTTATAATTTTATAGAGAATAGTACAGAGTAGTGCTGCAAATATTGCAATACCAATTGCTCTAATTGTTATTAAGAAGACCACTGAAAAACCAAGGAGTACAGAATAAATAATGAACGATTTGTTAAATCTATTAATAGAAAATGTTTTCACAAGTAAAGCACAAGACAATAAGAAGAATGGAAAAAATGCATTTTCGCTTAACAATGTAACGTTGTAGGTTTGCATCGATGGGAGTGTGGCAATTATAAGAGATGTAGCAAAAGCCCATTTTTTATCCACAAAGAATTTCATAATATAAAACACAGGAAAGATGATTAAAGTACTGAGAATTGAGTTTATAAATAACATTGAGTGATATACTAAGAACATATTAGATCCAACAAGATAGGCTGGTGAAAGAAAATATGAATATCCTGCTGGAACTAGCATTGATGCGAAAGGAATCTCACCCAAAATGATGAATTTACCCGAATATATTACTTTGGCTAAATATCCATAAATAAACTCATCACCATAAATCCATGGATAATCAAATAATAAGGTAATCAGAAATTTAATACTTATAAGAAAAATTGAGCTAAATATTAAATAGGTTATCCATTTTTTCGGCTCATTTAATAGTTTACAATGTTTATTTTTTAATACATAGTTTATAATATAAAAAAATATAAAAAGTATTATAAAAAAAATCATTATTAATAGTAATGTAATTGAATCGCGATTATTATTAGAATTTATTTCCTCCTCCAGCGATTGAACAGTTACGATTATGCTGTCTATAGCCCGAGAATTATTGTTATCAATTACAGTTAAAGTAGCGATAAATTTGCCATCTTTTTTATAATTATATTTTGCTATTCCAGATTGATTTGAAAAATAATCTGGAACTCTATCTCCATCAAAATCCCATAGGTATTTGACGATTTTTCCATCAGGGTCAAAACCAGTTCCTTCAAAAGTAAATGTTTCACCAATCATTATATGTTTATCGTTACCGGCAAAAGAAATAGGAGAAAGATTCGATCTGTTTAGATTAGTAGAATTGATTTCGACAGCATATATATTATAACCGCTTTGAAGATGTGAGTATCCTGCAAGAACAAAATTTCCTTTTTCATTTTGGATTATTGAAAATGCTCGCTCATCACCATCATCTGTTGAATTAACTGTACCCTGGATAAAACCTTTATTATTAGTCTTTATCAGATAGAAATCATACGATAAAAAAACTTCAGAATATCCTGCTAATGCGTAACCATTATCTGATGTTTGCAGAAGAGCTTGTGCACCATCATCATCTGGACCCCCGTATGTTCGATTCCATTGCATTGTTCCATTTTGATCTGTTTTTATTAGCCAGAAATCGCTATTTCCGGCACCATAAGAAGCTGTATATCCTGCAATTGCATATCCTTTGTCGATTGTTTGTATAATTGCATATGCTTCATCATCGAATATTCCACCATAAGTTTTATTCCATTGCATTGTTCCATTTTGATCTGTTTTTATTAGCCAGATATCCTTTTTTCCTGCACCATAAGAAGTGGTGTAACCTACGATTGCATATCCATTGTCATTTGATTGCATAAATGATTTTGCAACTTCCTCTTTGCTTCCGCCATATGTTTTGTTCCAGTTCATCGTTCCATTCATATCAGTATTAATGAGATAAAAATCACTATTTTGAGTATCAAAATTTTTAGCAATTCCTAAAATAGCGTATTCTAATTGGTTCGTTTTAATAATAGATATTGCTTGTTCATCAGTTGTATTACCTAGAGTTTTAAACCATTTAACATTACCAGAACTATCTATTTTAATCATTAGAATATCAAAATCTGAGTTATTATCAAATGACGAATTTGTAGCCCCTAAAGCAATATACTCTTCATCATCTGTCTGTAACAAAAAATAACCGAAATCATCTTTTCTACCCCCATATAGTTTATTCCATTCCATCTCACCATTCTTGTCTATCTTAATAACCCAGAGATCATATCCCAATGCCTCAAAAGAATTTGTAATCCCAATTATTGCATATCCGCCGTCTTGAGTAGCAATAATCTGTGATGCAGCATCGTAGCCTTGACCACCATATGTATTTGTCCATTCTTCACAAGATGCAATAGTACAATAATTTATTATAATCCATAATGAAACGAAAAAAACTATCCTCTCTTTTGAAATCAAATGTCTCTTTATTATCCAAAACCACCTAATCAATTAATGAAACAATTAATATGCTATCCAAATAAATCATTTAATCCTTTTTAATTAAACTATAAAAATTAAAATTTAGATAAAAAAATAATTAAAAAAAGAATATAGATAAATTTGATATTATCTATATTTCAATAATTATGTAAAAGTCCAAGTACCTAATAGCGTGTTGGTATCTATATGTCTAATGGTGATTGTACCCGAGCATCCCGTAATCTGATTCCCAGCATCAACATCAGTACCTCCAAATAAACCATCTGAGGTACATGTACCGGTAATTTCTAGATCTTCCCAGTCCAAATCACCAGGATCTGCACTTGCTACAGTTAAAGTATCTGCAATATCATCTTTAACGAATTGTACATTCGGTGTCGACTGTGGACTAGTACCAATCATTCCACTAACATAGACGTACACTGTCGCAGCGATCGCAACGGTTATTGCCACCATCAAAATGACACCAATAACTGCTGATACTGCTTCCTCACCTTCTCTATACTTTCTATTTGCTTTCATATCCCATTCTCTCCTAGCCTAAATATTAATTCTATATATTTAGAGCCTATAGGCTAATGTTACGGGCAAATACCTTTCACGGTATTTATACTTTTTGAAAAAGAAATTTTCTCCT